>NZ_JBHJVK010000028.1:0-96485 GCF_042264695.1 Kitasatospora sp. NPDC056138 | reverse complement strand
GGCGGTGGCGGCGCACCCCCCCGGGGCCCCCCACCGCGGGGGGTGGCGGCGGGGCCCACGGGTAACGACCCCCAACAGAACTGGTGTTGTGGGTTTCCCGTTGGCCGCGTCGGCCGGGCGGGTCTCCACCCGGCCGGACCTCTTCGGAACGGCGCCGGACACGACGGCGACGTACGCCTCGCCGGGAGGCACCGCGCCGGAGGGGGACGTCCACCTCCCGCGAGGAGCCGGCACGGGCCGGCACCCGCCACCGTGCTCGCCCACGCGGGCGGCTTCCACACCCTCGACCGGGGCGACCCCCGGGGCTGGCCGTAGTCGCCCACCCCGTCATGGCGCCGGGACGGACTCGGCCGCCCGCGCTACGACGGCGGTGGACCGGATGCCGCGCCGGCGCCGGTAGTAGTGCACGGTCAGGACGCCCAGCAGCGGCCCCCAGGCGGCCAGCGGCGCGTACGCGACCCAGAAGGCGACGGTCTGCCAGCCGTGCGTGATCAGGCCGTCGGGCTCCCCGGTGATCTTCAGGCCGAGGGCGGACATGACCAGTGAGTACGGGAAGACCAGCAGGGCCGTCGCACCGAGACCGGCGGGGACGACGGCGGCCAGGACCGGTACCCGGCGGCCGCCCAGGCCGGGGATCCGGCGTGGCCACACCTCACCCCACCGGGCGACCAGCCCGACCGAGAGGTACGCCAGTGTCTCGCTGACCACGCTGAGCGCGATGACGTACCACCATCCGGCGGTGAACACCCCTGGAGCGTGGCCGCTCCGGGGTGTCGTGTCGTGCTCCAGCAGCGGTGCGCCGAAGTTCATGGCCGCGATCCGCCAGACGCAGGAGGGCAGTGCGGTCAGCGTGGTGGCGTACGCGGTCCACACGGCCCAGCGGGGCACGCCCGCCGCCGTCCGGCCGTGCAGTCTCGCCAGGGCGGTGCGAACGGTCAGGGTGCCGGTCATCTGCGTTCCTCCGGTCCAACGGGCGCTGTTCGCCGCGGTGTTCCGAGGCTCGCAGCCGCTGCGGTTCGCAAGCATCGGCTGTCGGGCGGATCCTGGTCCCCCGCGCGGGGGATCCGGTCCGTCGTCCGACCGGCCCCGCCTCTCCGGGGGCTCCGGCGGTCGGGGTTCCCGCGGAGTCCGTTGCACCACGCACGAGGCGCGTCAGTGGTGGACGGAACGTGCGATGCGGAACCCCACGTCGTCGATCCGGAAGGTGGGGTGGCTACGGCGGCGCACCGAGGCCCGGCAGCTCCAGTGCTCGTCGAACCATCCACCGCCACGCAGCACCCGGTAGGTGCCGTAGACCTCGGCGTCGTAGATGTCCCAGCACCACTCCCAGACGTTGCCCAGCATGTCGTGCAGGCCCCACGGGTTGGGCTGCCGACCGCCCACGTCGTGAATCCGCTCGCACGAGTTGCCGCGGTGCCAGGCGATCTCGTCGAGCGGTCCGTACCTGGCGTCGACCGTGCCGGCGCGGCAGGCGTGCTCCCACTCGGCCTCGGTCGGCAGCCGGTACCCGTCAGCGGAGGCGTCCCACTCGATCTCCTCGGTGTCGGCACGGAGGCGATAGGCCGGCGTCAACCCCTCCTGTCGGGACAGGGAGTTGCAGAACCGGACCGCGTCCCACCAGGAGACGCCCTCGACGGGCAGCCGGTCGCCCCGGGCGCTGCTCGGCTGCTCACCGGTGACCCGCGCGTACTGCGCCTGGGTGACCGGGAAGGCCGCCAGTCGGTACGGCGCGAGCTCGGCCGACCAGCGCCGCTGTGTCCGCCGATCCGACAGCGTCACCCGCCCGGCCGGGACGGCGGTCATCTCGTATCCTGCGTTCGCGTCCATGGGTGGAAGATCATACTGGGACGCGGTCCGGACGCGCCAGGAGCGACGTGACGCCAGCCGCTCCTGAAGGCCACTGCCACGTAGGCTAGTTGACGTTATGTCGGGGGAGTCCTCACGGCAACTGGCGGACGGGCGGAGGAGCAGCCGATGACTCCACGACAGGTCGCCGACAACCGCGTGGCCCGGGTCGCCGCACCCGCACCCGCTGTCGAGCCCGCGCTCGCCGTTCCCGGACGGCGCCCCGCTTGTCGGTTCGCCGGCTTCGGAGGGCGCTCCAGGTGGGACAGCCGGGCTCCGGGGGTGCTCCTTGGCCGGTGCTCACGCCTGCGGTGCATCCAGCAGCAGGCCGACGATCGCACCGGTCATCCGATACGAACACGAAGACCGAACCGGCCGCAGCCACGGCATGTTTGTGGCTTCCGCCAGTACGACGCCCCGGCCGACGAGAGGGAGACTTCTCCCAGGGGCTGCGGCCTGTCCCGAAGGCCGAGGCCGAGGACAGAGGGGGAACAGCACGATGAGCGGTCAGCTGTACGACGAGATCGGTGAGGCGTTCGAGGGCTTCAAGACCCTCCCGCTCGCGCGCTACGCGGAGGTGCCGAGCTTCCTCGCCCTCGTCGGCGACGTGAACGGCAAGTCGATCCTCGACCTGGCCTCCGGAACCGGCTTCTACAGCCGGGAGTTCAAGCGCCGCGGCGCATCCCACGTCCTCGGCGTCGACATCTCCTCCGCGATGGTCGACGCGGCCCGGGCGCTGGAGGACGGCGACCCACTGGGCGTGCACTACGAGCTCGGCGACGTCGCCGAGCTGCGCACCTTCGAGCAGCGCTTCGACATCGCGGTCGCGGTCCAGCTGTTCAACTACGCCGAGGACGTCGCCACCATCGAGCGGATGTGCCGCAACATCCACCGCAGCATCGCGGACGGGGCCGGGTTCTTCGCCTTCGTGCAGAACCCGGACTTCCGTTTCGACGGGCCGTCCCTGGCCAAGTACGGCTTCCTGTGCGAATCGCTCGGCGAGGAGACCGAGATCGGGCCGCGCGTGCGGATCACCGCGCTCCTCGACCCGCCGATCTCGTTCGTCGCGAACCCGCCCAGCCGCGAGGTGTACGAGAAGTGTCTTCGGGCAGCCGGATTCAGCGAGGTCACCTGGGTTCCCCTGGAGGTCTCCGCCGCCGGCGTGCGCGAGTACGGCAAGGACTTCTGGGCCGACCACGCCGCCAACCCCCCGCTGACGATGCTGCGCTGCCGCGCCTGAACCCGAGCGGCCCGTCCCCGGCTCGGCTGGGAACGGGCCGCCATCCGGCACCGGGCCGACCACCCCGATCGCGGTTGCGCCTGATCGGTCGGCTGATCGGTCGGTTGACCGGCTGGTGCGCGCGTCACGGCGGATCGCCGCGTGCAGGTCGACCCCGGTCCTGCGACTCGCGCACCGAGCCGGAACGGGGCTCGACGCCACCGGATGCAGCACCGAGGACGCGCCCGAACCGGGGCAGCCCGCCGATCGGCTGCCGGGCCGCCGGGACGGTCCACAGGGGGACACCCGTCCGACGCGTCCCGGCTCCACCCGGCCGCCCCTTCCCGGCCAGGCCCACCCGGCCGCCCCTTCCCGGCCAGGCCCACCCGGCCGGCCCTCCCCGGCCGGAGTCACCCGTCCGGTCCCGTCCGGCCGGACCTATCCGGCGAGGAAGGCCCGGACGACGCGTTCGGCCGCCTCCTCGGCGGCGGCCGGCGGCGACAACTCGTCGAGCGAGTCCAGGTCGATGTCCTCGACGAGTTCGGTCCGCCATGCGGCGGTCAGCTTCTCCAACTGTTCGCGCGGCTGCTGCCGGACCTGCTCCCGGCTCTCCGGGCTCAGGGCCTCCAGGAACTGCGTCACCTGGTCGGTGGGCACGAGGGTCTCCTCACTCTTCGAACACCCGGCGGAGAGCGGCATTCGACGGCGGAGCGCAGCCGATCTGCCGGGCCGACGGTCTTCCCGTCCCCTTCGACGGTCGTTGAAGAAGCGCGGCTCGGCAACCATGGACGTCCGGTCGTCGGCCCGTCCCGACCCGACCGTGCCTGGTCGGGACCCGGTCCGTTCCGTGGACGGGCAGGGCTCTCCGCCTGCCGGGCGGCGCCCGGGCGCGCCCGCCCGGGCGCAGTTGTAGGCCCCGAGGCCGGGAGCACGGCGCCCTGCCGACGGGTGATTCCCCCCCCGGGGGGGCGCGTCGCCGACCCGGCCGAGGGGGCCGGCCGGGGCTTCGGCCGGGGTGAGGGTGGGACGCAGAACGGGCAGCAGTGCCGTCGGCCGCCGGAGAGATTCCTCCTGCCGTCCGCGGCACCCACCGGCCGTCCGCCGCACTTACCGGCCGTGCGGCGATGCGGCACAATGAGCACACAGTTGATCAACTCTGTGGGGGATGCCGTGCGCAAGCACACCAAGGGTCTGCTGGCCCTGCTCTTCAGTTCCGCGCTCACCGTGACCGCAGGCGCGTCGAGCGCCATCGCTGCCACTCCCGCCGCTGCCGCCACTGCCGTCCGAGGCCTGGAGATCGGCGTCCCGGCGTACGTCTGGCCCGGCGACCCGATGCTCGCCGGCCTTCAGTCGGCCACTCCGGCCGCCTCGATCGTGATCCTCAACCCCGGGAACGGCGACACCGCGTTCACGCCGGCCTGGCAGGCCCAGGCCGACACCCTGCGAGCCGGCACCACCGCCGCCGGCGGCCACACCCGGGTGATCGGCTACGTCCACACAGACAGCGGCACCCGGCCGCTCGCCGACGTCAAGGCGTCCATCGACAACTACCTGAAGACCGCCGACGGCAAGCTGCACGTCGACGGCATCTTCTTCGACGTCGTCAGCCGGGACTGCGGCGCGGGCAACAGCACCCGCGACTACTACTACGCGCTGCGCCAGTACGTACAGACCACCATGAACGGGATCGACCCGGCCGCGCAGGACCTGGTGGTGGACAACCCCGGTACCGCCATCGCCGACTGCTACCTGGGATCCGGTCACCGCACCGCCGACACCTTCGTCACCTACGAGGGCAGCTACGCGGACTACACCGGCAGCGGCTGGCTCGGCGGCAACGTCTTCAACTTGACGGCGGGCTACTACTCGGGCGCCTCCTTCGACCCGGACGGCACCTCGTTCTGGCACCTGGTCCACGGCGTGCCCGACGGGCCGCGCATGCAGACCGCCCTGGACACCGCCTTCGCCAGGGGCGCGGGTTACGCCTACGCGACCGGTGACACGCTTCCCAACCCCTGGGACACGGCGCCCAGTTGGGGCTTCTCGGCGGAGACCGCGCACGCCGCGACGATCGGCTGAGACGCTCACCCCACCCGCAGTAGCACCTCGGCGTTCCCGCGGTCCCGCAGGCCACGCCGGTGGCCGGCCACCGCCACTGCGGGGACCGGGCCACACCGGGCCGGGCGCCGGTCAGGCCAGTGCGGTGGCCAGCAGTGCGGCGGTCCTGGCGACGAGGGGTTCGTCCGCAGGGGCGTGGGCGTCCTGCTTGGTGGACAGGACGGCCAGCACGACCGGTGTCCCGTCCGGGGTCCAGGCGATGCCGACGTCGTTGGTGGTGCCGTAGCTGCCGGTGCCCGTCTTGTCCGCGAGGGTCCAGTCCTTGGGCAGGCCGGCGCGGAAGCGCGCCCCGCTGGTGGTGTTGGCCAGCATCCAGGTGGTCAGCTGCCGCCGGTCGCGCGGCGCGAGCGCGGTGCCGAGGGTGAGTTCGGCGTAGGTCCGGGCGATGGCCAACGGGCTCGTGGTGTCGGTCACGCGCCCGGGTTCGGCGGAGTTCAGCTCGGGCTCCCACCGGTCGAGCCGGGTCGTCCCGTCCCCGATCGATCGGCAGAAGCGGGTGACGGCCGAGGGGCCGCCGAGCTCGCGGAGCAGGAGGTTCGCCGCCGTGTTGTCGCTGTAGTCGATGGCGGCGGCGCACAGTTCCGCGACGGTCATGCCCTGCGCGAGGTGCTCGGGCGTTCCGGTGACCGGGGCGTAGCCCGAGTCGGTGACGTCCTTCGCGGTGTAGCGGATGCGCTTGGCGAGGAACTCGCCGTTCCGGTCGAGGTCCCTCAGTACGGCGGCCACCGCGATCGTCTTGAACGTCGAACAGAACGGGAAGAGCTCGTCGGCGCGGTACAGCACGCTCCTTCCGGTGGCCGTGTTCCGCGCGAACACCCCGAGCCGCGCGGAGTGCTCCCGCTCCAGGGCGCCCAGTGCCCGGGAGACGCCGTCCCGGTCCGGCGAGGCGGCCCGGGCCGTTCCGCCGGTGGACACCACGGCGGCGAGCGCGGTCCCGGCCCCGAGGGCGAGTGCCGTGCGCCGGCTCGGACGTGCTGCAAGGTTTTCCAGGGTCATGCTTCTCCTCTGTCTGTTGACCGGAGTTCCGGAGAAGAGGACGCGTCAACAGCCTGAACGGTTCGCCGCCGAAGGACTGGCGGCCGTCATTGCACGGGCGGGAGGCCGGATGCGGCCCGGATGCGGCCCGGATGCGGCCCGGGCGCGGCAAGCAGGCGCGGCGACCGGAAGAGCGACTGTTCGCCCCACCGGCCCGCTGCCCGCCTTGGTGTGGCCGGTGGCCGGTGACCGGTGGCCGGTCGCCGTGAGATCCGGGTGAGGACCGGACGGGTCATCGAGGGGAGCGCCGCCCTGGTCGGCTTCGCGGACCCGCCTGGGCGTCGGCGGGCCCGAGGCCGAGGAAGAGGTCGGGGCAGACCGCGGTGATCTCGCCGAAATCGGGGTCGGGATGGTGGTGGAGGCGGTTGATGGCGGCTTCCAGTTCGTGGGGCAGCACCAGGCGGCGCCTGCTGTGACACTGTCTGATCAGGTCACGCTGGACCTGCTCGGGGAGGAGGGCGCGCAGGCCGCCGTCGGTGTGTGCGCGGATGTGGGCGGCGAGGCGCCGGCCGTAGGCGCGCCAGTGTTCGGCGTCGCGGTGTTCGGCGCGTTCGCGGTGGGCGAGGAAGAGGCAGAAGGCGGCGTTCCTGCTGCCGCTGCCTGCCGCGAACTGCCACCAGAAGGCGGCGGCGTCGCGGTAGCCGGCCAGGTGGAGCAGGGCGCCGAGCACGAGGGCGCCGGCCGGTTCGATGTCCTCGCTGTCGGCGAGGCGGCGCAGGCCGGCGGCGGCCTGCGGGGCGGTGACGATGAGGGTGACGGCGAGGTCGAGGTCGTGGGCGGCCTGGTCGACGGGGGCCGGCCAGCGGTGCGGCACCTCCCGGGCGGCCGGCCCGGCCTGCCGCGCCCCCACGGCCCGCTCGGCGCGGGACCGGGCGGCCGCGGCGTCGTAGTCGTCGTACTCGTCGGCGAGGACCTCGGCCTCGTCGAGGACGGTGTCGATGGTGGGTCGTTCATCGGTGCGGTGCACGGTCACTCTTCCGGGTCGGACGGGTCCGGCAGGTGCAGCTTCCTGGCCAGGCCGCGTTTGGCGTGCCGGACGTGCGAGCGGACGGTGGCCTCCTCGATGCCCAGGCGGTCGGCGGTCTCCGTGGAGGTCAGCCCCAGGACGTAGCGGAGCACGATGACGTCGTACTGCCGGTCGGGCAGCACGGCGATCGCCGCGTACAGGCCGAGTTCGCTCTCGATGACGGCGAACTCGTCGCGCATCTCGTGGACGAGCAGTTTGCTGATCGTGGCGCGGAAGGCCGCGGTGTCGACCAGGGCGGGCGGCCGGCCGTGCCGGTCGAGCCAGCTGTGGACGTGGTCCCTGAGCAGGGCCCAGGCGTAGCCGGGGACGGACTCCTGCTCCAGGACGTGCTCCCAGCTCTCCAGGAGGTCGGCGGAGAGCTCGTCCACCACGGCCTGGGCGGCCGAGCGGCTGCCGACCTGGGTGTGGGCGTAGCGGAGCCAGAGCCTGTGGTGGTACTCGTGGAACGCCGAGAAGGTCACGGTCTGCCGCCGGGCGGGCTGTTGCGGGCAGGGGGCCCGGGTGCCGGTGACGCCGGGGGCGTCGGTGGGGTGAGGTCCCATCAGGCGCTCCGTTCGGGGCCGGCCGCCGCCCGGTCGGCGGGGCCCGGGTGGTCGTGCCGACGGCGCAGCCGTGCCGTGCCGGTACGCAACGTGCCGGTGCGGGCCGTGGCGGTGCGTTCCGTGGCGGTGGGCCGGTGTCGGCCGGGGGCGGCTGCGTCGGAGGAGGGGATCCGGGCGGCGGTTCCCCAGACCGCCAGGGTTTCCAGATCGATGGTCACGAAGGTCCTGTCCGTGGGCACCGCACCGACCCGTGGCGGGTCGGCCGTCGGTGGAGAACACGTGCTCCTACTGGTCAGCCAACCGGATTAACGCGGTGTTTGTGCAGGGCTCGGCACAGAATTCCTGACGCTCCGGGTAAGTGTGACTACTTTCCGTTCGCACTCCAGTCCGGTGCTGCCGCCGGCAGTGCGGGACGCATCTCCCGGCGCCCCTGCGATTGCCCGCGCCATTCGTCGGGCAGGCATCACCGAGAACGGGGGAGGGCACGGCCCGGCGCGGCCGATGGATCCCCGGACCACCGGACGGGACGGCAGCGGGGGCGCATGGTGGCAGACGAGGACGGCGTGGTGGACCTCGAACTGGACCGCGCGCACTCCGCCCGGATGTACGACTACTTCCTGGGCGGCACGACGAACTTCCCGGCCGACCGCGAGGCCGCGGTCAGGGCGATGGAGGCGTTCCCCTCGATCCTGGCGACCGCGCGGATCAACCGGCGGTTCGTGCACCGCTCCACCCGCCTGCTCGCCGGCGGGGGAATGACCCAGTTCCTCGACATCGGCACCGGCATCCCCACCCAGCCCAACCTGCACGAGGTTGCCCAGAGCCTGCGCCCCGAGGCCCATGTGGTCTACACCGACAACGACCCCATCGTCCTGACCCACGCCCGCGCGCTCCTGGAGAGCCACCCCGCCGGCCGCACCGCCTATGTCCAGGCCGACGTCACGAGCCCCGGCGAACTGCTGGCCGCACCCGGTCTGCTGGACACCGTCGACCTGGACGAACCCGTCGCCCTGAGCCTCAACGCCCTGCTCCACTTCGTCCCGGACGAACTCGGCGCGCACGAGATCGTCGAGCACCTCAAGAACGCGCTGGCCCCCGGGAGCACGCTCACCATCACCCACGCCACGCCCGACTTCGACCCCGACGGGATCCGGCGCCTCACGGACGCCTACCGGGCGGCCGGCACCCCCGGGCAGGCCCGCACCCGCGACGAGATCACCCGTTTCTTCGACGGCTGGCTACTCCTCGAACCCGGCGTCGTCCCCACCCACCTGTGGCGGCCCGACCCCGGTGACGACACGCGCAACCTCACCAGCACCGAGGCGTCCTGCTACGCCGGCATCGCGCGAAAGCCCTGACTCCGCTCCACCGCGCCGCGCGGGGGCAGGCGACGAGAACTCAGAAGTCCTCGTCGCCCCGGTCGACATAGCCCGGGAGGCCGGGAACGTCGGTGTGCTGGAAGGCGAAGCCGTCGCCGTGGGCGGCCGTCTGCTCGGCTGCGCGGGCGCGGACGTGCTCCTCGTAACGCGCGTGCGCCTCGGCGCGGTCCGCGGTGTCCTCGACGAGCAGGGAGGCGGGCTTCTGCCGGCGGAGGCGGATGCCGTAGAACGAGGCCGGCGGGGCCGGCTGGGACCATCGGGTGACCGCCCACCGGGGCCGGCCGGTTCCGGGTTCCGCCAGGGCGTGCAGCTCGACGTTGAACACGGAGTACTTGCCGATCCGGTGGTCGAGTTCCAGGGTCTCCCGCTCCCAGTCGTCGGACTCCTGGACGAGGTGCCTGATCTGCTCCGACAGTTCCTCCGGGACGTCGCTCGCGCCGTGGGTCGAGTGGACGATGCGCACGGGGCTCCCTTCGCAGGGAGCCGGTCTCCCCTGAGCGGCCACCAGGATACGGAGGTGCAGCCGTCCGGCCTGCACCCGGTCGGTCCGGGCCGGGAGACGGCGGCTGGACAGCGGCTGGACGTGGGCCCCGGGGCGAGATCCTCCGGGGCGGGTCCGCCTCCGGGGCGGACGGCGTCCGTCACCGGACGCTCCGCCGGCGGCGGGCGAACCCCTGGACCGAAGCCGCGACGACGGCCGAACAGGCGGCGAGGGCCGCCATGGTGACGAGGTCTCCCTGCTCGAAGTCGAGCAGCAGGAGAATGCCCAGGTTCAGCAGCCAGTGGAAGGTCCCGGCGACCAGCAGCGCCCCGGCACCGGCGCCCTTGACGAGGACACTCATGAGGAGCGAGATCGCGACGGTCATCACCAGGAAGGCGGCCACGAAGGCGAGGCCGAACCTGTAGTACTGCACGTGCCACGTCCCCCACAGAACGCCGACCGCCACTGCGGAGACCGGCGTGGCGAAGCGGGTCTCCAAGTGCCTCTGCAGGAAGGCGCGCCAGCCCAGTTCCTCGCCGCACGCGCCAACCCACTGCAGGACGGCGAGCAGCCAGAAGGGCCCGGCGAGCGAGCCGGGACCGGTCAGGTGGACCGGCCGGCCCGCTGCGACGAGAGCACCGAGACAGAGCGCGAGCACCGCGGCCACCAGGCCGGCGCCCGCGGCGCACCGGATGAGCACGGCACGGGTCGGCCGCAACGAGACGGAGATCCGGCACGGCCGCTTGCGGAGTGCCAGCACGGCCAGCACTCCGATGCTCGGCCCGAACTGGGGCAGCGTCAGCAACTCCGGATCGAGGCGGACGACCGGCTGAAGTGCCAGCAGTGCGCCGGCGCCGAGCCAGGTGGCGATCGTGAACACCGCGACCGTCCGCCGGAACGGACCGGTGGTGTCGGTACGACCCGGGGGAGCCTGCAGGGTGTCGGGCATGTGCCCTCCTTGTCGGATGTCTGGTGGACACCCCTGACGATCGCCCCGATCCGCGCCCGGCACAGTGGGGTCAAGTACACGCGGGGGGTGTACTTTTGCGCACCCCCGCCCCGGGGCCGGGGGAGTGGCCTGCTCCTGGAGGAAGCGTGCAGTTGAACTGATGAAGCGTCATCATCGCTGTGCACCTGGCTCGTTGACCGCTCGCGAGGGGCGGCCGCCGCCGGGCTCGCCCCGGATTCGGGTTGATGCCGGACAGGGCGCGGGCCGCGCCGGCGTTGCGGGCGCTCTCGTGGCGCACGCCCGGTGCGGGGTGCCGCCACGCGCGGTCAGCGATTGAGGTAGGCCAGCACGGCGAGCACCCGGCGGTTGTCGTCGTCGGAGGCCGGCAGTCCCAGCTTGGTGAAGATGCCGGCGGTGTGTTTGGTGACCGCGCTCATCGTGACGTGCAGGCGCTGGCCGATCGCGGCGTTCGAGCGGCCCTCCGCCATGAGTTCGAGCACTTCGCGCTCGCGCGGGCTGAGCGAGGCCGTGCGGCCCCGGGCGTCGCCGCGGGTGAGGAGCCGTGAGATGACGTACGGGTCCATCACGGTCTCCCCGGCCGCCACCCGGGTGACCGCCTCGACGAACTGGCCGATGTCGGTGACCCGGTCCTTGAGCAGGTAGCCGACCGCGCCCGCGTCATCGGCCAGCAGTTCCCTGGCGTAGAGCTGCTCCAGGTACTGCGAGAGCACCAGGACGGGGAAGCCGGGGACCTGACGGCGTGCCTCCAGGGCGGCCTGCAGCCCCTCGTCGGTGTAGGAGGGCGGCAGCCGCACGTCGACGACCGCGACGTCCGGCCGGTGGTCGAGCAGGGCCTTGCGCAGCGACGGCCCGTTGTCGACCGCTGCGACGACGTCGAAGCCGTGCTCGCCGAGGGTGCGGACCAGCCCGTCCCTCAGGAGGAAGAGGTCTTCGGCGAGGACAACGCGCACGGTATCTCCAGGAGGATGGTGGTCGGGCCGCCGGTCGGGCTGTGGACGGTGATGCCGCCGTCGAATGTTGCCAGCCGGCGCTCGACGCCCCGCAGGCCGGTGCCAGCTCCGGGGTCGGCGCCGCCCCGGCTGTCATCGGCCACCTCGACGGTGAGGATGCCGTCCCGGTGGCCGACGACGACGCTCACCCGGCTCGCGCCGCTGTGCTTGGCGGCGTTGGTGAGCAGTTCACCGACCGCGAAGTAGGCGGCGGACTCGATCGGCGCGGCCGGGCGGCCCGGGAGGTGTCCGGTGACCTCGACGTCGAGCACCGTGTCGAGGGCGAGTGCGCGTACGGCGTCGGTGATGCCGCGGTCGGCGAGCACCGGCGGGTGGATGCCCCGCACCAGGTCTCGCATCTCCTGCAGGACCTTTGACGACGACTCCCGGGCGGCGGCCAGCAGCGCCCGGGCCTCCTCGGGATCGGTGTCGATCAGCTTCTCGGCGTTGCCGAGGCTCATCCCCATGGCGACCAGACGGCCCTGGGCGCCGTCGTGCAGGTCACGCTCGATCCGGCGCAGCTCCGCGGCCTGGGCGTCCACCGCGTCGGCGCGGGTTCCGGCCAGCTGGGTCACGCGCAGCCGCAGCCGGGCGGCCTCGGTGGGCGCCAGCAGGACGGCCGTCCAGCGGGCGTGCAGCCGCAGGACGGGTGGCCCGGCGAGCAGAGCGGCCACGATCAGGGCGACACCGACGGGTACGGCGGCGAGGGCCGTCCCGGTGGAGTGCACGTGGATGACGGTGTACCAGTTGCTGCCGCCGGCCCGTTCGATCGGCTTCCAGACGAAGGGCTGTACCAGGGCGCCGAACACGCCGTACACCACCAGGGCCGCGGGGCCCACCGCGATCCACGCGCCGACCCAGGGATCGGTGACCGCCCACCAGAGGTCGCGCCAGGTGGCCGGGTCGCTCAGCAGTGCGCGGCTGTGCCGCAGCTGACCGCGGACTCCCGGCTGCCTCGGCGTCACGGGGAGGTAGGGATCGGGGATCGGCAGGCCGCTCCAGCGGCCGGCGTACCCCCGGGCCGCCCTGGCCACCCGCCGCAGCCGGCCGAGGGTGCGTGACAGCAGGGGGATGCCGATGCCGACACCCAGCAGCAGGCCGGCCGCGGCCACGGCGCACGCCAGCACCGCCTCGACGGCGGCCAGGGCGAAGAGCACAAGGCCGCGGCCGGGTGCGGCCAGGTGCTCCGGCCAGCCGGCGGAACCGGGTTGCCGAGGAGTGGCGGCAGAAACGCGCAGGCCGGTGGAGTCCATCACCGGACGGCTCCCCGCCGGCGTCCCGCGAAGTCCTGCGACGATGCCGTGACGGTGACCGGACGGGCGGCCGGAGTCGCCATGGTGACGAAGTCCCTTCTCAGAGTGGGTCGGCAGCGAATGCCTGGGTTCATCGGCCGACGGAGAGGCTCCGGTGAACGGTGGTGCCACGCCGCCGTGCCCACGTGCCTGCCGGAGCGCTCGATCACGGCGCCTGCAGCGCCTATCCGGCGCGCCGGTGCCTCGGCCCGGCGCCCTGCCCGGTTCCGGCCCGCAGGGGGAGTAGGCCGAGGAGGGCCGCGATCACCAGGACGGCCAGGGCCAGCGGCAGTTCGCCCTGCTCGGCGATGTACCAGGCGAGGGCCGTGTGCCCGGCGGCGAGCAGGACGAGGAGCCGTCTTCGCGGGGGAGTCCGCCGGACGGCCGCCGAGAGGGCGCCGACCGCTCCCCAGGCGCACAGGCCCGCCCAGACGATGGCGGCACAGGCCGACAGGTAGAAGACCACCTGGTCGGCCGTGCTCGGCTGCCGGTCGGGTTCGGGGGGAGCGGCGACCGAGACCAGGACGAGACCGGTGGTCATCACCACCACTTCGAGCACCTCGGCGAGCAGGATCAAGCCGACCACCACGAGAGCTGCCCTACGCACGGTTCACCTGCTGCCGACCGGGCCGGTGAAGCCCGGCGCCCGAAAACGATCAGGACAGACCGTACCGGTTCCGCCGGCCACCGGTGCCGGCGGCCCGGGACGAGGCGGTTCTCCGCTCCCCGCCGTCGGACCGTCGGGAATCCTGACGGCGGTACGCGTCCCGGCGGGTTGCGCGGGAGCCAGGAGCCCGCCGCCGCTCAGGGCGGGGTGCAGACGGTTCAGGTCGCTCGGGGTGGGGACCGGCTGCCTGGCGGACCGTCCCGGGACGGGCCGGCTCCGTGGCGTTCTCCGGTCCCGGGGGACATCACCGGCCCGGGGGGCGTCTCCCCCGCGCGGGTGAGTGGGCGATTCACCGTCACGGGCGATCTCCAGCGGGGTGGTGTCCGGGCAAGATCGTCTTCGTCGGAACGAGAGAACACCCACAGAGGGAGCCGGTCATCGTGTTCAGCACCGCAAGGCCCAAGTACCGCAACGGCGTTCGCCTGGCCACCGTCCTGCTGGCGGCCGCCGGCGTCGTGTCGGCGCAGGGGCCGGCCTTCGCCGCCGGTACCGGCACCGGCGCCGGGGCGGCGGTCGCGGCTCGGCCGGACGCCACGGACCGCGCAGCCCTCCAGCAGGCGCTGGACGAGGCGGTGGCCGAGGGGGTGCCCGGTGTGGTCGCCGAGGTGCGCGACGCGCGGGGAGTGTGGCGTACGAGCAGCGGCGTGGCGGACCTCGCGGACGGGCAGCGCGCCCGAGCGGGCGACCGTTTCAGGATCGGCAGTGTGACCAAGACCTTCGTCGCGACGGTCGTGCTCCAGCTGGTGGCGGAGCGACGGATCGGCCTGGACGACCCGATCGAGCGCGGCCTGCCGGGTGTGGTGCCGAACGGAGGGAACATCACGGTGCGTCAGCTGCTCTCCCACACCAGTGGCCTCGCCGACTACCTCACCACGCTGCTGGCCGAGCCCGACGCGCTGCGCTCCGCCCAGACCTCCCACTACACCCCGGCCGAACTGGTCGCCATCTCCGCGAAGCTCGGCCCGCAGTTCGCCCCGGGCACCTCCTGGGCGTACTCGAACACCAACTACGTGGTGCTCGGGATGCTGGTCGAGCACGTCACCGGTCACCGGCTGGGCGACGAGATCACCCGGCGCATCGTGCGCCCCCTGCAGCTGGCCGACACCTCGTTCCCGAGCACCGCCGACGCCCTGTCCGGGCCGCATCTGCACGGCTACGAATGGCTGGACGGCCCCACGGCGGCGCCGGTGGACCTCACCGTCTTCAGCCCGTCCCCGATCTGGGGCGCCGGCACGATGACCTCCACCGCCGACGACCTGAACCGCTTCTACCGCGCCCTGTTCGGCGGCAGGCTGCTCGCGCCCGGCCTGTTGGCGCAGATGCGCCTGCCGCACCCGATCGACGACCACGGCCGCGCCTACGGTCTGGGCCTGGAGAGCCGTACCTACTGCGCGAACGGACAGGCCGCCTGGGGCCACAGCGGCAGTGTCGCCGGCTACGAGACCTTCAGCTTCACCACTGCCGACGGCAGGCGTCAGATCACCTTCTCGCTGAACCGCAACCTGACCGCCGCTCCCGCGGTCGACGGCACCATCACCAAGATCCTGACCCTGGGCCTGTGCTGACGGTCCGACCGGGCCGGGGGACCGCCCCTCGATCGGCATCGGCCCGGAGGGCCGCACCGTTCGGCGTCCGCCGGCCCGGCCCGACGGCGCTCGGCCGGTGGCCCTCGTCTCCCGGCTGTTCCCGCTGCTTCCCCTCACGACGGAGGAGGCGGACGGGAACTGAGCGGGCGCGGCCCGTTCGGCGTTCACCCGGGGAAGCGCCACCGCACGGTGCCGCTTCGGTGAACCTCATTGGATATGAAGGCATATGGCGATCAATCAGAACAAGAGAGAGCCCAAAAGGTCGCCGCCGAGCGTGAATTGATGCCCTGGCAGGTGCTCTCGTCGACAGCAGCTCACAATCGTCCGGACGGCGTTACGCTCTGAAGCGCGGCCGGGTCGGCGAAAGGACTTGTGGTGACCGAGCAGGAGTGCGAGCCGGGGGAGCGGACCGACCCCGGCGCGAGGGCCACGTCGCGCAAGGACTCCAGGCCGCTGCACGAACGGGACTCGGAGCTCCACGCGGCCCGCACGGCGATCCGCATGCTGTGCGGCGGGGACGAGACCGACCCGGGAGTGGGCGAGATCCTGCTCTACGTCGGCCCGCCGGGCCTGGGCAAGACCGCGCTGCTGACCGAGGTGCGGAGAGCGGCCACCCGCGATGCCGACTGCACGGTCCTGTTCGCCCGGGGCGGCGAGCAGCAGCGGCACGACCCCTTCCGGGTGGTGCGCCAACTCCTGCGCCCCGTACTGGGCACTCTCCGGGAAGCCGAGCGACGGGAGGTCTTCGGACCGTGGGCCGAGATCGTCGGCCCTGCGGTGGGGCTGGTCCCGCCGGCCGGGCAGCTCGATCCGCAGGGCGTGCGGGACGGGCTCGACTTCGTCGTCACCCAGCTCGCCCGTCGCCGGGCGCCGCTGGTGCTGATGGTGGACGACCTCCACTGGGGGGACCCGGAATCGCTCGGCTGGCTGACCTCCTTCTCCCACCACGCGCGTGAACTGCCCGTGCTCATGGTGCTGGCCTGCCGCGACGAGTTCCCCGAGGAGGCGGGTCCGTTGCAGGACAGGGCGGTACGGGCCGGGGGCAGGTACGACCTGCGTCCGCTCAGGCCCGCCTCGATCACGGAGCTGGTCCGCTCCCGACTCGGACACCTGGCCGAGGAGGACTTCTGCCGCGAGGTCTGGACGGTCACCGGCGGCAACCCCTACGACACCACGGTCCTGCTGCGCCAGGTCCTCGACCGGCAGCTCCCGCCCGTCGGGGAGAACACCGTCCACCTGCGTGCGCTCGCCGCCGAGGCCCGCGGCATGACGCTCAAGACCTGGCTCGACCGACTCGGGCCCAGCACCCTGCAGTTCGCCTGGGCCGCCGCCATGCTCGGCACCGGGATCCGCCCCGCCCTCGCCGCGGCCATCTGCGCCCAGGGGCCTTCGGCCGCCGCCCAGTCCGTGAGCGAGCTGCGCGCACACCGGGTGCTGACCGACGGCACCGACGGCCGGCTGGAGTTCGTCCACCCGCTGATCGCCACCTCCGTCTACCAGTCCATGCCGGCCGCCACCCGCACCGCCATGCACGGCGTCGCCGCCACCGAGATCCAGAACGCCGGACAGGGCCTGCTCGCCGCCTCCCGCCACCTCCTGGAAACCCTCCCCGACAACGACCACGAGACCGTCGCCAAACTGCGCGGGGCGGCAGCCGAACACCTCGCCATCGGTGCCCCCGAAGCCGCCCAGCGCTGCCTGCGCCGCGCCATGAGCGAGCCGCCGCCGGACGAGCAGCGCGCCCAGGTCCGCTACGAGCTCGGCTGCTCCTCACTCCTCACCGACCCGGCCGCGACCGTCAACCAACTGCGCCTCGCGCTCGACGAGAAGCCCGGACTGAGCCCTGAACTGCGCGTGGACGCCACCTTCCGCCTCGCCCAGGCGCTGGCACACAGCAACCGGCTGGGCGAGGCGGCGGGAGTGTGCCGCGAAGAGGCCCTGCTGACACCGTCGGGCCGGGGCCGACAGCGGCTGGAGATCGCGCACTTCATGTTCACCGCCTTCCAGGCCCGGGAGGACGACGGCCCCGGCCGCTCCCGGCACCTGGCACGGTTCGCGCAGACCCTCGCCGACAGCGAGCCGGGCATGGTCAGCGCCGTACTGGCCCTGCACTGCTGGGATCTCACCCTGCGCGGCCGGCCCGCCGCGGACGCGCTGGCGATCGCCGAGCGGGCCCTGGAGAACGGCCGGCTGCCGCACGGTCTCGGCTGGACGAACACCCTCTGGGGGTTCGAACTGCCCGGCATCCTCGGCATCAGCTACCTGTACGCGGACCGGACCGACCGCGCGGAGGCCCTGTTCGACGAAGCGGTCTGGGCCTACCGGGTGGCCGGGTGGAGCGGGGCGCACCTGGGCTTCGCCCACTTCCTCATGGGCCTGCTGCGCTTCCGCCAGGGCGACCTCCGTGAGGCCGAGGACTTCCTGCGCCGTGCCCTGCGCTCGGCCGAGCGGATCGGCCCCGGCATCCCGCTCCAGTGGTTCGCGGTCGGTGTGCTGGCCGACACCCTGCTGGCGCGCGGCAGGACCGGGGAAGCACTGGAACTCGCCGAGCAGTACTCCTTCGGGCCGCCCTACCCGACGGTGATGGTGCTGCCCGACGCCCCGACCCTGTACGGCAGGCTCCTGCTGGCCCGTGGCGACCTGCCGGGCGCCGCCGCCGCGCTCACCGAAGCCGGGGCCCTGCTGGACGCGCGCGGCTGGCACAACCCCGTCTGGGCACCCTGGGCCGGCCAGCTGGCCCTGGCCACCGCCGACCTCGACCCCTCCCGCGCCCGCGAGCTCGCCGACCAGGCACTGCGCCGCGCAGAGACGACCGGTACCGACTCCGCGGTGGGCAGCGCGCTGCGGGTCTGCGCGGCGCTCCACGACGGCGCCGAGGCGGTGGAGCTGCTGGAGGAGGCCGTACGGCGACTGAGCCGGTCACCGGCGGCCTGCGAGCACGCCTTCGCCCTGGTCGACCTCGGCACCGCACTCTCCGGCGCCGGCCGCCGGGAGGAGGCCCGCCGGGCACTCGAACAGGGGCTGGAGCTCGCCCGGCGCTGCGGTGCCGACGGGCAGGTGGAGCGCGCCCGCCGCGCGCTGGCCACGGTCTGAGAGCGCCGTTCGAAGACCTCGTCCGACAGTACGAGGTGCCTGCACACCCGATGATCAGCAGAGGTACAGGTTCAATTCGGCCAATTTCGAGAAATGATGACGATACGTCATTCTCCCGCGACCGGGCCGGATCTTCCCGTGATGATCGGCGAGGTTCGCCGGGCCGGGACCGCATCGACGGGAAGGTGGCCGGTAGCTCACGGATCCGGTCGGTACGGTGCTCGCGGCCGTGGAAACGCAGGATTCGGTGGGGCGGTTCGTCCACCCGTGCATTCCGGAACCGTCGGTTCTCCGGGGCGGGTTCGCGATGCCGGTGGCCGATTCCGTGGTCCCGGCCGGTGCTGTGGCCGGGGTGGGAACATCCGTCAACTCCGGTGCGTTGCGTCGGAGACGGAATGCAGGGGCAGCAGGGTACGGGGGGGCGATGGTGCGGATCGATGTCGAGCGGGTGCGGCGGGACACGGCCGGCTGTGCACGGGTCACGCATCTGAACAATGCAGGCGCCGCTCTGCCACCCCGGCCGGTGGTCGACGCGGTGGTGGAACACCTGCGGCTGGAGGAGGAGACGGGGGGCTACGAAGCCGCCACCGCGCGGGCCGACCGCCTGGAGCACACCTATCACGCGCTGGCCCGCCTGGTGGGTGCCGCCCGGGAGGACATCGCGGTGGTGGAGAACGCCACGCGGGCGTGGGACATGGCCTTCTACTCGCTGCCCTGGACCCCGGGGGACCGGATCCTGACCGCGCGCGCCGAGTACGCCAGCAATGCCATCGCGTTCCTGCAGACCGCCCGCCGGCACGGTGTCCAGGTCGAGGTCGTGCCCGACGACGAGAGCGGCCGGCTGGACGTCGACGCCATGCGCCGGATGATGGACGACCGGGTCAAGCTGATCGCCGTCACCCATGTCCCCACCCAGGGCGGCCTGGTCAATCCCGCGGCCGAGATCGGCAGGGTCGCCCGGGAGGCGGGCGTCACCTACCTCCTGGACGCCTGCCAGTCCGTGGGGCAGATGCCGGTCGACGTGGGCGAGATCGGCTGCGACCTCCTCAGCGCGACCGGCCGCAAGTTCCTGCGCGCTCCACGGGGTACCGGATTCCTCTACTGCTCGCCGCGCGTCCGCGAGCAGCTGGAACCGCCCTTCCTCGACCTGCACGCCGCCAGCTGGACGTCCCCCGGCACCTACCGCGTGCGCGAGGACGCCCGCCGCTTCGAGAACTGGGAGACCTACAACGCCGGCAAGATCGGCCTCGGCGTCGCCGTCGACTACGCCCTCGACCTGGGCCTGGACGCCATCCAGGACCGCGTCACCCACCTCGCCGACGCACTGCGGCAGCGTCTGCGCGCCCTCCCCGGGGTGACGGTCCACGACCGCGGCTCACGGCAGTGCGGCATCGTGACCTTCACCGTCGAGGGCCACGACAGCCACCAGATCGCCCAGGGGCTCCAGGCGGAGAGGATCAACGTCTCGGTCTCCAACGCGAGTTCCGCCCGCTGGGACTTCGGGCCCCGGGGCCTCGACGCCGTCGTCCGGGCCTCCGTGCACTACTACAACACCGACGACGAACTCGACCGGCTGTGCCGTGCCCTGCCGCGCCCCGTCGCATCGCCCGGCGGCAGGGGAACGGGTGCAGCCGGCTGACTTCCGGAGCGAGGCGCGAGCCGGGACGGGCCGGCGGACGCCTCCGTCCCGGCGACTTCGTGATCGCCGGGAATCGTTCTTCAGCCTGCCGGGTACGAAATGAGGATCGGTCTGCTGGTCGTTCCGTATTTGGAATGTTGGCGCTCACCGAAAATCTCCAGGCCGGTGGCGTCCGGAACGCGCTTTCCCGATGTGATCTATCCAGTCTCCGTGCTACCTTTCACGCTTGCCTCCGGCATATTCATCAGGTTGGGGGCAGATTGTCCGGTTGGCTGACAGGGGGACCGTTGCTCAGCTGTGAAGAATATGTGGAAGTGTGCGAGCTGTACCGCCGAGGATGGTCCACAGCGAGGATTTCCCGGCACCTCGGCCGTGATCGGAAAACCGTGAGGTCATATCTCCGAGGGGAACGGACCCCGGGTATCCGCAGCGCTGCTCCGGATGCTTTCCTGCGGTTCCTACCGTACTGTCGCCAGCGCCTCTCGGAGGATCCGCACCTGCCGGCGGCCGTCCTGCTCGGCGAGATCACCGACCTGGGCTATCCGGGCGGCTACTCGACCTTCACCCGCTCCCTGCGCAAGCACGAGGTCCGGCCGCCGTGCGAATGGTGCCAGGAGCCCGTCACCGGGAATGACGGCAGCTCGACCGCCCCGCAGTCGACGGCCGACGCCGCGCAGCCGACTGCCGAAGCCGTCCGGTTCGAGTGGCTGGAACTCCCCGGGCCGTCGGCGGGTGGGGGCTGCGAGGGCCGCACCCACCTCCTGCTGGGCTCGCTCACGCACTCCGGCCGCTGGCGCGGCGCGCTCGCGGAGGAGCAGGACCTGCCGCACCTCGTCGAAGCCGTGGAGCACGTGCTGAGACGGCTCGGGGGCACCCCCGGGCGCTGGCTGTTCGACCGGACACCGCCCGTGTGCCGCCCAGGAAGCGGCAGAGTGACAGCGGCCTTCGCGCGCGTCGCCGAGCACTACGGGGTGAGAGTCGAGATCTGCCCCCAGGACCACCGCCGACACCCGGCACATGACACCCTCGGAAGGGCCGCCCACCGCTGGTGGAGCGAGGTGAACAGCGGGGAGACGGTTCAGGACGCGCAGGCCGGCCTCGATCAACTCGCCGAGCGGATGGACGGTCCCCCCCGGGCCTCGGGCGGCGCGGGCGCCGCAGCGGGAGCCCGGACCGGTGCGGAGCCGCTGAGGGCACTGCCCCCCACGCCCTTCCCGGTCTCGGTCTGCGCCGATCGCACCGTCAGTCCCCAGGGCCTGGTGCCCTTCCGGGGGAACCTCTACGCGGTTCCCGACTACCTGCCCGGCGCCGTCGTCAAGGTCCGCCGACGGCTGGACGATCCCTACCTGTCCATCGCCACCGCCGGTGGAGCCGTCATCGCCCGCTACGTGCTCGCCCCGCAAGGCGCCGGGCTGACGGTGGCCGAGCACAACAGCGTCATCGCCCTGGAGCGCCCCCTGGATCCGGTGCGCACCGCCGTCCCACCCTGCCGGAGCCGGACGCGACGTCCGCCCTCCGGACAGGCGCTGGCCGCGGCCGAGGCGCTCCGCAGTGACGATTCGGCGCCGCAGTCCGCGCCCTTGGCAGCGGGGGAAGGCCGGCTGAACGGCACTCCGTCAGCCGCACCGTCCGAGACCCCTGCGGCGTCGTCGGAGCCGGGCGACGGACCGCAGGACGACAGCGGTCCCCTCCCCGGCGCCACGCGATGCCCGAGCATGTCCACCACGTCCCACCGTCGTGCCGAGGCAGCGCACCCGACACCTCCGTCGACCCCACGACCGCCGCACGGGCGGCAGGATCCTGCCCACCCTCACGGACGAGCCCGGTTGAGAGTCGAACCCCTGGTGATTCGGACGCCCCCGGCGAAGCGGGTGTGCGCACCGGCCGCTTCCCGGGCGCGCCGCGACAACCGGACGAACAACGCGGGGCCCTGATCGACGCCTGGACCACGACCGGCGGTCCGCCGGCCGATGCGCCGATCGTGCAAGAGCCCGGCGGAGCGCATGTCCGGCGCCGCTGACAACGCGTTGTCCCAGCTGTAAGGGCCCGATGGGGGAGTCGAATTGGCAGGTCTGAGTAATATGACGGCACGTTGGAGACCCTGGCGGACACCGCGCCGGGACCCGCTGGCGGACCTCGTGGCGCAGGCGGTACGCCTGGACTACGGCGGCGCCGTCGCCCGGTACGGGCGGTCGAACGGTGCCCCCGCGCCGAGACCCGCAGCCGAGTTGTCGCCGGTGGTCGAACGCTATCTGCGCTGATCAGCACCGCACCCGGAACCGACGCCAGGGGCGTGCGGCACTCCTGGAACAGTGCCAGAAGCCTGCCAGGGACGCTCTGCCGGGCCCACTGTCCCGCCCCTGCCGCCGCCGTGCAGGGGTGAATCTCCCGCCTGGCACGGATCGTCCGTCCCGCGCGGATCGTCCGTCCCACACGGATCTCCCGCCCCGCGCGAGTCGTACGTCCCGCACGGATCGTCCGCCGTCTGCGGGGCACGGGAGCGCCGACCGATGTCGACTCACTCGCCCGGGTGAACATCCCGCCGTAGGGAGACGACCTGTAGGAAGCTCTCCGCTGGCGCTCCGTCGCACATCCTCGGGGCGCCACAAGGACGACTTCTGCGGAGGCTGACATGACGAACGTCCCGGACGACCTCAAGTACAGCAAGGACCACGAGTGGGTCCGTTCCATGGGCGACGGACAGGTGCAGATCGGTATCACGGACCACGCGCAACGCCAGCTCGGAGATGTGGTCTACGTCGAACAGCCGAAGTCGGGCGACCGCTTCGAAGCCTCGGAGCCGTTCGGCAGCGTGGAGTCGGTCAAAGCGGTGTCCGAGATCTACATGCCGGTGACCGGCACGATCGCGACCGTGAACGAGAACCTCAACGACGAGCCGGAGCAGCTCAACACCGACCCGTACGGCGACGGCTGGATCGTGCAGGTCAAGCTGTCCAACCCCAAGGATCTCGACGGGCTCCTCACCGCCGCCGAGTACGAGGACTACATCAAGGAAGAAGCCTCCGAGTAATCGGTCACCGCCGTCGCGGCCGCCACGGACGGCCCGTGCAACCGGCTCTCCCCACCAGCGGAAACGACGCTGCTGCGCCCTCACCTCCCGCGCACCACAGGGTCACCCGCCCACGGGGTGAGGAGGTTGACCGGGCCGCTCCGTGTCGCTCCGTGTCGCTCCGGGACGGCCGTGCCCTCGTCCGTCCGCACAACCGGGCGATCACCGGGACGCGGTTCCCGCTGGCCGGGGCCGGCGCCGTCCCTGCCGCCCGCAAGCGCACGGTCTCGCGCTGATCAGCAGGGTCTCCTCGGGGAGGTCAGACCGCTCGGGCGACCACGACGATGTCCTCGCTTGCGGCGCCGAGCGGACCCGATTCCCAGTCGCCGTACCAACTCTCGACCTTGAAGCCCGCCTTGCCGAGGAAGGCGGAGATCCGGTCGGTGTCCAGGAACCGCAGGCTCGCCCGGTCGGTGCGCAGGGACTCGCCCGCGCGGGTCGCTGTGGTCTCGGTGAAGGTGACCACGTCACCGACGACGGACTCGACGTGGTAGATCATGCGCAAGGTGCGGCCGGCGTGGTCGACGATGTCGAAGGGGTTCGACGGGTTCCAGTCCTCCCATGCTCGCGCCTGCGGGTTGCGGGTACCGAACACGAACCGCCCGCCGGCGGTCAGGGCCGTGCGGATCGCGGCCAGCGACGTGCGCAGCTCGTCGTCGCCGACGAACACCTGGAACGCGTTGCTCGCCATGACGGCAAGTGTGAACTCTGCCTTCCAGGTCGCGTCCGCGGCCTTGCCCTCGATCCACTCGACGTCGCCGCGGCGGTGGGCTCGGGCGAGCGCCGCGGTGTCCGGATCCAGTCCGCACAGTCGGCCGGTGTGTCCGGCTTCGCGTGCGCGGTGCAGCAGCGTTCCGGTGCCGCAGCCGATGTCCAGGACGGACGAGGCGTCCATCACGAAGGACAGGTAGAAGTCGTCGCTGGGGCCCCACGGGTTGAGGCGGTCGTACAGCGCGGCTGCATCGGCATCGGAGTACATCTCGGCAGTATGCCTCCGCCACCACGACGGGGCCACAGATTTCGTCCGGGTTGGACGGGATCCACGGGCGGCCACGTCACCCCACATCTGCCGCAGCGGCTGCGGGAGCGGCCCGGTGTTCTCGAACACGGCCCAGGTGCCCGCCGGGCAGTCCAGCACGTCGAGGTCCTCGGGCAACTCGGCGGCACCGGTCACCACGGCGTGGTGGTAGTCGAGTTCGCTGCCCTCCTCGAAGCCGTCCGACAGGCGCACGGTCGCCGACACCACGCCCTCCGGGAGCTGGTCCGAGAGGCGGACGATCCGCAGCATCGTCTCCGGCGGCACGCTCCGGATGTGCTCGGCGATGTGCGGGTTGATGCCCTGGTAGATCAGCGGGACGCGGGCCTTCTTGCCGACGACCCGGAATGCTTCCTTCTCCACGATGCGGTACCGCATGGTGCTGTTCCCTTCGACGGTGAGGCGGAAGGACAGCCGGGGCTGCGAGTTCAGAGCCGCGCCGGTACGCCTGGCCTCGCCGGGACCGACGCCGTGCACGGCGCGGAACGCCCGGGCGAAGGCCTCCCCCGAGGTGTAGCCGTAGCGGCCAAGTCGGATTTCTCCATGGTGACTTGACGGCCAGGATTGGGTGCTGTCGGCCCGAGGGGGCGCCGATGGTCCTGGTCGCCACGACGGGTGTCGAGAACCGGACATGTGCGTACGGCGGTGGCAGCGGCCATCCGGGCAGTGAGGCGCACCTGTTCGTGGCGGACTCCACCGAAGGCGACGGCCTGCGCGCAATCGGCCTCCCCGGCCTCTGCGGCGTCGCGGCCTGAAATGCTCCTGGGCAGTCCACTCGGCATCAGCCGAGCGGACAGAGCTCCGAGGCGACCGGCACGGACGCGGCGGTCGGAGCGATCGAGCCGGGCCGAAGCCGCCAGCGAGTCGCATTGACCTGTCGCGACGTGCACGGTTACGTGATCCCTCGGCTACGGAAAGTGGTCACCGTGTTGCGGCGCGCTCTGCCGTCGTGTGGCCGGGCGCACCGAATCGTCCGAAGGAGCAGTGTGAAGGCCCGTCGTATCCTCACCACCCTGGCCGCAGCCGCGGTCCTGTTCACCGGTTCAATGCCCGCCGTCGCTCAAGCGGCGGCGCCCCACGCCACGGCCGGCGGGGAGCACAACACCCGGATCGCCGGTTTCGACCGGTCGTTGACCGAGTGCTCCGCCGAGTTCCTGGAGGGTGACAGGCGGCTGGGGCCCTTGCGGCTGCCCGTCCTGGGGATCGTCGGCAAGGAGGTCGAGGGGTACCGGCCCACCGACGACCTGGGATCCCAGAGGTTCCTGGACCTGTACTGGAAGAACGGTGCCTGGGTCTACCCGGCGCAGGACGGGTACGTGCTCAACCCGGACGGGACGCCGCAGAAGGCCCCCGTGGGTCTTGAGGTGGGTCAGGACATCGACCGCTACGGGAGTGAGTTCGGCTCCTTCCTCGCCCCGGAGGGCCTGCCCTACGCGCAGCGGTCGATCCCGCCCGCCAGCCTCGACGGAAGCCCGGCGGCCGGCTGCAACTACCACGACTACCGCGTGACCAAGTCGTTCACCGTCTACACGGGAACCATCGCTCCCTGGTTCGCCCAGCCCGGACTCGGCACCCAGTACCAGCTGGACCCGAGCCTCGTCCCCGGCGCGCCGACCCAGGGCTTCAACGTCCAGTGGCTGGTGAACAACGGCTACCTCGAGCGGATCATCTGAGGGCGAACCCGCCCAACGTCCGAAGGAACCGTGCAGCGGCCTCCCGCCGCGGCCGCCGGCCCCAGCCCGCTACCGTGAGCCGACACCGACGGCCGCGTGGCCGTCGGTGTCCGTGTCAGGTTTCGGGATGGGCCAGGCGGCCGAGCAGGGCGACCGCGTCATCGAGGGGGACCGGCCGGAAGAACTGCGCATCGACGTCCTCGACGGCGGCAATCGCGCGTGGGGCCAGGTCGGCGCCGAGGCCGGTGACGCGCAGTCGCTTGGCGCGGGTGTCGGCCGGGTCGACCTCGCGTTCGATCAGGCCCTTCTGCTCCAGGGTGCGCAGTACCTGGGAGGTCATCTTCACGTCGGTGCCCGCCTGGCGGGCGAGGGCCAGCTGGTTGGGGTGCTCGCCCTGGCTGTTCAGCCACCAGGCGCAGGCGAGCAGCACGAACTGGACGTGGGTCAGACCGAGGGGCGTCAGGGCTGCGGTGATGCCGCGCTGCCAGCGCAGCGTGGCGTGCCAGAGCAGGAAGCCCGGGCTGTCCTCGGGGTTCACCGCTCCCGGCCCCGTGCCGCGAGGTCGACGAGCGCGGCCATGGTCTCGGGCCAGTCCGCGGTGATGCCGGGACCGATCTGCGGGCCGACCTCGTCGGCGCCCTCGCCGGTGATCTCCATCCGGTACACCACCCGGGTGTGCTCCCGGTCGAGCGGGACGAGACGGTGGGTGGTGCTCAGGACCAGGCCGCCGAAGCGGGCCTCGTCGGTGAACAGTTCACCCTCGCGGGCTTCGGTGACGCGCAGCGCCACCGGCTCCTCCCCGGGCGGGGTCATCGTGATCGAAGCTCCTTCGGTGAACGGGCCCTGGAACTCGATCTTCTCGATCCCGGCGTTCCAGGAGCCCCAGTTCTCCACATCGGCCCAGAGCCGCCAGATCGCCTCGCGAGCGGCGTCGGTCTCGATGCCGTGCTCGTACACCCACATGGGAGCCTCCCTCGACTGGATAATCTACGTAGAGATTATCTGCGCGGCGACTATCTGTCCAGGGAAGCCGGCACATCCCACGGCGCGAAGCACGTCGAGCCCACGCACTCGCCGTCCGGCACTCCGGCCCGCGGGATGTCTGTCAACTGTTCGTGTTCCAAAGGCCGGTGCAAGAAGGCGGCCTCCGCAGAGTCCCCGGCGTCCGCCTGCCGGCGCCTACCAGGGCACCACCTGCCCCTGGTGGTCGAGGAACCGGAGACCGCGCTTCCCCCGGTGGCGCTCGATCGTCTCGACCACCCCGGGAACGCTCTCCTCCACGCTGAGATCGGCGTCGGGTCCACCGAGTTCGGTGCGCACCCAGCCCGGGTCCATGAGCAGCAACGTCCGGGTGTCCTCGGCGTGGCGGGCGGCGTGGCTGCGCATCAGCTGGTTCAGCGCGGACTTGCTGGCCCGGTAAAGGTCCTGCCCGCCCTCGGTGTTCAGGGCGATGCTCCCCTGGTCGGAGGACATGACGCCGATGGTCCCGGTCGGCGCGACGAGCGGTCGCAGGCACTCCACGACGCGCATCGGGCTGAGCGCGTTGGTGACCATGACCTCGGTGAACATGTCCGTTGGAACCTCGCCGATGGGCAGGTCGCCGCGCGTGATGGCGGCGTTGACGAAGAGTAGGTCGAGGGTGCGTCGCGCCAGCCGGTCACGCAGGGCCGAGATCTGCTCCGGATCGGTCATCTCCAGCGACTCGACGGTCAATCGCCCACCGGACGCCTCGTGCAGGTCGTGCAGGCCGGTGCGTCGGCTGCCGCGGACCGTGCCGATGACGTCCCAGCCGCGACGGAGGTACTCGGCGGCGAGTCCCAGCCCCAGGGTGCGGGAGGCCCCGACGACGAGGGCGGTCTTTCGGGTGCCGGTTTCGGTGATCATGACCCAAGTCTCCGAGCGGCCCGGGCGGGCGTCCAATACCCTTCCGGCCGCATTGATACCGTGCGGGCATGGATCTGGACCTGCGAAAGCTCCGCTACTTCGTCGCGGTGGCCGAGCACCGGCAATTCGGCCGGGCGGCACAGGCGTTGTTCATCGCACAGCCGGTCCTCAGCCGGCAGATCCGCGCGTTCGAACGGGAGCTGGGCTGCCCGCTGTTCACGCGGACCACGCGCAGCGTCGAACTGACCCCCGCGGGGCTGCAGTTGTACGACGAGGCGCGCAGGATCACCACGGTGGTGGAAACGGCCCTGCGCCGGGTGCACGAGGCCGGGCGGGGCGAGCAGCGGCTCGTCGTCGCCTTCTCGCCCGGCCTGCACGTGTCGGACGCGATCCGGGCGTTCACGGCGCGCCACCCGGAGGTCGGGATCGACGTCTTCCCGCTGCGCTGGTGGGAGCAGGACGCGCCGCTCCGCGACGGTCGCGCGCACGTCGGGTACCTGCGGCGCCCCTTCGACGACGCGGGGCTGCGCACCGTCCCCATCGGGCACGAGACCAAGGTCGCGTGCCTGCCCGTGACGCATCCGCTGGCCGGCCGTCACGCCCTCACGTCGGCCGATCTCGACGGCGAACCGGTCCTGGACGCCAGGACGCGGCGGACCTCCTCGCTGGAGGAGAAGTTCGAACTCATCGCCTCCGGGCAGGGCATCGCGCTCGTCCCCCTCAGCGTCGCGGCCTCCTACTCCCGTCCCGACCTCGTCCACCTGCCCGTCACCGACGCCCCGCCCGTCGGCACCTGCCTGGCGGTACCGGAGAACGGCTGCGCGGGCCCCGTACCGGACTTCCTGGACATCGCCACCGCGACCCTGCGCGGCCACCCCGGCGGTGCGGGGACGGAGTAGACCGAGGGCCGTGAGAGCGGCGCCCGATGCTCCTGAGCGCCTCGCCGCCGGCACCCGCCGCGTGGCGACCTGCCGCAGGTTCGCCCCGACCGCACGGAACTGCACCGCCGCGAACCGGTGGGACCCGCCGGAGCCCGGTGACCCGGCGTTGTCCGTTCCCCGGGTTCCCGTCAGCTGCTACCCCCTGCTTCCGGCGATGACGTCGATCGCTGGTCGGGGCGCCCTTCCGAGCAGCCGGCGCAGTTCGCCGCCGGTGCGATCCATGAATCCGGCAGCGATGGCGGAGCAGGTGCCGAGGAGCATGGGCACCTGGAAGGGTTCGGCGCCGGAGGCGGCCAGGCGCTTGCGGGTCTGGGCGAGAGTGTCGGGTTCGTAGGTGATGTGCGGGCCGTGGGCCCTCGCCAGGTCGGCACCGCCGACGGCCCGCTCGCCGACGAGCTCGTACGTCCGTGCCGCGTGGGCAGGCGCATGGAGGACGACGTCGGCAGCGGCCTCCGCGAGATCCGCGCGGGCGACGGCGGCCAGGCGCCCGTCCCCGAGCGGAGCGGTCAGCTTGCCGTCCGCAGAAGGAGCGGCGAGCCATTCCAGCAGTTCCGCGTAGAGGCCGTTGCGCAGGATCGTCCAGTCGGCCGTGCCCGCGCGCAGTCGACGCTCGGTCCAGCGGTGCGCAAGCGCGTAGGGCAGGTGGTCGCCGTCCGCGGTCAGGCTCGTGTAGACGATGTGGCGCACGCCCGCCTTCTCCGCAGCGTCGATGGCGGCACCGTGGCGGGCGATGACGGTGTCGTCCTCGCCGTAGCCGGCGGAGATCAGCAGCAGCACGTCCACTCCTGCGAAGCCTTCGGCGAGGGTGTCGGTGTCGTCGAAGTCGATGCGCCGGACGGGCAGCGATACGCGGACGCGCCCGGGATCGCGGGTGCCGAGGACGACGTCGTCACGGCCTGCCAGCTGCTCCGCAACAAGGGTGCCCAGGGCGCCGGCGGCGCCGGTGATGAGGATCAACGGTCTCTCCCGTAGGGGTAGGTTCTCTTCGGTAACCGGGATCATCCTGCGGTTTCGCGCCGTGTTGCGTAAGGAGGCACTTTCATGTCAGCAGGGCACACGGAGGTAACCACCGAGCCCGTCGTCAGCTGCGGCGAGGAGCACGAGGACTGCGGCATCCGCGACGTCCTCGACCGGATCGGGGACAAGTGGTCCGTCCTCGTCGTCGTGGAGCTGGCGCAGGGCACGCGCCGCTTCCGCCAACTGCAGCGCGCGGTCCCGGGCATCTCCCAGCGCATGCTGACGCTCACCGTCCGGCGGCTGGAACGCGACGGGCTGCTGACCCGAACCGTCCACCCGGCCGTTCCGCCACAGGTCGAGTACGCCCTGACACCGATGGGGCACAGCCTGACGCACCTCGTGAAAGCTCTCGCCGACTGGTCGGCACAGCACCGCGACGCCATCGCCCGAGCCCGTCGGGAATGGGACGAAACGAACCCCGGCGCAGGAATCCACTGACCGGACCGTCTTCGTCCGCTCGCCCGCGACGACGAGTACGGCCGGGGCTCATCGGCCGGCTCAGTGCCCTCGCGTTCACGTGAACCCACGGTTCCACCGGTCCGAAGCGCACTGGTCGACCCGTGAGTTCACGCCGGCGGAGCTCCGGTTTCCGTGAACCCACGGGGCTCAGGGGGTCCAGCCAGGGATGCATGCCGAAGGGGCCGCGACGTGATCTTGGAGCGATGGCGCCCCAGTGCACGGCCGTTCGCCGTATAGTCGGTTCCTACTATTAGGGATCGGTGATATGAATGGCGAAGCGGAAGATCTCCAACACCCTGGCGCTGGCCGTGCTGGGCCTGCTGCAAGAACAGCCGATGCACCCGTACGAGATGGCGTCCACCCTGCGGGAGCGGCACAAGGACAGCAGCTTCAAGGTCAACTCTGGGTCGCTGTACGACACGGTCGAGGCGTTGGTTCGGCATGGCTGGATCGAGCCGGTGGAGACGGTGCGCGACGGCAGGCGACCGGAGCGAACCGTGTACGCGACAACCGAGCTGGGCCAGAGCGAATTCGTCGGCTGGATCGATGAACTCCTCCGCACGCCCGTCGCGGAATACCCGAAGTTCATGGCCGCGGTGTCCTACCTCGGCGCACTCGGTCCGGACAGGGCGGCGGAGGCACTGGTCGAACGGGCGGGGCAGCTGGCCCAGCGGATCGAGGAGACGAACACGGTGCTGGCCGACACGGTCGGCTCCGGCAGGGTCCCCCGGTTGTTCATGATCGAAGTCGAGTGCGCTCTGCACGCCTGGGAGGCCGAGTTGGCCTGGACGCGGCGGACCATCGCCGAGATCCGCGACGGCAGCCTGTTCTGGCCCGAGGCCGAGCGAACCGAACAGGGATGGACCTGGTCCGCCCCCACGGACCGGAAAGGAAGCACCCGATGACCGACGTGTTGATCGTCGGAGCCGGCCCGGCCGGACTGTTACTCGCGAGCGAGCTCCGGGTCGCCGGTGTCGATACGGTCGTCGTCGAACGCCACGCGCAGCGGCCGGGCTTCTGCCGGGGCTTCAACCTCAACGCCCGCGCCCTGGACCTGCTGGCGCGGCGCGGCCTCGCCGAGAGGCTCATCGGCGAGGGCTGGCAGGTGCCACACGCCGCGTTCTCCGGCCTGCCGGTGACGCTCACCCTCGCGGGCGCGCACACCGACCACCCGTACTCGCTGGGCATCCCGCAAACCCGGGTCGAGGAGATGCTCGAGGCGCACGCTCTCGACCTGGGGGCCGACATCCGGCGCGGCCACGAACTGCGCTCCCTGGAACAGGATTCCGAGTCCGTCACCGCCACTGTCACCACCGGCGACGGTGAGTACCGCGTCCGGGCCGCGTACCTGGTCGGTTGCGACGGCGGACGCAGCACCGTCCGCAAACAGGCCGGCATCGACTTCCCCGGTACCGAGGCGACCCGCTTCTCCCTGCTCGGCGACGTCGAGCTCGCCGACCCCGAGGCGTTGCCGTTCGGCGCGACCACCGGCCCCGGCGGGATCGTGTTCGTCATCCCTCGCCCCGGCTACGTGAGGGTCATCACCTCCGACCGGCAACCCCCGGCGGACAAGGACACCCCGGTCACCCTGGACCTGCTCCGAACCGCTGTGGACGATGCGCTCGGCCGCCACGTCGAGCTGCGTGCCGCGCGCTGGCTGACCCGGTTCGGCAACGCCGCCCGGCAGGCGTCCGAGTACGTCCGGGGCAGGGTCATCCTGGCCGGGGACGCCGCGCACATCCATCCACCGGCCGGGGCGATCGGCGTCAACGTCGCCCTGGACGACGCGTTCAACCTCGGCTGGAAACTCGCCGCCACCGTGCGCCGCGCCGCGCCGGCACACCTGCTCGACAGTTACCACGCCGAACGCCACGCCGCCGGTGCGCAGGTGCTGGCCAACACGCGGGCCCAGGTGCTGCTCGGCGACGCCGACGACCGGCTCGGGCCGATCACCGACCTGCTCACCCGGATCGCCCGCCACCCCGCGGGCAACTGCGCCTTCGCCGAGACCATCACCGGACTGGACACCCGCTACGAGATGCTCCCCGACTCCGACCACCCCTGGCTGGGCCGCCTGGCACCCGACCTCGCCCTGACCACGGGCGACGGCCGTACGAGCCTGGCCGGGTTGCTCGCCCCGGGACGCGGCGTGCTGCTCGACCTGACCGGAGGAAGCGCCCTCCGCGAGTCGGCCGCAGGATGGGCAGACCGAGTGGACATCGTCACCGCGACGTGCCCCGACCATCCCGAACTCCACGCCGTCCTCCTGCGGCCGGACGGGCACACCGCCTGGCTGCGCACCGCTGGCCAGGACCACGCCGACGGGCTCCACCAGGCGCTGCAGCACTGGCACGGCCGGGCGGCACCGTCCGACGCCGCGTCTGCGGAAGCGTCCCAGTAGCGAGCCGGCTGCCGCCACCGTCACGTGCGGTCGGCGGGTCGGAAGGGGGTGGGACCGGAGCACCCTGGTTCGGGTCGGCTGCCGATGCGAGGACGTCCCGTCCGAGCCCGGCCGGCGCGGCCCCAGCCCGCGCATCCTGCCCACCGGCCCAGCCTCGCGCAGAAGGCGGTCCAGTCCGGAGTCACAGGTGGTGGCTCCAGGCCGGACCGCCTTCGAGGGTGGCCGGCAGGACGCCGCAGCCGGGTCCTGCGGGTCGAGCTCGGTGAAGTCGACGTCCAGGTGCGGCTCGTAAGCCTCCGGGGCCAGGTCGAGTTCGTGGGTGGAGTACCCGCCGAACCGCGTGATCTTCTCGGTCAGATGGGGCGAGACCTCCGCCAGGTCCTCCGGCTCGACCTGCCGGCTCTCGACCTGCCGGCCCTCGGCCTGCAGGTCGCGCACCGCCTGGGCGATGTCCAGGGTGTTGATGAGTGGGGTCGGCGAGACCAGGGGTGGATGGGCCGGGACCGGCCGCGCCGCCCCTGGGGTGGAGAATCTCCATCGCGGAGTCCGCTACCGGGCGCCTGTCGGCCGGCAGCGCCGACAGCCCGGCCGGAGACCGCGGAGGACCGACCCGCTCGGAGAACAGGAAGCGCGATGGAACAGCGGCACCCCGGACGCGGACGGTCGTGGCTGCCCAGGAGCGAGCAAGCCCGTGCCATCCTCCAGAAGGCGGCCGCCGCAGAGGGCATCACTCTGGATCCCGGCCGGCATCCGACCGCGGACGAGGCGGAGTCGCTGCGGGAAGCGCTGTTCGATCTGCTGTTCCGCACTGGGCTGGAGGGAGACCGTCCCACGCCGCAGGGCTACCTCATGGAGACTCTCATCGACGGCCTCGACCAGTACACCGACTCCGACTCCGACGACTGACACGTCTGACACATCGGCTGCCGATCCAACCGGCCCGTCGTCCGGCGCCACCTCACCACCCCGGCGGCCGAAGGCCCGCCCCCGGCGTGGACACCGCAGCCGGCCGGCCGACCGCCTTCACCGAGCCCTTCACCGAGCCCTCCACCGAGCCCTCCACCGCGCTCCCGCGCTCCCGCGCTCCCGCGCTCCCGCGCTCCCGCGCTCCCGCGCTCCCGCACGCCCGCTGTCCGGCTGTGCCGAAGGTGACGGTGCACGTTCCGGCGGGAGGTGGTTTCGGCGGTCCGGCGGGAGATGAGGGACGACCGTGGTGCTGTCTCCGGTGTGAAGAGCTGAACGGCCCCACCTTCGCGCACGCCATCGTCACCACCGGGGAGCTCGTCGCTGCGTTCGGGAGAGCCCGGTCGTGACGCCGGCCGGACAACTGCCCGTCGGAGCGGCCTCCGTACCGCCACCGCGGGGACGGCGAGGACGCTGTACCCCGTGATCGGGCAGTTCCCACCGACGGGACCGTGAGTCGGAGGCGCAGCCAGGGCCGTCTACACCGGACAGCCGGACCTCGGACCGATGGCATGCGTGCGGAACGGGCGAGAAGTCTCAACTCTCCTGTCCGGGCCTCTCGTTGGTCGCCCTTCCGGCTGCGCTTGCTCGTTGAGCGGGTCACCGTGCTGAATCGTTGGCGGAGGGTGGGTGCGGACTCCGCTCCAACGGCGCCACCCGGTCCCGATGTCGGGCTCCGGATGGTCGAGGGACGTCCTCGGGGGCACCCGGTGCGCAGGGCGGCAGCAGGGCGAAGGTAGATTGAACGGAGCTGGACTGCGCCGCCCGGGATCCGGAGATGAGCGTATGGCCCCGCCGCGTCGACCACGCGGGCACGCCGCTGCGACATGGTCGCCCGGCCGGGCCGTTCCCGATCCCCGTTCACCGCCGGACCCCGCTGTCCGCGCACTCCGGAGTCTCCTTGAGCACCGACTTGAGCACCGACTTGAGCACCGACCACCCGACCCGGCCCCGTCCCACTCTGCGGGACCTGGCCGGCCGTGCCCCCGCCGCACCGGGCCCCGGTGCCCTGCTGCACGCCACCGCCGGGTCCATAGCGGTGCTCCTGCTCCTGGTCGCGGCCGGCGCCCTGCTTCACCAACCGATGCTCATCCCGCCGCTGGCAGCCAGTGCCACCCTGGTCCACAGCAGCCCCACCCTGCCGCTGTCCCAGCCGCGCAGCGTCATCGGGGGCCACTTTCTCGGGGCGCTCACCGGGTTCGCCGTCCTCGCCGGGCTGGGCCACTCCGCCTGGGCCGCCGCCCTGGCCGGCGGGCTCGCGCTGGCCGTCATGATGATCACCCGTACCCCGCACTCACCCGCGACCGCGACCGCCGTCATCGTGGTTCTGCAGGCCCCGCCCGCCCCGCGCTTCCTCATCCTGCTGGCAGCGGCCACCGTCCTTCTGGTCCTCGCCGGAGTCGCCGCCGCACGGGCCAGGCCCGGCGCCCCCGCCTACCCCGCGTACTGGTGGTGACACCGACACCCGTCGGAACGGAGGCGATGCGCCGACGGGCACTCCGGTTCCTTGTGCAGGGGGCGCTCCGTTCAGGGCCGCTCTCCGGTCGCGTGCCACCCGCTCGACGGCTCAGAGTCCTCGCGCAGACGGTCGGGCACCGGTCGGCGCCGGCCGGCACGGGGGCGGAAGGATTTCGGTGTACGCCCTCGTCCGGAGCGGGTCTGGAGCCGGATCCGGATCCGGTGGCGGGCCGGCCGGTGCGCACCCGTCCGGTGCGCACCCGTCCGGCAGATGTTCCGCCACCGTCACCCGGCGTGGCCGTCCGGCGCCGACGGGGAATCGGCCGGCTCCCCGTGAGTCGTCACCGGGCAGGGGCGGGTGAGTCGCCACCGGGCCGGGCCGGCTGATCGGGCGGTACGCCCAGGTCGCGGGCCCGTGAGCGGTACCGGATCCGCCGTCCCCGTCTCATACGCCCGGAATGTCCCGTCCGACCGAGCCCGTCACTAAATCCACGCCACCCGGCCGGAGACCGGGTCGGGCGGTCAGACGCTCCCACGCCGGATCGGGCTGCCCGGGCACCGATCGCCCGGAGGCCCGCCAGAGTGAGGCCAGTTCCGCGTAGATCGGAACGTCGGGAAAGGGCAGAACCGTTCCTGCATCCATCTGATGAGGACTTGGCATCGCAGCAGGCATCGTCACGTACTGCCCAACGGCTCCAGGCCGCGCTGGGCACGGTTGTCATCCCGGCTACTCGTCCGTACCTGTCGGCTGCCGCGCTACGGCCCCGCACGTGGGCGGGGCAGGTCCTTCTCGCGGGCTCTGTCGCGGGCGGGTGGCAGGCGATTAACTGTGGAGAGGGGGACGGCTCAGGACGAGCGGGACGGAAGGGCAGTCCGGTGGCTGATCTCTTGAACAGGGACACGTGGAGTCAGTGGGGTCAGCGGCCCTTCCTGCCCCGGTGGTCGCGCAGGCTCACGATCGGTGGCTACCTGCTGGTCGCGGCGGCGGTGGCGGCGGACTTCGCCACCGGGTCCGGTGTCACCTTCTCCCCGGTTCTCGCCGCCCTTCCCGTGCTGGCAGGGGTGGGCACCCGACGGGCGGTGGTCCCGTTGGTGGCCGGGGTGGTCGCCAGTGCCGTCGTCGTCGCCCTGGCACTCTACGACGTGAACGTGCCCGGGGTCGTCATGGTGACCGCGGCGGCGACGGTGATCGTGATCACCTTCTTCACCTGTGCCAACGTCGTGGTGGTGGCGGCCCAGGAGCGTGAGCTGGCCAGGGTCCGCACGGTCGCCGAGGCGGCGCAGCGGGCGCTGCTGCGCCTGGTGCCCCGGCGGCTGGGGCCGCTGGTGATCGCGGTGCGCTACGTGGCGGCGGAGGCCGAGGCGCGGATCGGCGGGGATCTGTACGAGGTGATGCGGACCCCCTACGGGGTGCGGCTGTTCCTCGGTGACGTGTGCGGCAAGGGCCTGGCCGCGGTGGAGACCGCGGCCGACGTGCTCGGGGTGTTCCGTGAGGCCGCGCGGGCCGAGCCGGATCTGGCGGAGGTCGCCAAGCGGCTGGACTCGGCGCTCGCCCGTCGTCCGGCGAGCGAGGAGTTCGTCACGGCGGTGCTGGTCGGTATCCCCGACGCGCCGGGACCGGCGGTCGTGGTCAACTGCGGACACCCGCCACCGCTGCTCTGCCACGCCGGCGAGGTCAGCGAGGTGGAGCCGCCCGTCAACGCGCCGCCGCTGGCGCTGCTGGGTCTGGTCGGAGGGGACTACTGCGCCCGGTCGCTCACCTTCGACTGCGGCGATCTCCTGTTGCTCTACACGGACGGCGTGGCCGAGGCCCGGGACGCAACCGACCGGTTCTACCCGCTCGCCCAGCGTCTGGCCGCCCTGCCGCACGGGGAGCCGGAGGCCCTGCTGGACGAGCTGCTCGTGGACGTACGGGCGTACGTCGGGTCCGGGCTGGCGGATGACGCGGCCCTGCTCGCCGTCCGCCGGGAGCGGTGACCCGGTCCCGGGAGACGCGCGTCCGAAGGAGTGCGCGCACCTGAGCCGTGCCAGGTCGGCAGATCGGCCGCCTCACCCGGGTGACGGCCCTGGTGCGCCCCCCGTGCCGGCCACCGGACGGCTGCTGACGGTAGCGGCTGTCGGGTGAGCCCTGCGCGTGCCCCGGTGCGTTCCCACAGGTCCATGTGGGGCGGAGGCGCTCGGGGTTCGGTTCCCCGGTTCGAGAGTGATCGCCGTCACTCCTGCGGCAAATCGTGCATACGTCCCCTCGTTCCGGTCAGACGGGCGTGTCAACGGCGCGGCCACCGGGCGCGCCGGCAGGCCGCAACGGAGACCGGAAGGCAGACAACGTGTCGGAAGCCGAGACCATTCATGTGGACGGGGTGTGGCGCGGCGCCGCGTCCGGAGCGCGGCGCGAGGTCCTGGACCCCGCCGATGCCGGGACGTTGGCGGTGGTGGCCGAGGGCGGCGCGGACGACGCCGATGCCGCCGTCGCGGCCGCTCGCCGTGCCTTCGACTCCGGCCCCTGGCCGCGGACGCCGGTCGGTGAGCGTGCCGCGCTGTTGCGCGTCGTGGCGGACCTGCTGCAGCGCGACCGCGAGACCCTCGCCCTCGTCGAGAGCCGTGACACCGGCAAGACCCTGGAGGAGGGCCGGGTCGATGTCGACGACGTGACCGACGCCTTCCAGTACTTCGCCGGTCTGGTGGTCGAGGACGACGGCGGCCGGGTGGTCGACACGGGGTCCGCGGACGTCCGCAGCACCGTCGTGCACGAGCCGGTCGGCGTCTGCGCGCTGATCACCCCCTGGAACTACCCACTGCTGCAGGCCGGGTGGAAGATCGCCCCGGCGCTCGCCGCGGGCAACACCTTCGTGATCAAGCCCAGTGAGATCACCCCGCTGTCCACCGTCCACCTGATGCGGCTGCTGGTGGAGGCGGGCCTGCCGGCCGGCGTCGGCAATCTGGTCACCGGTGCGGGCGAACCGGTCGGCGCGCGGCTCGCCGCCCACCCCGCGGTGGACCTGGTCTCGTTCACCGGCGGGCTGGCCAGCGGCACGAAGGTGATGGCCGCCGCCGCGCCGAGCGTGAAGAAGGTCGCCCTGGAACTGGGCGGCAAGAACCCCAACGTGGTGTTCGCCGACGCCTGCGCCACCGAGGAGGGGTTCGACACCGCCGTCGACCAGGCGCTCAACGCGGCCTTCATCCACAGCGGCCAGGTCTGCTCGGCCGGATCCCGGCTGATCATCGAGGAGCCGCTGCGGGAGCGCTTCGTGGCCGAGCTCGCCCGCCGTGCCGACCGGATCAGGCTCGGGCGCGGTACCGAGCCCGGCGTCGAGTGCGGGCCGCTGGTGTCCGCGCAGCAGTTGGCCAGGACCGAGGCGTACGTGGCGTCCGCGCTCGCCGAGGGCGCGAGCCTGCGCAGCGGCGGAGCCCGCCCCGCGCCCGGCGGGACCCGTCCGGCCACCGGCTACTTCTACGCACCGACCGTGCTCGACTGCTGCCACCGGCAGATGAGGGTGATCCGTGAGGAGATCTTCGGTCCGGTCCTCACCGTCGAGACCTTCCGGACCGAGGACGAGGCGGTGGCACTCGCCAACGACACCGAGTACGGGCTCGCGGGAGCCGTGTGGACCGGCGACGCGAGCCGCGCCCGCCGGGTCGCCGGGCGGCTGCGGCACGGCACGGTCTGGATCAACGACTACCACCCCTACCTGCCGCAGGCCGAGTGGGGCGGGTTCGGCAAGTCCGGCATCGGCCGCGAGCTGGGGCCCGGCGGCCTGCAGGAGTACCGCGAGACCAAGCACGTCTACCGGAACCTGGCGCCGCGCCCGGTCCGCTGGTTCGCCGGCTGAAACCGCCGACCGAACTCGTCTGCTGATTCCGGCAGTTGATCCTGCGGGTTGATTCCGGCAACCGATCCCGGCGGTTGATCCCGCCGGTCGGTCCTGCGGGCCGGTTTCGCCGGCTGGTCCCGGCGACGACCCGGCCCTCCGCGATACGCGCCCCGGCGTACGCACTCTGCACCGAAGGAGCAGCACCCATGCCCGTGTACGACTACGTCGTGATCGGCGGCGGCACCGCCGGCTGTGTCATCGCCTCCCGGCTGACCGAGGACCCGTCGGTCCGCGTCGCCGTCATCGAGGGGGGTCCCAGCGACGTCGACCGCCCCGAGGTGCTGACCTTGCGCCGCTGGCTCGGCCTGCTGGGCGGCGAGTTGGACTACGACTACCCGACCACCGAGCAGCCGCGCGGCAACTCCCACATCCGCCACAGCCGGGCCCGGGTACTGGGCGGCTGCTCGTCGCACAACACCCTGATCAGCTTCAGACCGTTGCCGTCCGACTGGGACGAGTGGTCCCGGGCCGGTGCGCAGGGCTGGGACGCCGAGGCCATGGCCCCGTACTTCGGCCGCCTGCGCAACAACATCGTCGCGGTCGACGAGAAGGACCGCAACGCGATCGCCCGCGACTTCGTCGACGCCGCGCGGGCGGCGACCGGCGTGCCGCGGGTGGAGGGCTTCAACGCCGCGCCGTTCCACGAGGGTGCCGGGTTCTTCGACCTGTCGTACCACCCGGAGGACAACAAGCGCTCGTCGGCGTCGGTCGCCTACCTGCACCCGTTCCTGGAGCGGCCCAACCTCCACCTGATGCTGGAGACCTGGGCCCACCGGCTGGAGTTCGCCGGCACCCGGGCCACCGGGGTGCGGGTCCGGACCGAGGAGGGCGAGGAGCTGCTCGTCGAGGCGGAGCGCGAAGTACTGCTCTGCGCGGGCGCGGTGGACACCCCGCGGCTGCTGCTGCACTCCGGCATCGGGCCGAAGCAGGACCTGGAGGCGCTCGGCATACCCGTCGTGCACGACCTCCCCGGCGTCGGGGAGAACCTCCTCGACCATCCGGAGTCGGTGATCGTCTGGGAGACCCACGGACCGATCCCGGAGAACTCCGCGATGGACTCCGACGCGGGGCTGTTCGTGCGGCGGGACCCGGCCTCCGAAGGCCCGGACCTGATGTTCCACTTCTACCAGATCCCCTTCACCGACAACCCTGAGAGGCTGGGCTACACCAGGCCGGCCCACGGGGTGTCGATGACCCCGAACGTCCCCAAGCCGCGCAGCCGCGGCCGCCTCTACCTGACCAGCGCCGACCCGGCCGTGAAGCCCGCCCTGGACTTCCGGTACTTCACGGACGAGGAGGACTACGACGGCCGGACCCTGGTGGACGGCATCCGCATCGCCCGCGCGGTCGCGGCCAGCGAGCCGTTGGCGGGCTGGCTCAAGCGCGAGGTCTGCCCGGGGCCGGAGATCACCTCCGACGAGGAGCTCTCCGCGTACGCCCGCAAGGTGGCCCACACCGTCTACCACCCCGCCGGAACCTGCCGGATGGGCGACCCCGACGACCGACTCGCCGTGGTCGACCCGCAGTTGCGGATCCGCGGGCTGGACGCGATCCGCATCGCCGATGCGTCCGTCTTCCCGACGATGCCCGCCGTGAACCCCATGATCGGAGTCCTGATGGTGGGCGAGAAGGCCGCGGAGTTGCTTGCCGCAAGCCCGGCCACGGGAGGTGGTGCGTGATGTCCTCCAAGAGCGCCGAGAGCGCCGAGAGCGTCCGGAGCGCCGGCAGCGCCGACCGGACCGGCGAGCCCGTGTTCTCCGTGCGTCACCTGTGGAAGGTCTTCGGACCGAAGCCCGACCGGGTACCGGGTTCGCCGGAGGCGGAGCTCGACGCCGAGGACCTGCGCGCGCGTACCGGGTGCACCGTCGCCGTCCGCGATGTCTCCTTCGACGTGCACCGGGGCGAGGTCTTCGTCGTCATGGGGCTGTCCGGCTCGGGCAAGTCGACCCTGGTGCGCTGCCTGACCCGGCTGATCGAGCCCACCGCGGGCGAGGTCGCCATCGACGGCGAGGACGTACGGGCCATGGACCGCGCCAGGCTGCGGGATCTGCGGCGCCACCGCGCGGCCATGGTCTTCCAGCACTTCGGTCTGCTGCCGCACCGCACGGTGCGCGACAACATCGCCTACGGACTGGAGATCCGGGGCACCCCGAAGGCCGAACGCCGCGCCAGAGCCTGCGAGATGGCGGAGAAGGTCGGTCTCGGCGGGCTCGAGGGCCGCCGCCCCGGACAGTTGTCCGGCGGCCAGCAGCAGCGGGTCGGGCTGGCCCGCGCACTCGCCGTCGATCCCGAAGTGCTGCTGTTCGACGAACCGTTCAGCGCACTCGACCCGCTGATCCGCCGTGACATGCAGGAGGAGGTCGTCCGGCTGCACCGCGAGGAGGGCCGCACCATGGTGTTCATCACCCACGACCTGTCCGAGGCGCTGCGGCTCGGCGACCGGATCGCGCTGATGCGCGACGGCCGGATCGTGCAGTGCGGCACTCCGGAGGAGATCGTCGGCTCGCCGGCGGACGACTACGTCCGCGACTTCGTCCGCGACGTCCCGCGCGAGCAGGTGATCACGGTACGGCGGGCCATGCGGCCGGCCGGCCGCGGTGAGACGGAGACCGGGCCGGCGCTGGCCCCCACGACGCCGGTGTCCGAGGCCATCGAGGCCGTCGCCCGCAGCGGTGCTCCGGCCCGGGTGGTCGACGACGGCCGCTGCCTGGGCATCGTCGACCACGAGCGGCTGCTCGCCGTCGTCGCCGGACTCGACCTGACGGCTGCCCCGACTGCTCCTGAGGCCGTATCACCGGCTGTCCCGCCAGCTTTCCCTGAGGCCGTATCACCGGCCATACCTGAGGCCGTACCGCCAGCCGCTCCTGAGGCCGTAGCACCGGCCGTTCCGCCAGCCGTACCACCGGCGGTCCCGGAGGCCACCGCGACGGCCGGACCCCCGGGTACGGCGGCGGGCGACGGGAAGGGCCTGGCATGAGCTCCTCGACCACGACGGCGACCACCCCGCAGCACCGGCCCGTCCGCGACGCCACCCGCCGACTCCTGACCCGGCCCGGGTTCGCGGCCAGGCTGCTGCCGCTCGCGGTGATCGCCGCGGTCGCGTCGGTCGTGGTGCCACTCGCCGTCTCCCGCTGGGGGAACGGCAGTTGGCCGCAGCCGCTGACCGTCGACCTGTCGCATCCGCTGGGGAGTGCCGGCAGCTGGATCGTCGACAACCGGGACACCAACCCGTTCTTCCTCTACTTCCTCGGCTACCTCAGCTACGGCGTCGGCGACGCCGTGCGCGGCGTCTACCTGCTGCTGCTCGCACTCGGTTGGGCCGGTGTGACCACCGCAGGCACCCTGCTCGCCTGGCGGTTCGCCGGGCCGCGGGTGGCCGCCACCACCCTCGTCTCGCTGGGGGTGTGCGGGCTGCTCGGCATGTGGGTGCCGACGATGCAGACCCTCGCGCTGATGGTGGTCGCGGTCCTCGCCTCGGTCGCCGTCGGTGTGCTGCTCGGACTCGGCGGCGGGCTGTCCGACCGGATGTTCCGCGCCCTGCGGCCGGTCCTGGACACCATGCAGGTCCTGCCCGCCTTCGCCTACCTGCTGCCGTTCGTGTGGATCTTCGGCATCGGTGTGCCGCCCGCCGTCCTGGCCACCGTCGTCTACGCGGCCCCGCCCATGGCCCGGCTCACCGCGCTCGGGCTCCGCGGAGCCGACCGCGGCGTCCTGGAGGCCGCCACCTCGCTCGGCACCACCGGCCGCCAGCGGCTGCTGACCGCCCGTCTGCCGCTGGCCCGCCCGCAGGTGCTGCTGGGCCTGAACCAGACCATCATGGCGGCCCTGTCGATGGCCGTCATCGCCTCGGTGATCGGGGCGGGCGGCCTGGGGGACCGGGTCTACCAGGCGCTCTCCACGGTCGACGTCGGCCACGCGCTCGCCGCCGGCCTCCCGATCGTGCTGCTCGCCGTGGTCCTGGACCGGACGACCGCCGCCGCCGGAGCGCGGATCGGCTCGCCACAGCGGACGGGCCGGCTCCGCGGGTGGCAGGTGTGGACCGGCACGGCGGTGCTGACCGCGGCCGCCGCGCTCGCCGCCCGGTGGACGGGGGCGAACTCCTGGCCCGGCGGCTGGACGGCCGACATCGCCCCGTCCGTCAACAGCGTGGTCGACTGGCTCACCGCCCACCTCTACACCGGAATCCCGGTGTTCGGCGGCACCGCGGACCTGGCGGCGGACTTCACCGGCTGGGTCCTCGATCCGCTGCGCAGCGGACTCCAGAGCCTGCCGTGGTGGTCGGTCCTGCTGATCGTCGGCGCGCTCGCCCGGCTGATCGGCACCTGGCGCACCGCCCTCACCGCCGTCCTGGCGATGGCCGCGACCGGGGTGCTGGGCGTGTGGAGCCCGTCGCTCGACACCCTCTCGCAGGTGCTGGCGGCCGTCGCGGTGACCGTCGTCCTGGGCGTCGCGGTCGGCATCCTCGCGGCGCGCAGTCACCGGACCGAAGCGCTGCTGCGCCCGGTGCTCGACGTCCTCCAGACCATGCCGCAGTTCGTGTACCTGATCCCGGTGGTCGCGCTGTTCGGCGCGGGCCGGGCCGCCGGTACCGCGGCGGCCGTCGCCTACGCGGCTCCCGCCGTGGTCCGCATCACCGCGCAGGGACTGCGGCAGGTGGACGCGGGCGCGATGGAGGCGGCCCGCTCGATGGGCGCGGGCGGCACCCAGCAGCTGTGGCAGGTCCAACTGCCGCTCGCCAGGCCCGCCCTGCTCCTGGCCGTCAACCAGGGCGTGGTCCTGGTGCTCGCCGTTGTCGTGATCGCCGGCATGATCGGGGGCGGTGCCCTCGGCTACAACGTGATCTTCGGCCTCGCGCAGGGAGACCTGGCCACCGGCCTGATCGGCGGTGCCGCCATCGTCTGCCTGGGCCTGATGCTCGACCGCGTCACACAGCCGACCCCGACGCCGAACCCCAAGGAGCGCTGAGCCGTGGCTCCCACGCGTACCCACCGCAGTCCCCGCACCCCCGCCCGCACGCCTGCCCCCGCCCGCACGGCCGCCCGTGCCCGTCGCAGGACGATCGGCGCACTGCTCGCGGCCGGGGGACTGGTCGCGGTCACCGGCTGCGGCGCGGCCGACATGACCAAGCAGAGCTCACCGTACGCCGATGTCTCGGACGCGAAGTCCGTCACCCTCTCCGTGCAGTCCTGGGTGGGTGCACAGGCCAACGTGGCCGTGGCGCAGTACCTGTTGGAACACGAGCTGGGCTACCGGGTGGACACCGTCCAGGTCGACGAGGTCCCGGCCTGGGACGCGCTCAGCCAGGGCCGGGTGGACGCCATCCTGGAGGACTGGGGCCACCCGGCGCAGGAGAAGCAGTACATCCAGGACAAGAAGACGGTCGTGCCGGCCGGGGACGAGGGCGTCACCGGCCACATCGGCTGGTGGGTGCCGCAGTACCTGGCGCAGGAGCACCCGGACATCCTGGACTGGCACAACCTCGACAAGTACGCGGCCACCATGCGCACCGCCGAGAGCGGTGCCAAGGGCCAGCTCCTCGACGGCTCGCCGTCCTACGTCACCAACGACAGGGCGCTGGTGAAGAACCTGCAGCTGGACTACCAGCCGGTGTTCGCCGGTTCCGAGGCGGCACAGATCACCCAGATCAAGCAGTTCGCGAAGGAGGGGAAGCCCTTCCTCACCTACTGGTACACCCCGCAGTGGCTGTTCAACGAAGTACCCATGGTGGAGGTGCAGTTGCCGCCCTACACCGACGCGTGCGGCGCCAAGGCACCGGCCGACGTCGACTGCGCGTATCCGACGACGCCGCTGCAGAAGTACCTCAACGCCACGTTCGCCAGAAACGGCGGCAAGGCCGCCCGGTTCCTGGAGAACTTCCACTGGAACAAGGACGACCAGAACGAGGTCTCGCAGCTGATCGCCGAGCAGAAGCTGTCACCGGAGGCGGCCGCGAAGCGGTGGGTGACCGCGCACCCCGACGTGTGGAAGGCGTGGATCCCCCGGTAGCACGGGCCCCGGGGCGGCTGCGGGGATCCGCGCGGGCTCAGGCCGCGCCGATCACCCGCACCGGCCGGCCTCACCGGGGCGTGATGACTCCGGTCAGCCACTTGAAGGCCGGGACGACCAGCGGATTCCAGGTCGCCGTCAGGTGCGGGCCGGTGGTCTCGACCGGGGTGACGGTGGTCGGGCTCTTCGCCGCGTGCTGGAGGGCCACCGCGTCCTCCAGCCCGTCGCCCTTCTTCCCGGTCTCGTAGAGCGCGACGTTCGGCGGGGTGGGGGCGTGGGCGAGGAGGTAGAGGGGGTTGGAGGTCTCGCGCAGCCCGGAGTCCTTGGCGGTCAGTGAGTTGGACTCGCCTATCGGGTCGTTGTAGCCGGACATGCTGATCGCGGCGCGGTAGCGGTTCGGGTGGGCCAGGGCGAGACGGGTGGCGCAGTGCGCGCCCGCCGAGAAGCCGGCCAGGGCCCAGCGGTCCGGGGTGGTGTCGGCCCGGAAGTTGTCCACGATCATCTGCGGGACGTCACGCGAGAGCCAGGTCTCGGCGTTGACCTTGCCCGGGGTGTCGGTGCAGCCGGTGTCGATCGTGCCGAGCAGGTTGACCCGGGGTGAGACCAGGATGAAGGGCGTGACCTGGCCGGACTTCATCAGGGGTTCGAGGTGCTTGGTCGCCTCCATCGTGCCGAACCAGGTGCTGGAGGCGCCCGGGTAGCCGGCGAGCAGCTCGACGACGGGGAAGGTCCTGTCCTTGTAGGCGGGGTCGTCGTACTGCGGGGGTGTCCAGACCAGGACCTCGCCGTCGATGCCGGAGAGCCGGCCCTTGAGGTCGGCCTGCTTCACGCTCCTGGGCACGGCGTCGGAGTCCGGTGCGTGGAAGGACTGGGGCACCTTGGGCGCGGGGGAGGCGGAGGCGGCGGCCCGGTCCCCGGCGAGGCCGCTGTCCTTCGGGGGCACGGGTACCGCCCGGACGTGGTTCGAGCTGCCCAGCAGGTCGCCCCAGTTCTCGTAGTTCAGGTTCTCCTTGTTGATCAGGACGAGGACCATGGTCACGGCGGCGAGCTCGCAGAGCAGGATGGTGGTGAGGTAGCGGAGGGCCCGCAGCGGGCCGCGTCGCTGTTCCGCGGTCCGCACCCGCCCGAAGAGGACCCCGCCGCCGCCCCACTGCGCCATGGCCAGCACGGTGCACACCACGAACAGGACGATGGTGAGGATGAGGAAGGGAGTGCCTGTCAGATTCATCGCGTTCGGTTACCCGGTTCCTGTGTCACCCGGGTCCGACCGCCCGGCGACAGAGTGACCGCGAGGAACAGCCGTTCGGTTGCCCGTTCCTGAGACAAACCTGGGAGTCACCCGCCCGCGCCGCCCCGCACGTCCACTGCGGCCCGCCCGTGCGGCGGTGGCCGCGGTGTGCGGCATCGGCGGCGACCTCGCACAGACCCGCTCACACCACGCAACCACCGCCGGGCTAGCCTTCTGGCGAACCGTCGGCTCGTGCCGACGGCACTGCCGGTGCCCGGTGGGACTCGGCATCGACTCGGGGGGAGACGGGGATGGGTCGGCGCTGGCCGAGGACAGTCGCGGTCGTGGTGGTGGTCCTGGCGGGCCTGTGCACGGCGGCGGACCGGATCGCGGTGCACTACGCGGAGAGCGAGGCGACGCAGCTCGTGCGGCAGAAGTACGGCTACGGCGCGGGGACGACCGACGGGTTCACGGACGTGTCGATCCACGGTTTCCCGTTCCTGACCCAGGCGGCCGGCCGTGAACTGGACCACGTCACGCTGACCGCGGGGAACTTCACGCTCAACACGGCCGCGAACGCGCAGGGCGACTACCTCAACGTGGCGAAGCTCAGCCTCGACCTGCACGACGTGAAGATGACCTCGCTGAGCGCTCGCACGGCCGAGGCGAACCTGGTCACCGGTGACCTGACGCTGTCGTACGAGGACCTGTCCGGCGTGCTGACCCGCCTGATGGGCAACGGCGGCGCCCTCACCGTCGGCCCGGCGCCGGGATCGGACGGGCAGCAGGCGCGGGTCAGCGTCACCGGCACGTGGGACGGCCGACCGCTGGAGACCACCGCGACCCTGACGGCGCAGGGCGAGGACATCGTCGTCAGCGTCCCCGGCATCGGCAGGACCTCCTACGACTGGCGGGTCGACCTGCCGCAGAACGCTGGCTTCGACACCGCGCGCTCCACGCCGACCGGGGTCGACCTCGCGCTGATCGGTCACCAGGTCGTTCTCGGTGCGTCGTCCCGAGGGCGGTGACCGGAGCACCGGTCACCGTACGGCCCGGGGGTGACCGGGTCGCCACCCGGAGCACGGCCCGGGAGCAGTCGGGGCCGGCTGTGGTGGTCAGGTCTTCTCGGCGGCTCGGGACCGGGGCGTCACGAGTCCGGTCTCCCAGGCCCAGGCGGCGATGCCGACCCGGTTCCGTACGCCCAGCTTGGCCTGGATGTTGGCGATGTGGGTCTTGGCCGTGCCGGCCGACACGAACAGCTGCGCGCCGATCTCGCCGTTGGTCAGGCCGTCGGCGACCAGGCGGGCCACCTCCTGCTCCCGGGCGCTGAGCACGACCTCGCCCGGGACAGCCGGCTCGGCGGACGTCAGCTGCCGGAGCAGCCGGACCGTGACCTGCGGGCTGATCAGGGTGTCCCCGGCCATCGCCGCCCGGACGCCCTCGATCAGCAGGTTGGGGCCGGAACGCTTCAGCAGGAATCCGCACGCCCCGTGCACCAGTGCCGTACGGACGTACCGGTCCAGGTCGAAGGTGGTCACGATGATGACCCGGATCGGCTGCGCGACGTCCGGGCCGGCCAGTTGCCGGGTCACCTCCAGGCCGTCCAGGCGGGGCATCCGGATGTCCGCCAGGACCACGTCCGGGCGGAGGCGGTGGGCGAGTTCGAGTGCGGTCACACCGTCGGCCGCCTCCCCGACCACGGTCATGTCCGGTTGCGAGTCCAGGACCAGCCGGAAACCGCTGCGTACGTCGTCCTGGTCGTCGGCCAGCAGGATTCGAGTCACCACGTCGCTCATGATGCCCCCTCGGCGCCGGTGCCGGGTGGCCAGGCCCCGCCCTCCGGCAGGACGGCCAGGACCTGCCAGCCCCCGCCGTCCGGGCCGGGCCCGGCGGAGAACGTGCCTCCGGCCGCCCGGACCCGCTCACCGAGCCCGATCAGGCCGTATCCGCCCACCGTGCGGTGCCGGGAGCGGCCGAACCGGCCGGCCGACGGCAGCGGCCCACCCCGGGCGGCGCCCGCGTCGTCGACCACCCGGACCTCCACGGCCGCCTGCCCCTGCGCCGTGCGGGCCGGCGCGAGGGTCACCTCGACGCGGGTCGCGTGCGACGCGTGCCGCCGGATGTTGGTCAGCGCCTCCACGACGACCCGGTAGGCCGTGCTGCCCGCCTCGCGGGAGAGTGCGTCGAGCGCACCCGGCGCGAGGTCCAGCCGGGCACGGGCCTGGCCGGAGGCGGCGAACCGGTCCACCAGTTCGGGCAGTTGGCGGACCCCGGGGACCGGTCCTCGGGCAGCGGCCGCGCTCGTCGTGCCGTCGTCCCCGCCCTCGTGCAGTGCCTGCACCATCCGGTCCATCGCGGCGAGTGCGTGCAGCCCGGCGGCCTCGATCCGTTCGAGCGCGGGGACGGCCTGCGCGGGGTCGCTCCCGGCCACGAACAGCGCCGCCTGGGCCTGCGCCACGATGCCGCTGACGTCGTGGGCCACGAAGTCGTGCAGATCGCGGGCGAGTTCCAGCCGCTGGTCGCGACGGGCCGTGGCCACCGCCGTCCGCCGACGCTGCTCCACCCAGCGCGGATAGCCGCCGAACGCGGCCGCACCCGTCGCGGCCAGCGACCAGAACGCACAGGCGGCGATCCCTTCGGGCAGGGTCACGCCGCCGAGGTAGGGCACGATCCAGAGCGTGATCGCACCGCCGGCCAACGCTCCGACCGGCCGCACCCGGTGGGCCGGTGCCCAGCGCACGGTGGCGGCGAGCAGGAGCAGCAGCCCGCCGGTGGTGGAGAACCGGACGATCGCGCCCTCGTGGCCGCCCGTCTCGCCGGGCAGCAGCCCGAGGGCGGTCGTCGCGAGGGACAGCCCCGCCAGGACCGCCGTCGGCCCCACCCTGGTCCTGGTGCGGGGCCAGCCCGCCGCCAGCCAGAGCAGCAGCGCGACGGCGAAGGCGGCGGGCGCCGTGTCGCGCGGGCCGACCCCGCACACCAGGCCCGTCACACCCGCCGCCGCGCCGCCGACCGTGCCGAGTGTCGGCGCGGCCGCCTGCCGACGCCACGTCATGTCCCCGATGTGCCGGTCCCGTTCGGCTGAGAGTCTCACCGGACGATCGTACGGACGCCGGCCGTCCACCGTGCTCTGCCGATCGGCAGAGCCGGGTCGCCCACTGCCCCGGGGGATCCGCCGATCGGCAGATGGTCCGGGGGAGGCCACGGAGGCGAGGCTGGGTGCAACACCGAGCGGTGGCCACCAGGGCCGCCGATGAAGGGAGTTCGCCGTGTTCCGTCCGACATTCCCGCCGCACCGCTCCTCTGCGGGCGGCTCCGCCGCGCGTGGCCCCCGGGCGCCGAGGACGCGTCGGCCCGGCGCTGCCGCGGCTGCGGCAGGGCTGGCGCTCGCGGTAGTGGGCGGCGTCACCTCGGCCTCGGCCGCCCAGAGCCCCGAGGCGAACGGTGCCGGGCGGCCCGCGCAGCCGGCGAGCGTGAGCGGCTCGGCGCGCATCTTCTACACGTACGCCCAGGACGACGAGATCCGGTTCACGTTCGACGCCGTGTCCGCCCCCTACACCCGGCCCGTACCAGGCAATCCCGAGCTCGCGAACGGGATGCCCACCGATGCGCGCGGCACGGTCCGGTACTCGCACCACTCGGCTGCCCAGAACGTCACCTACACCGCCGAGGGCACGGTCGACTGCCTGGTGACAGGCGGCCGGACCGCGACCCTGACCGCCGTGATCACCAAGTCGGACATCGGCAACGTCGGCCAGCGCGTGGGCTTCAGCGTCTACGACGGAGGCAGGAAGGACGTCCCCGGCCACAGCGAGGACCGCCTGGGCTTCTCCTGGGGCGTCGCCAACCTCGACATCGATGCCGCAGGCGTGCCCGTCCAGCCGGTGGTCGGCACCTGCATGGCCCCCGCCCCGTTCGCCCCGGTCCTCCAGGGCGGCTTCACGGTCCACCACGCCGACCTGCCGCCCAGGCCGACGGACCCCGCCCCGGGACACGGAGGAACAGCCGGCGGACGACGAATCCGGTGAAGGCCGACTCCTCCGTCCTCCGGTCGGTGTCGCGGTAGGCGGTGCGACAGGGAGACGGACGGGTGCGGGGGACTGGGGGCCGGTGCGGTCGCGACCGGTAGCCGCAACAGTGTCGTTGAGCTGCGGTATCCATGGATTCAGGGGGAGCATCGTGGTCCGCTGTGCCACCGGGGGCCGCGACGCGGGGCGGCTGCGACTCCGGTGGACATGCCCGGGAGGGCGGCGGAGCATGGAAGGAAGGGAGAGCACACCGGTCCACGTGTGACCGCGCGGACGCCGCGCGGCGGCGCGTGTCGCCCCGCGACGACACGTCCGGTCGGGCCGGGGCAGTGAGCGCGGCACACTGCGGCACACGGAGTCCCGGACGGCCCTTGATCCGTGGACCAGGCGTGAACCGCGACGGTTCCCGAGCCCGGGCAGTGTGCTCATGTGCGTCCCGGCCTGTCCCCTACCTTTTCGTCGCCAGGGCCGCCGCCGCACCGGCGTGTCCCTTCCGCCCCGGGAGGAAGAACGATGATCCGCACCCGTCGTCCCGCGATGCTCACCGCAGTGCTCCTGTCCTCACTGGCCCTCGGGCCGGCCGTCGCCGCGCACGGCGCGGCAGCGCAGGCGCCCGCCCTCGCCCCCGCCAAAGCCAGATGCCTGCTCACGCAGGACTCGGCCAACTCGAAGCCCGACGACCCGAAGTTCACCCTCTCCGCTTCCGGTTTCAAGTCCGACAGCGTGTCGTTCTCCGGAGGCAACGGAGGAGGCGGAGCGAAGCTCAGCAACGGGTCCTTCTCCATCAACAACCTCGGGCCCGGCCGCTACACCGTCACGGGCGACAAGGACGGCTCCGTGAGCTGCGGCAGCACGCCCGGGCTGAAGAACGACCAGAAGGCGGCCAACAGCCAGTACAAGAAGGGCTTCTCGGACGGGTTCGCGGCGATCAAGGCCAACTGCACCGCGAAGCCACCGCAGAGCCTCACCACAGTGGACCCGAACTACCAGATGGGCTTCACCGACGGAGCGGCCCTGGCGGCCAAGCAGTTCTGCAAGTAGCCCTCGCGCCTGGGGATCGGGCCCCGGTGGACACGTGCCGGAGGTGCGATCCGCGCTCAGGAGCGGAACGAGGCAGAAGGGTACGAACCGGAGGACGTCGGGCCACGTGCCTCATGCGCCCGCTTCCGTGATCAGCCTCCTGACCCTGCGTCCGGTGACCGTGAACCCTGGACCACCGTGACCGCAGGGTCGCCGCGCGCATCCACCGGCGGTTGGCAGGCACTGACGGCCTGGCTGCGCCGGTGGCGGGTCGGGTGGCGCAGTACCGCGTGACGGCAGGTGGCGCACCCGGGGGGCTCCCGCCTCGCGAGGCTCCCCGCATGCCGCATGCCGCATGCCGCATGCCGCATGCCGCCTGCCGCCTGCCGCCTGCCGCGTACCGGGTCGGCCCCGCAGCCGGCCCGGACCCGGCAGCCGGTTCCCCTCCGCGCAGTCGCCCGAATTCGCGTGAAGACGCGTGCAACGAGAGTGACGTCCCGTCACGTCTCACTGGGTGGAGGATTCACCGTCCGGCCCGTCCGGGCCGATGAGGACACCGACGGGGACGTGAACCACTGCTCCGACGAGATCGGTCCGGCCCGTCCGGACCCTCAGCGGGTGGGACGCCGCCCCTGTCGGTGTCCGGGCAGCCGGGGCGGGGATGCAAGGGCGGTGCCTCGGTCGCCGCGTCAGGGAATGGGAACGAACGCCGTATGGGATTGACCTCGCACAAGGTGCTGGCGCTGTCCGCGCTGGTCTCGCTGCTCATGATGGCCGGGACGGTCCGGCTCTGGCCGAGACTCGCCGGCAGCGGCTGGGCGGTCGTGCTCGGCCGGATCGCGACCATCCTCGGCACCCAGCTCGCGGTGGTGTGCACGCTGGCGCTGGTCGCGAACAACTACGGTTCCTTCTACGGTAGTTGGTCCGACCTGCTGGGCACGGGCCAGGACGGCGCGGTCACCATCCACGACAAGTTCTCCAACGACGGCAAGCCGACGGGCGTGCAGACGCTCGGCAAGGAGCATGTGCACGGCGGCAGCACGGTCAGCCGGGAGCCTGCCGTGGTCGGCCGGCTGGAGCGGGTCAGCATCCCCGGAGCCGCCACCGGTCTGAGCACCGAGGGCTACGTCTACCTGCCGCCGCAGTACTTCCAGTCCGCCTACGCGGACAAGAGGTTCCCGGCCATGGTGGCGATCACCGGCTTCCCTGGGATCGCCAAGAACCTGATCACCAACCTCAACTACCCCGCCACCGAACTCAGGCTGATCAACGAAGGGAAGATGAAGCCGACCGTCCTGGTCATGATGCGCCCCTCGCCGGTGCTGCCGAGGGACACCGAGTGCGAGGACGTGCCGCGCGGTCCGCAGACCGAGTCCTACTTCACGCGGGACGTCCCGAGCGCCGTCCGCGCCTCCTACCGGGTCGCCGCCGATCCGCACGGCTGGGCGGTGATGGGCGACTCCACCGGGGGCTACTGCGCGCTCAAGTTCGCGATAAAGCACCCGGACGCCTTCGCCACCGCGGTCTCGCTCTCCGGCTACTACAAGGCGGACGAGGGCTCCGACACCGGCGACCTCTTCGGCGGCAGCCGGGAACGCCGGGAGGCGGCCGACCTGATCCGGTGGCTCACGCACCACCCGCAGCCGTCGGTCGCGGTGCTGGTCGGCGGCACGAAGAAGGGGGACGGCGACTACTACCGGGCCACCGAGGCGTTCATCGACGCGGTGCAGCGACCGATGAACGTGTCATCGATCACGCTGGAGAGCGGCGGGCACAACTTCAACACCTGGTCCCGGATGCTGCCCGCCTCGCTGGCCTGGCTCAGCAACCACCTGACCGACCCGAACGCGGCCGCCGCGCCGCAGCCCCCGGCGCTCTGAGGCCGCACCCCGGAACCGAGCGGTCACCCGGGCACCGCCGGCGTCCTCCCCGAATCCCGCGGACCGTCACCCGGCCGGGCCGCAGGACGCACACCGGGTGCCGTGGACACCCGCCACGGGCGGACCGTCACCCCCGGAAGTCGTCAGCCGGTGACCCCGGGTCTCCGGCTGGACGCGGGCCAGCGCGGCCCGGTCTCGGGGTCGCGGCACCACACGAACTGCCCGCCCGGCGTCACGGTCATCCCGTACTCGTACACGTCGGGCCGGCCGTCGTCCTCCCACTGCCGCCAGGCCGCCTCCAGCGCGTCGGCGAGCCGGCGCGGCCCGCCCTGGTGCGCCACGGCGCCGCCGCCGGTCCTGGCCGACAGCGCGGCCCAGGAGTCGCGGCCGTCGTGAAGCCACGCCGAGGTCCCGTCGGAGTCCACGGCCGTGGTGACGTCCAGCTCGGGCAGGGCGACACGCAGCGCGAACCGCAGGTCCCAGTCGGTGCGGAGCGGACCGAGGTCCCGGTCGACCGGGCGCCGGTGCCGCGGATCGCTCCGCCCGCGGATCTGCCGGTAGGTGCGGGCAGGGGCTGCTCCTGTCCGGGTGGGCATGAACTGGGCCAGGCCCTGCATCCAGCCGGTGGCCGAGCGCCGGTCGTCGGCGACCGTGAGGGCCACGTGCCCCAGCCGCCCCCAAGGGGTGACGACCCGTCCGCCCGGGACGCACTGCTCCACCCACGCGAACGGGACGCGTTCGACCGCGTACGTGGCGATGACCCGGTCGTACGGGGCACCGGCCAGCCATCCGGCAGCGCCGTCGCCGACCCGTACCCGCGCGGCGCTCCCGGCCTTCTCCAGACGCACCCGAGCCGCGGCCGCCAGCCGCGGATCCACCTCGACGCTCGTCACCAGGCCGTCCCCGGCGGCGCGGTGGGCGGCGAGAGCGCAGTTCCAGCCGGCACCGGTCCCCAGCTCCAGGACCCGCTGCCCGGGGTCCAGCAGCAGCGAGTCCAGCATGTCGACCACGACCGCCTGGCAGGACAGACTGGATGTCGCCAGGCCACCGGTCACCTGGGTGACCGCCGCGTCGTCCGGACTGCCGTACAACTCCCGCGCCCACGCCGGGCCGTCGCCGTGACGGTCGACGGGCACGTACGCGTGCCCGTCCCATCGCCACAGCCGATCCGGCGCGAACAGGTCCCGGGGCAGGGCCTCAACCGCCTCGCGGATCCACGCCGACCGCTCCGGCCACGCGCCCCGCTGCTCCATCGCCCCGGCAAGCCGCGCCCGGTACGCCGCCAGGTCGAGTCCGGCCTCCGCCGCCGTCATCACGCCCTACTTCTTGTGCTTTCCGCTGCCCGGCGGAGGAGCCGGGACCTGCCCGTCCGAGTTCCCCGGAGGCGGGGTGCCCTCGCTCGGTGGTGGCGGCGGCTTCTCGTGGCTCCCCACGGGTACCTCCCTCGTCTGCAGGCTGCCGTCCTGACAGCGCGCCCCAGCATGCCCGGGTCGTTGACGCGCGGGAAGGGCGCACGGGGCGCACGGCGCGGCGCGGGAACTCCGGCCGTGCAACTGGACGGAGCCGTGGGAGTGCTGCCCCGGAGCCCGCGCGCCGACCACCGGCCACGGCCACTGCGGCTCGCCCGAGCTCAGCGGCACCACACGACCCGTCAGCCGGAGAACCGCGGGCAGCCGAACGGTGTGGTGACTGCCCGTCACGGTGTGCTGCCGGGACAGGCTTCCGGGTGTCCCGGCAGGGTGGAACCTGCGTGACGCGGGCGCGCGGCGGGTTCGTAGGGTGGTGCCATGCTCGACGAAACCCCCGACTCCTCCAGCGGCCCCGCGGCCGCCGAATCCCCGCTGATCGGCAGCCTGCGCGCGGCCGTCGCCGCAGCGCCCCGGGACGTACCCCTGCGGTTGCACCTCGCCGAGCTGCTGCTCGGTGCCGGGCACGGTGACGCAGCGGTGGCGGAGGTGGCCGTCGCGCTCAGCCAGGCCCCCGCGGACGCGCAGGCGCGGGCCCTGATGGCGCGGGCGATGGGCGGGCCGGCGCCCTCGGCGCCCGTCGGGCAGCCCCACATCGAGCAGCCGGTGGCTTCCGCCGGGCAGCCTGCGGCGCCCGCCGGGCAGCCTCCCGCCGAGCAGTCTGCGGCTCCCGTCCAGCCGGGCGGCAGATTCGACTGGGCCGCCGCCGAGCAGGAGGTCGGGGACGTCCTCCCGCCCCGGTTCGTCCCGAAACCCGACGCCCGCAAGGCACCGCTCGCCCTCGACGGCAGTGGGGACCCGGGGGACTCGGACGCGTACGACGTGGACGCGCCCGACGACGCGGTGCGCCTCGCCGACGTCGGCGGGATGCAGGAGGTCAAGGACCGCCTGGAGGCCGCCTTCCTCGCACCCATGCGCAACCCGGAACTGCGCAGGCTGTACGGAAAGAGCCTGCGCGGCGGGCTGCTCCTGTACGGACCGCCCGGCTGCGGCAAGACGTTCATCGCCCGGGCCGTCGCCGGGGAACTCGGCGCGAACTTCATCTCCGTGTCGATCAGCGACGTGCTCGACATGTGGGTCGGCAACTCCGAGCGCAACATGCACGAGGTGTTCGAGACCGCCCGCCGGAAGGCACCGTGCGTGGTCTTCCTCGACGAACTGGACGCGCTGGGCGCCAAGCGCAGCCGCACCCAGCACAGCGGCATGCGCAACACCGTCAACCAGCTCCTGACCGAGCTGGACGGCGTCGGCGACGTCAACGACGGGGTGTTCGTGCTCGCCGCGACCAACGCCCCGTGGGACGTGGACACCGCACTGCGCCGCCCCGGCCGGCTCGACCGCACACTGCTGGTGCTGCCGCCCGACGGCCCGGCCCGCGACACGATCCTCCGCTACCACCTGCGCGAACGCCCCATCGAATCGGTCGACTTGGGCAAGCTGGTCAAGGCCACCGACGGCTTCTCCGGCGCCGACCTCGCGCACGTCTGCGAGAGCGCGGCCGAGTCGGCGCTGCTCGACTCCGCGCGCACCGGCACCGTACGCATGATCAACACGAAGGACCTGCTGGGCGCCGCGAAGACGATCCGGCCGTCCACCGAGCCGTGGTTCGCGGCCGCCCGCAACGTGGCGATGTTCGCCAACGAGGGTGGCGCGTACGACGAGTTGCTCGCCTACCTGAAGAAAGCACGGAGACTGTGACCGCACCACACCCGCTCGTCGAGCAGGCGGCAGCCCTGATGGAGCTGGAGCGTTTCGACGAGGCCCGCACGCTGCTCGCCCGGCGGCTCGCCGAGGACCCGGCCGACGTACGTGGCTGGGTGCGCCTCGCCCGGTGCCACCTGTCGGTCCGAGAGTACGAGGAGGTGCTCACCGCCACCGGCGAGGCGCTCGCCCTCGCGCCGGAGGAGTTCGACGCCCACTACATGCGCACGTACGCGCTGCGGCGGCTCGGCCGACCGGACGAGGCGCTGGCCGAGGCCCACGAGACGCTCCGGATCGACCCGCAGAGCTGGCAGGGATACGTCGCCCTCTCGGAGGCCCTGGGCGCTTGGCAGCCGCGCTGGCCCGAGGTGCTCGACGCGGCGGCGACCGCCGTACGGATGGCCCCGGACTCGGTCGGTGCGCACAGTGCGCTGTGGAAGGCCGGGCTGATGAACGGCCGCTCGGACGTGGTGCGGCAGGCGGTGCTCGAGATCCTGCGCATCGACCCGCAGAACGCCTGGGCGCTCGGCGAGCGGGCCGCCCACGTCGCGGCGGACGCCGCCGCACCGCCGCTGACCGGCGCGGGCTCCAGGCTGCCGGCCGCCGCCGACGCGTACGCCACCGCGCTCGCCGCCGACCCCCAGGCCCACGGGCTGCGCAAGGGCCTGGACCGGGCGGTGTTCCGGATGCTGCGCGGTACCCGCTGGCTCGCGCTGCTCTGTGTGGTGATCGCGGCGCTCGCCGCACGGGTCTTCCCGACCGGCGACGACCCGACGGCGCTGCCGGGCCCGCTCGGCACCCGGCTCTACGCGCTCGTCCTGATGGCCGCCGTCTGGGGCTTCGGCGCCTGGCGCCGCTACCGGGGGATGCGCAGCGGGGTGCGGATGAGCCTGTGGTCGCTGGTTCGGCGGGTCGGCTGGGTGCGGCTGATCGTCGGACAGTCGGCGTGGTGCACGCTCACCGCCGTGGTCATCGTGACCGTGCCGTGGTCCGAACGCCTCGTCCCGCAGGTGCTGTTCTGGGTGGCGCTGGTGCCGACCCTGCTCACCGTGTGGTTCGAGCGCGCGGCGATCCGCTCGTGAGCGGGTAGCGCCGGGCCGGGGCGCCGTTCGAGGCCGGGCGGTGCCCACGGGCGGTGCTTGCGGAGGGGCCCTGTGGGTCCGCGAGCACACCGCCAGGTTCGGTGCGCGGTCGGTGCGGCGCGGCCCGGTCCGGTGCGGCCCGCTCCGGTGCGGGAAACGCGGCTGGGTTCGAGCGTGGGCTGGGACTGCGGATTGCGGATAGCGGATAGCGGACTGCCGCGCCGACGCCGTCGGCTTGAGGTGCCGTTCACCGCATCGCTATATTGAACGCGTTCAAAGCGCTGGGCGGTCATGCTCGGTGGGGGCGAGACGTCGGGGGGCTGACGGTGGTGACGGGGGCGTCCGGGGTGGTGCCGGCATCCGGTTCCCAGGGGCTGGAGGAGCTGCTGGCGCTGGCGGCCATGGGGCTGGTGAGCGCGCCGTTCGTCGGAGCCGTGGCCGGCCTCTGGTTGCTGGCTCGGCTGGTATCGGCCTTCCGGGCGCCGGAGTTGTGGAAGGCACCGGGCACCGCGGTTCTGGCGGGCCTGGTGGCGGCGTCGGTGGCGGGCTGTGCCTACGGCCAGGGGATCCTCTCGGGGTTCGGCAACGAACCGGACGAGACCTGTGCGCTGCGGGGGGTCGGCGGTGACTACATCAGGGAGCGGTTGTTCCCGATCAGTGAGCAGTGCGTGATGTACGGCGCCGACAGCGGCACCGAACTGGTGCCGGGCTGGGTGAATCCGGTGGTCGTGGTGTTCACGCCGGTTGCCGTGCTGGCATTCGCCACCGCGGGGGTCCTGTGGGTGCGTCGGCGCCGGGCCGACCGTCGGTGGCGGGGCGAGGTGGAGTGGGCCGAGGCGGAGGCCGGGAAGTGGCAGCCGGTGCCGGACGGGAAGTGACCTCGGCAACGGGCTCTCCCGGGTTGGGCCCTCGTGCTCGCGGGAGGGCCGCGCCGGGGTGAGCACGCCGAGGGCGTCCAGTGCACCGCACCTTGGTCCCCGCCAGGGCGGGCGTGGTGGTGGTTGAGTGGCGACGCAGTCGCCGGAGGCCGCCGAAAACGCGGTGGGGGTGGACGGTTGTGTCCACGGCCCGAGCGGCGGCTGCCGCAGTGCCGCACGCATCCGACGCGCCGGTGTTCGAGGCCCCGTCGGAAAGGCCCGCACTGTAGCGGCTCGTCAGGCCGTCGGCGGACACCCGCTGTTGGATTCCGGCCAGGCCCTCCGCATTGTGCGCCGGCTGCGCACACCGCCCCCGCAGTACGAGCACCCGGCGGCGAACGCTCCTTGCTGCAACGGGGAAGGACCGGCTCGTCCGGCCCGTCAGGATCGGAATGTCACCTTCCGGATCCCCTCGCCGGGCCACTCCGTGTCGCCCGCCCGGATCACGGTCAGGTGCTTTGAGCTGGCGGAACCGTTCGGCCTCCGGTCCGGAGCAGTCTGCTCGCGCCGAGCGAAGTTGGCTGGTTCCAGTCGCACTCACATGCTGTGTCGACCAACGTTGATAACGTCTGGCACTGCCGCTCGGAGGTCTTCGGAAATCTCTGACGGTCATTCAATTCACTGATCCGACGGCTTTCGTCGGCACTTCGCGCAGTCCCGGCACGCCGCCCCGCCGCACCGTCCGGTGCAGTGGGGCGCGGCGCGCCGCTGCGCGCACATTGTCATGCACACGTCTTTGAATTCCCGCCGCTCTGACTTCCTTCAGGAGAGACCGTGACCTCGGAACCGGAAACCCGCCCCCTCCCGGACTCCGTCCGGCTCAGCCTCAGCACCGCAGCCGCACGGAACCTGGCGACGACCACGAAGTCCGCGCCGCAGATGCGCGGGATCACCTCACGCTGGCTGCTGCGCCGACTCCCGTGGGTACAGGTGTCCGGCGGTACCTACCGGGTCAACCGCCGGCTCTCGCTCGCCGTCGGCCGGGGCCGGGTCTGCTTCGTCCAGGCGGGTGCGGACGACGTCCGGATCATTCCCGAGACGCTGCGCGAGATTCCGGCACTGCGGGATTTCGAGGACATCGGAGTCCTCGCCGAGCTGGCCGGACGGTTCACCGTCCGGGAGTTCCGCAGCGGCGACGTCATCGTCGAGCAGGGCAGCCCGGTGCAGGAGGTCTACATCGTGGCGCACGGCCGGCTCGACCGGTTCGGCACCGGGAAGTACGGCGCCGAGAAGACGATGGGCGTGCTGGCCGACGGCGACCACCTGGGCGACGAGGCCCTGCTGCAGAGTGAGCCGCAGTGGAGCGCCACCGTGAAGGCGGCCACCGCCGGCACCATGCTGGTGCTGCCCTGGGACTCCTTCCGGGAACTGTCCGACCGCTGCGCGCCGCTGCGCGACCACATCGACAGGTTCCTCGCCAACAGCGCCCGGAAGGTCAACTCCAAGGGCGAGGTGGAGGTCGCGGTGGCCGCCGGCCACGAGGGCGAGGCCGAGATCCCCGGCTCCTTCGTGGACTACGACCTGGCGCCGCGCGAGTACGAGCTGTCGCTCACCCAGACCGTCCTGCGGATGCACACCCGGGTCGCCGACCTCTACAACGACCCGATGAACCAGTTGCAGCAGCAACTGCGGCTCACCGTCGAGGAGATCCGCGAGCGCCAGGAGTGGGAGCTGCTGAACAACCGGGAGTTCGGGCTGCTCCACAACGCCGACTACGACCAGCGGATCAACACCTGGTCCGGACCGCCCACCCCGGACGACATGGACGACCTGCTGTCGATGCGCCGCGGTACCGACCTGTTCCTCGCCCACCCCAAGGCGATCACCGCGTTCTTCCGTGAGTGCACCAAGCGCGGCATCTACCCGGACAGCACCGACGTCGGCGGCCACCAGGTCCCGGCCTGGCGCGGCGTGCCGATCTTCCCGTGCGGCAAGATCCCGATCGCCGACGGTCACGTCTCCTCGATCGTCGCGATGCGCACCGGCGAGCAGGACCAGGGTGTGATCGGCCTGCACCAGACCGGTATCCCGGACGAGTTCGAGCCCAGCCTGAACGTCCGGTTCATGGGCATCGACGACAAGGCGGTCATGCGCTACCTGGTCACCGCGTACTACTCGGTGGCGATCCTGGTCCAGGACGCCGTCGGCATCCTGGAGAACGTCGACATCGCTGCACCGCGGTCCTGACCCGACACCCAGGAGAACCGATGCCAGCGTTCACCGACCCTGCGTTCACCGACCCTGCGTTCACCAGCCCTGCGTTCACCAGCCCAACGTTCACCGGCTCCGTATCCGTGACCGGCCATCCGTACCCGACCGGCCCGACCGGCCCGACCGGCCGCCCTTACCCGACCGGGAGTCCGCACCTGACCGGCCCGACCGGGCTGGGCACCTCCGCCGCCCGCGTTGCCGAGCTGCTGCGTCCGCGCACTGCACCCGCGCCGGCTTCCGGCACCGCGCCCGCAGCGGCCCCCGGCAGCGCGTCGATGCCCGGCAGGCCCACCGCGAGCGACAGCCGCGCCCTCCCCGAGCTCTACTGTCCGCCCCACCTGCGCGACGATCCCGCGCTGGCCCGGGAAGTCAACGACCGCCTGGTCCACTGGGCCGAGGAAGTCGGCATCTACGCCGAGCAGTTGGAGAAGTTCCGGCAGGCCGACTTCGGGCGCCTGCTGATGCTCACCCACCCCGACACCGACGATCCGGCCCGCCTCCTCGCGGCCGGGCGCTGCATGGCGGCGGAGTTCGCCGTCGACGACTACTTCTGCGAGGAGGCCACCACCGGCGAGCACCCGGAGCGGCTCGGGCCGCAGCTGATGCTGGCCCAGTCCGCGATCGACCCGGCCCAGCTGCCCGGACCCCACCGCGAGGCGTACCGGCGGGCGATGGAGGCCTCGCCGGTCTGGAACGCGCTGCGCCGCTCGGTGGCCGACCTCTCGGAGTACGCCAGCGGGGCGCAGATCAACCGGCTCCGGCAGGAGATCGCCGGGCTCTTCCTCGGCATGGACGCCGAGGCCGGCTGGCGGATCGGCGGCCGGCCGCCGGCGGTCTGGGAGTACCTGGCGAACCGTCAGATGAACAGTTTCCTGCCGTGCATGACGTTGGTCGACGTGATGGGCGGTTACGAACTGCCCGCCCAGGTCTACGGCGCCCCCGAGGTGCGCCGGGCGACCCTGCAGGCCGCGCTCGCCTCCGTACTGCTCAACGACGTGTACTCGATGCACAAGGAGGACGGCGCGCAGGGCGTCGAGTACAACCTGCCGACCGTGATCGCCGCCGAGGACGGCTGCACGTCCGCCGAGGCGGTCCAGCGCTCCGCCGACCTGCACAACGAACTCGTGCACTCCTTCGAAGCCTCCGCCGCCGCCCTCAGCCTCACCGGTGACCCGGTGCTGACCCGCTACCTGGGCGCGCTGTGGGCGTGGCTCGGCGGCAACAAGGAGTGGCACGCCGGCAGCCCCCGTTACAACCAGAGCTGAGGAAGAAACGATGACCACCCTCGAAACCACCGCCACCATCACCACCACTGCCGACGAGGCCGACGACGACGCCGCCTCGGTGCTCACCACCAGGTACCAGCAGTCGGTGGCTGAGTACTGGAACAAGGAGAAGCACCCGGTCAACATCCGCCTCGGCGAGGTCGACGGCACCTACCACCACCACTACGGCCTCGGCGACGTCGAGTGGTCCGTCCTGGAGGGCGACCCGGCCGGCCGCGAGGACCGGATCGTCAAGGAGCTGCACCGGCTGGAGGCAGCCCAGGCCGACTACCTGCTCGACCGGCTCGGCGACCTCGGCCCGGCCGACCGGATCCTGGACGCCGGTTCCGGCCGCGGCGGCACCGGCTTCATGGCCAACCAGCGCTTCGGCTGCCGGGTCGACGGCATATCGATCTCCGAGGAGCAGGTGAAGTTCGCCAACGGCCAGGCCCGGCAGCGGGGTGTGGCCGACAAGGTGGCGTTCCACTTCCGCAACATGCTGCACAACGAGTTCCCGGACGCCACGTTCCAGGCGGTCTGGAACAACGAGAGCACCATGTACGTCGACCTGTACAAGCTCTTCGCCGAGCACGCCCGGGTGCTGAAGCCCGGCGGCCGGTACGTGACCATCACCGGCTGCTTCAACGACGTCCACGGCCGCCAGCCGTCCCGCGCGGTCAGCCAGATCGACGCGCACTACATCTGCGACATCCACCCGCGCAGCGACTACTTCGCGGCCATGGCGGCGAACGACCTGGTGCCGATCAGCGTGGTCGACCTGACCGCGGCGACCATCCCCTACTGGGAGCTGCGCGCGCAGGCGGCGGTGGCCAGCGGTATCGAGGACGCGTTCCTCACCGCGTACAAGGAGGGTAGCTTCCACTACCTGATGATCGCGGCCGACCGGGTGTGAACCTCTCCGGGCCGGTCATCGGCTGACAGGCCGTCGGCAACGGTGGCGCGGTCCCGGGCTCCGGCCCGGGGCCGCCCGTCCCGTCGTGCCGCACCGCCCCTGCTGCGGTCGCTCACGCTGTCCGTACCGCCCTGCGCCCCACGTCCCCCCGCCCTGGGCGCGTGCTCGTTGGTTCCCGTCCACGAAGCCGGTCGCAGGCCCGTCCGGTGGTGTGTTCGCCGATGGTGTGTCCACAGGTCGCGTCAGGGGGTACGGACGGGGGAAGAAGACGAGCAGAGGTCGGCTCTCGGACGCCGAGGAGGACCGATGCGCCGGAACGGACGGGCGGGGAACGCCCTGCTCGCACTGCTGAGCCGGGACTGGCTGGGAGTGCCGGTCGCGCTGCTGGTGGCGGGGGGTGCGGGTGCCGGGCTGTTCGGGGTCGGTGAGGTCTGGGCGGTGGCACTCGGGTGCTTAGCGGTGACTGTCGGTGTGGTGCTGGCGGTCGGTGCGGTGCGGCACCTGGTGCTGGTGGGCCGCGGAGCGGGGGCGGGCCGGCCGTCGGGGCGGCTGGTCGAGGTGGGTGGGCACCGGATGCACGTCCTCGCCGAGGGGGTTGCCGGGGACGGGCCGACCGTGGTCTGGATGCCGGGCGGGCACGCGCCGGGCGAGGAGTTCGGGCAGCTGCACGCGATGACGGCGGCCCGGACCCGCTCGGTGCTGGTCGACCGGTTCGGCTCGGGCCGAAGCGACGTCGGGCCCTTCCCGAGGACGACGGCGGCCGAGGCGGAGGAGCTGCTGGCTGCGCTGGAGGCGGCGGGGGAGCGGGCCCCGTACCTGTTCGTCGGCCATTCCTTCGGCGGGCTGCTGGTCGCGAACGCGGCCAGGAGGCGCCCCGACCTGGTGGCCGGGCTCGTGCTGCTGGATCCGACGCCGCTGGAGGTCATTGCCTTCGCGCCGCCCAGCCGGCTGGTCGCGGGCATGCGCCGCAGGTTCCTGCTGACCGCGGTGCGGCACCTGTTCGGTGCACAGCGTGGCCGTGGCGGCCGGACCGGCCAGTACTGCGCCGCCGCATCGATCTTCGGCGAGCTCTCGCCCACCGGCCTGGCCAAGGTGGGCTGGGAGACCGTGGTGTACGACGGGGATCTCGGAGACCTGCCGTTGGTGCTGGTCATACCCCGGGACCTGACAGGAGGCGAGGCGGTGCTGGCCGCCGCCGGGGACGCGGTCGAGGCCGAGCGGATCGCCCGCTTCTACCTCCGGGCCAGGACCCGCTACCTGGCGGCGTCGACAGCGGCCCGGGTGGTGTACACACCGCAGGGCACCGGCCACGACTTTCCGACCGAGTCCCCCGAGTTCGTCGTCGGGGTGGTCGAGGACCTGGTGCGGGAGCTGCGTGTGGTCAGCCCATGACCGTACGGGCGGAGTCGGCCCGGATCGGGCGCCGACGGGAGAAGGCGCCCAGGTCCACGACGTTGCCGGTGTGTTCGCAGCGGTAGCGGACCGGGTCGCCGTCGTGATCGTGGCCGGCTTCGACCAGGTCGATCAGGGTTGCGAGGAAGCGGCCCACCAGCGGGGCGTTCTTGAACTGGTTGCCGCTCGTGCCCATGGCGACGTAGTAGCCGTCCAGGGCGGTGCGGTCGTAGATCGGGGTCCAGTCGTCGGCGACGTCGTACACGCCCGCGACGCCGAGCGGCCGGTTGGGGACCCTGATCTCCGGGAAGCGGCGGGCCGCGCGTGTCACCTGGGCGCGGAAGCGGTGGGCGGTGGGGCGCGGGTCGGCCTCGTCCGGGTCGTCGATCCACTCCGGTGGGTCGCAGGCCGGCTGGGTGCCGCCGACGAGGAGGTGGCCTCCGGCGGCCGGTCGCAGGTAAGCGCCCAGGTCGGGGTCGGCGAGGACGGGGCCGAGGCCGTCCGCGCGGCCGCTCGGCGCGGGGATCTGGTGGACCTCCTCACGCAGCGGACGCACGCCGATGGTGAAGTCGCCCCCGACGCCTGCCAGCCGGTTGAGGCCTCCCGACCACGGGCCGGCCGCGTTGACCACGACCGGCGCACAGATCCGTGCCCCGTCGGCGAGGCGGATGCCCGCCACCCGGTCCCCGTGCCGGTCGACGGCCACCACCGTCCGGTGGAACAGGAAGCGTGCACCCAGCTCGCCCGCCGCGTCGGCGAGGTTCTGGGCGGCGAGCTGGGGGTCGTCGACGAACCCGGCGTCCGGGATGAACAGGGCACCGAGCTCACCGGTCGGGCCGTCGAAGAAGGCCTCGTCGTCCACCGGCTTCGGCGGCCAGTAGCGCCCGGGGTCGATCCCGGGGAGGCGCCTGCGGAGCGTCGGGCTGTCCCACCGCTCGTAGCGGACGCCGGCGCGGTCGAACAGGGCCGTGGTTCGGGACGGTTCAAAGACGGGTGCGTCGAGCAGTACGGCGCCGGTGCGCCGGAAGGCCGCGAGCGGGCGACGGGTGGTGAGCCGCAGGTGTCCGGGCCAGGACGTCCACAGGTGGCGGGCCTCCCAGGCGGTGGCGACGCCGTCGAAGGTGGAGTAGTTGAACCGGATGATCGCGCTGGAGGCGCTGGTCGATCCGTGGCCGGGCGCGCCGGCCTTGTCGACGACGACCACCTGTCGTCCGGTGCGGGCGAGTTCGAGGGCGACGGCGGCGCCGATCACACCGGCGCCGACCACCACCGCGTCCGGTCGGCCCGCGGTCACCGGGGCCTCCGGGAGGTCGGCGAACCGGACAGCCGGGGCACGGAGGCGAGCAGCGTCCGCGTGTACGGGTGCTGCGGGGCGCGCAGGAGGAGCTCGGTGGGAGCCGTCTCGACGATCCGGCCGCGGTGCATCACCGCCACCGCGTCGGAGACGTAGCAGACCGCGGGCAGGTTGTGGCCGATGAACAGCATGGACAGCCCCAGCCGCCGTTGGAGGTCGCGCATCGTGTTGAGGACGGAGGCCTGCACCGACGCGTCGAGCGCCGAGGTGATCTCGTCGGCGATCAGGAGCCCGGGTTCGACGGCCAGGGCGCGGGCGACGGCGACCCGTTGGCGCTGGCCGCCGGACAGCTGCCGCGGCAGGCGGTCGGCGAGCACGGGGTCCAGCCCGACGAGTTCGAGCAGGCCGGTGACGCGTTCGGTCCGGGCCCACCGGTCGAGCCGGTGGAAGACGGTGGCCGCTTCGACCAGGGTCTGGCGGACCGTCATCCGGGGATCGAGCGCGGTGTCCGGGTCCTGGAGGACGACCTGGACCAGGCGGCCGAGCCGACGCCGGGCGCGAACGGTGTGGACGCGGACCTCCTCGCCGTCGAGCAGGACCCGTCCGCCGTGCACCGGAGTGAGCCCGACGACCGCGCGGGCCAGGCTCGACTTCCCCGAGCCGGACTCGCCGACGAGCCCGAGCGTGGTGCCGGGCGGGACCTCCAGCGAGACGCCGTCCACCGCGGTGACCGGGCCGCGGGGTCCGTGGTGGCGGACGGTGAGGTCGCGGATCCGCAGGTCGGTCATGACGGATCCGCCTGCACCGGGTCCGGCTCCGCGTGGTCCGCTCCCACCTGGTCCGCTCCCGTCCGGCCCGCCCTCACCTGAGCCTCTCCCACCTGCGGCGGATGCCAGCACGCGACCCGCTGGACCGCGTCGAGGCCGTCCAGCGGCGGAGCCTCCTGCGCGCAGCGGTCCTGCCGGTACGCGCACCGGGGCTCGAACGGACAGCCCGGGGCTGGTGAGCGCGGATCGGGCGGCGCACCCGCCACGGTGGGCAGCGGCCGGTCGCGGTCCGCGTGGAGGTCCGGCACCGACCCGACCAGGGCCCGGGTGTAGGGGTGCCGGGCGGCCGTGGCGAGCCGGTCGGCGGGCAGGGCCTCGACGATGACTCCCGCGTACATCACCAGGACCCGGTCGCACGACTCGCCCACGAGCGCGACGTCATGACTGATGAACAGGACGGCGGCGGAGGTGTCCCGCCGGACGTCGGAGAGCAACTCGGTGATCTGTCGCTGCACGGTGACGTCGAGGGCGGTCGTCGGCTCGTCGGCGATGATCAGGCCGGGCCGGACCATCAGCCCCGACGCGATCATCACGCGCTGGCGCTGGCCGCCGGAGAGCTGGTGGGGGCGTGCCCGCAGCAGGGCGGGGGGAAGGGCCACCCGGCGCAGGGCGTCCGAGGCGTCCCGCAAGGCCTGCGTGCGGCCCGTGCCGAGGTGGGCCCGGGCGGACTCGGTGAGCTGGGTGGCGACCCGGAGCGACGGATTGAGCGCCGTGGCCGGGTTCTGGAAGACCGTCGCCAGGCCGGTTGCGAGGTGCCGGTCGCGCTGTTTCGGCGTCATGGTGCCCAGGTCGGCGCCGAGCAGACGGAGGGTCCGGTGGGACACCCGGGCTCGTTCGGGGAGCAGGTCGGCGATCGCGAGCGCGGTGAGCGACTTGCCGGAGCCGGACTCGCCGACGAGCCCGACCATCTCGCCCGGCCGCAGCGAGAGGCTCACACCGCGAACCGGCCGGATCACACCGTCCGGGGTGGGGAGTTCGACGCTCAGGTCCTCGACCTGGAGCACGAGACCGTCCTCGGCGGGCCCGCTCGGCGCGATCGGTCGCCGGGGCGTGCGGGGGGCAGGGCTGCGCCGGGCGACGCCTCCCGCCAGGACCTCGCCGAGCAGTTGGAACGTCAGCGCCGCGTAGAGGATGGCCAGGCCGGGCGCGAGGGCGGGCAGCGGCTGTGCGTAGATGCGGTCGAGTCCCTGGTCGAGCAGCCGGCCCCAGTCGTAGCCGGGCGGCTGGACGCCCAGGCCGAGGAAGCTCAGCCCGGAGAGTGCGACCAGGGAGGTGCCCGCCGCCGTGGTCGCACTCAGCAGCAGCGGCTCGGCGATGCCGGGCAGGACGTGCCGCCACAGCAGCCGGTGCCGGCGCAGGCCGAGGACCCGGGCCGCGGCCAGGTGGTCGGTGCCCGCGACGGCGGCGGCGAGCGTCTGGGCGAGCCGGGCGAAACCGGGCACACCGGCGGCGGCGAGGGCGAGCATCGCCCCGCCGCCGCCCGCGCCGAACACGACCGCGAGGAAGAGTGCGACCAGGAGCGCGGGGAAGGCGAGCAGGAGGTTGACCAGTGCCGCGAGCAGGCGGCGGGTGCGGGGGCCGACGACGGCGGTGGACGCGCCGAGGAGGACGCCCGTACCCGCGCCGATCGCGGTCGCGGCCAGCGCGAGCAGCAGGGAGGGCCGGGAGGCGGTCAGGACCCGGGCGAGCAGGTCCCGTCCGAGGCCGTCGGTGCCGAACAGGTGGGCCGCGGAGGGGCCTTGCAGCACCGCCGAGGTGTCGGGGCGGTCCGCGGCCGTGCCCCAGAGGAGCGGGCCGGCCAGTGCGAGCACGACCAGCGACGCCAGCATGGCCGTCGCGACCCAGGCCATGGGCGAGCGGAGGTGCCTGACGGGAGGGAACGAGGGAAGGGGCATCGGCTCCTCAGCTCTCCCGGATCGCCGAACGCGGGTCGAGCAGTGCCAGCAGCACGTCGACCAGGAGTGCGGCGAGCAGGACGGTCGTGCCCAGGATCAGGACCATCGCCTGGATCACCGGGTAGTCCTGCGAGCCCACGGACTGCGCCATCGCCGAACCGATGCCGGGCCAGGCGAAGACCTTCTCCACCAGCACGGTGCCGGCGATCATGGCGGGCAGCAGGCCGCCGGCGACGGTGAGCGCGGCGGTGGCCATGTTCGGTGCAGCGTGCCGCAGGTGGCGGCGCACCGGTGACAGCCGCTTCCCCCGTGCGGTGCGCATGTAGTCCTCGGAGAGGACCTTCAGCGCCTCCACCCGGACGATGCGCACCAGGACGGCGGTGGGCGCCGCGGAGAGGGCGAGGACCGGCAGGACGTAGGACCCGGCGCCCGCGGTTCCGGCCACCGGCAGCAACTGGAGACCGACGGCCAGCAGCGCGGTGAGCCCGGTGGCCAGCACGAAGTCCGGGATCCCGGCCAGGCCGGCGGTGAGCGTCGTGAACGCCAGCTCGCTGCGCGGGTGCCGGCCGTCACGGGTGCGGACGGCGGCGAGCAGGCCGCAGGGCAGGGCGACGGCGAGGGTGACGAGGAAGGCCAGGCCGGCGATTTCGAGGGTGGCCGGCAGCCGGGTGCGGACGAGCTCCGCGACCGGTGTCCCGGTGACCAGCGAGGTGCCGAGGTCGCCGTGCACGAGGCCGTCGAGATAGTGCCGGTACTGGGACAGGAAGGGTGCGTCGAGCCCGAGTCGGTGCCGACGCGCGGCCACCAGAGCGGGGGAGGCGTCGACGCCGAGCGCCGCGCGGACCGGGTCTCCGGGCACCAGGCGGATCATCGCGAACGACGCGGTGAGCACGACCCCGAGCGAGAGGAGCAGCCGGGCGGTGCGCCGGCCGAGGAACACCGTCCACGGGTGCCGCAGAAGGCGGGGTACGGACACGCTGGATCCCCCGGTCATCGGTGCAGGCGGATGCTGGTGGGGATGATCTGGCCGCCGAAGGTGGTGGCGAAGGTGGTGCGGCGCCCGTACACGGTGCTCCAGTCGTCGGCGATCGGCAGGGCGTCGGCCGAGCGGAAGAGCACGGCGGCGGCCCGGTTCCAGGTGGCGCAGCCTTCGGCGTCCGTCTCCCGAAGCGCCCGGGCGACCAGGGAGTCGTACTCGGGATTGACCACGCCCGCGAAGTTGAGGCCCTGGGCAGGGGGCGGACCGGAGAAGAACGGGACGAAGCCGACCGGCAGGGCGAAGCCGGGGGAGGTGCCGACCACGACGTCGAAGTCGCCGGTCTGGTACATGGCGTTGACGAGGGCGGGCAGGCTCTCGGTGACCAGCTCGACGTCCACGCCGAGTTCCGTCCAGGACCGGGCGATCAGCTCGGCGACGGGTGACAGCGTCGGGCCGAGGTCGGGGGAGGTGATCAGGCGCAGCCGGAGCGGCCGGCCGTCCCTGGTCAGCCGGCCCTCGGCGGCGCGGGCCCAACCGGCTGCGCGCAGCGCCTCGGTGGCGTCCTGTGCGGGCAGGTTGGCGGCGGCGAGGTCGGCGTGGCAGACGGAGCCCTGCGCGCCGAAGTCGGTGGCGGGCGTGCCGGTGCCGCCGACGGCGACGTTGGCGAGTCCCTGGCGGTCGAGCGCGGACACCAGGGCCCGGCGCAGTGCCGGGTCGGCGAGGGGGTGGCCGGGGCGCTGGTTGAAGAAGGTCAGCCCGACGACGGTCGCCACGTCGGCGGCGGCCAGGCCGCGGCCGGTGAGCCGGGTGCGGTCGGGTCCGTTCACGGTCGCGATGTCGACGCCACCGGTGAGCAGCAGGTTCGCGGCGGTGGAGGCCTGGGGCACCACGGAGACGACGATGCGGGCGGGAAGACCGCTCTCCGCGGTGGTCGCCCCGGCCGGCCCCCAGGTGTAGCCGTCGCGCACGGTGAACTCGTACGGCCCGCCGGGGGTGTAGCGGGTCAGCACGTACGGTCCGGTGCCCCGGGTGGCGCGGTCCAGGGACCGGGGCCGGTCGAGGCCGGCGGGGCAGACGATCGGCAGCAGCCCGAGCGTTCGGGTGAGGAACGGGAAGGGAGCGGCGGTGGTCGCCGACACGGTGCCGGTCGAGTCGTCGGCGCTCGCGGTGTACGGGACGCCGGGGAGGACGGCCTGGGCGCCGGCGAGCTGGTTGGCCGGGTCGCCGGCGTAGGTCAGTGCGCGGGCCACCGCGGTGGCGGTGAGGGGGGTGCCGTCGGAGCAGGTGATCCCCGGGCGGAGGGTGAAGGTGGCCGTGGTGGTGGTGGCCTCCCAGGAGGAGGCCAGGCCGGAGACCAGGGTGCCGTCGGCGGAGACGTCGACCAGCGAGTCGTAGGCGTAGCGGGCCGGACCGGTACCGAAGGCGGTGTAGGGGTCGAAGCTGGCGATCTCACTGGCGGCCGCGATCCGGACGGTCCCTCGGTCCACGAGGGGGGTGCTCGTCGAGGACCGGGCGACGTTGCCGCAGCCGGTCAGCGCGACGGCCGCAGCGGTCACGGTGGCCGCCAGGGCGACCGGCGGGGTGCGACGGGGCATGGCGCCATGGTGTCACCAAGACGTGCCGAGGTAGAGTCAACTCGCCTGTGCGAAAAGCGCGTTCGAATGACGCAAAGGCGCCTGCCGACTTGGCCGGGAGCCGTGGGAGCGGGCGGGAGCGACCGGCGCGATTCGCCCGTTCGAGGGATAGTGCGGCCGCTGCTTCCCGGACCGGGCGACCGGACCGTCCGTCATCGCCACACTTGGCCGCATGAGGACGAACGAACCGGGTCGCGAGATCGGTCATCTGACGGGCCACTACTGGGAGTTCCTGCTGGAGCGCGACCCACTGCTGAGGGTCCGCCAGGGGCTCCCGGTGGAGACGCTGCCCGGGGTGTCGCTCGCCGAGGCCGAGGAGCGGGCGCGGTTCGCCGAGGGCGTCCTGGCCCGGGTGCGGGCGCTCGACGGCGTGGAGCTGTCCGGTGCCGACGCCGACACCGCCGAGTTCCTCGCCGGGCTGGCTGAGCAGGAGCTGAGCGCCCTCCGCTGCTACTGGCTGACGCCCGCCGCCACGCCGTACCGGCTGTTCTCGCTGTCCCAGTACGCCGACGCGGTCCTGTGTCCCTTCCGTTTCTCCGGACGGTCCGACGTCGAGCGCTACCTGGTGCTGGTGCACGAACTGGCCGGGGTGGTCAGCTCGATCGGCGACAAGGTGGCGGGGCAGGCGGACCGGGGCTTCAGGGTGCCGGCCCCCGCTCTCGCGGGCGCGCGCGCCACCGTCGCCGGTCTGCGGGAGTCGGTCGTCCGCCGGGCGGAGGTGGACGACGGCCGGCTCGGCGCACTGGGCCCGGCCGATCGCGGACGGCTTCGGGGCGGTGTGCGACGCCTGGTGCGCGCCGAGTTGGCGCCGTCCTTCGACCGCCTGCTCGCCGTCGTCGACGATCCGGCCTATCGGCGCGAGGCTCCACAGGCCGTCGGCTGGGCCCAGTACGACGGCGGTGAGGAGGCGTACCGGGAGTTCGCCCGGCTCCATGCCGGGGGTGACACGCCGCCGGAGCGGCTCCACGAGCTCGGCCGCGACCAGTGCCGCGAACTGGCCGAGCGGATGCGGGACGTCCGTGGCCTGCTCGGATTCCGGGGCTCCGAGGGCGAGTTCCACGACCGGCTGCGGACCGAGCCCCGCCTGTACGCCCGGACGCCCGAGGAGGTCGAGGCGCGCTACCGCGGCCACCTCGACCGGCTGGCCCCGCTGCTGCCGCGGTGGTTCGCCGTGCTGCCGGCCGCGCCGTACGGGCTGGCCCGGCTGGATCCGGCGCTGGAGGCGGGGATGACCTTCGGGTACTACGAGCTGCCGACCGTCGCCAGCCCCATCGGGCACTACCGCTACAACGGCTCGGACCTGGACCGGCGGTCGCTGCTGGGTTCGGCCTCGCTGATCTACCACGAGCTGGCTCCCGGGCACCACTTCCACCTCGCCCGGCAGGCGGAGGACCTCGGACTGCCGCAACTGCGCCGCGAGGTGGCGGGGTTCACGGCTTTCAACGAGGGCTGGGCCGAGTACGCGGCCGGTCTGGGGTGGGAGATGGGCCTCTACGACGACCCGTGGGACGCGTACGGGCGCCTCGCGCAGGAGCGGTTCACCGCGCAGCGCCTCGTCGTCGACACCGGGCTCAACCTCGGGACGATGGGCCTGGAGCAGGCGCGGGACTTCATGCGCGCCAACTCCACCGAGTCGGATGACCAGATCGCCTCGGACCTGCTGCGGTACTCGACGGACCTGCCCGGGCAGGCGCTCTCCTACCGGGCCGGCTACCTGGAGTTCTGCCGACTGCGGGCCGGTGCCGAAGTCGACCCGGGTGCCGGCTTCGACGTGCGGGCCTTTCACGAGGCGGTGCTGGGAGGCGGCGGACTGCCGTTCCCCGCCCTGCGGCAGCGGGTGGCCCGTGAGCTCGGAAAGCCTCAGTAAGTAGGAAAATAATCCTATTGGCTCGTTTGGTGAGTGCGCATACGGAAATCCGTGCTAATAGGAAAGGTCGGGAGCACTCGCATGAGTGAAACCGGCGGGGACTGTTTGGCCTCGATGGACCTGGTTCGACTACGGTGGCGGAAGAGCGGGCGGTGAACCTCATTCACGAGGAATTCGGAGCGGCAGTCGAACTCGCGAATTCCGACAATGGGTTCTTCCGTCCGCCCAGCTGTGCGCTGCTCCGGTGTTCGCAGTGCCCGGGGTCCCTGTCATACGTATGCGTAGAGAGGATGGAGCATCATGCCACCCGTAGTACCGCCCTTCCTGATCGGCCTTGTCGTCGCGCCACTGGCCAAGCGTCTCCTCAAGCCGCTGCTTCGCGGCGTCGTCAAGACGTCCGTCGGTCTCGCGATGGAGGTGAAGAAGGCGGCCCACGAGGCCGGGGAGAACATTCACGACCTCGCGGCCGAGGTGGCCGCCGAGGTGGTGGCGGCACAGATCATCGCCGGTGACGTCGTAGCCCGTTCGAGCGACGACCGGCGGCCCACCGAGAACGCCACCCCGAGCGGCGGGAAGGACGAGGCCGCCGACCGGGCCGCGGCCGAGGCCGAGGCGAGGGCCCCGAAGATCCGCACGACCGCCGGCGTCGGCAAGGCGCACTGACGGAGTGCCCGGCGGTACCGGCCGCCGCGTGGACGGGCTTCCCGTTCCCCGGGAGTACCCGTCCATGCGGGGTCGGCCGCAGGCTCGCCGGCCGCATCACTTCTCTCTCCAGAACTTCCACTCCGTCGCAGTAATCCGTCATCCCCGTGACGGTTTTCGGCGACCTCCGCAAACAGGTGATCGTACACATGCCATCTCTGCTGGGTGCCGCAGCCGGTTATCGCTCCGTGGATGTGGACGTGCGCCCGCGCTCGGTCATTCCGGGCCGCCAGCGCTGGGACGTCAAGCTGGTTCTCGGACGGCCCCAGGCGGCCGAAATCCTCGCCGCGGCCCTGCGGCGCATCCCCGGGATCACCGAGGCACAGGCCAACCCGATCACCGGCGGGGTCCTCGTCCGCCACGACGCGCGGGTGGCCGCCGCGGACGTCGGCCGACTCGTCCGCCGAGCCGTCACCCTGGTCGTGAACGGCGCGGCCGCCGCCACCCGGCCCGCTGCCGAACCGGTTCCGCGCGCCGATGGCGGCGTCGTGCGCCCCGTGCTCGCCGTCGGGGGTGGCGTGGCGGCCGGGATCGCGCTGATCCGTGGGTCGGCGCTGAGCAAGCAGCTGGTCGCACTGGGCGGCGTGGCGGCGGCCACCGCGGCCGTCGTCCGGACGGCCTGGCGCAGAACGGTCGACGCGACCAGCGACCTGTCCGGGGCCGAACGACACCCCCTGCTGGAGATCGTCGGACCGCACCGCCGGCGCCTCTACCGCGCCTCCGCGCTGGCGGTCGCCTGCCAGATCTCGGAGATGGCGCTCGGCACCTTCCTCGGCTGGACCGCGTTGGTCCTCATCAAGGGCGAGGCCGCGCCGCTGGTCCGCGTCGGTCTGACCACCGCGTCCGCCCAACTCTGGGGTCTGGCAGCTCTGGTGGCCGCCGCCTGCGCCGCCGTGGCGGGCCTCTCGTACTCCTCGAACCTCCAGTGGCGCCAGCTCGGCCAGGACATCGAGCACGACTGGCGCAACCGGACGTACGCCCACGTGCAGCACCTCGAACTGCGGCACCTGGAAGGCGAGCGGACCACCCGGATCGCCGGTGCGCTCACCGACGACGTCCGCCAGCTGGGCGCATTCTTCGCCACCTCGGCCAGCGACCTGCTGCAACTGGGCACCAGCCTGGCCGTCCTGGTGCCGCTGTTCCTGCTGCTGGCACCGCAGATCGCCTGGATCGCGTTCCTGCCCATCCCGGTCATCGCCTGGCTGTCGTTCCACTACCAGGACAAGGTCGCGGCCGACTACGCCGTCTCCGGCGAGTACCGGGCCAGGCTGCACAGCCAGCTGGTGAACACGCTGGAGGCCGGTGCCACCGTCAAGAGCTTCTGCACCGAGGACTACGAGGCCGAGCGCATCGACCGGCTGAGCGGGGAGGCCCAGGAGAGCAACCGGCAGACCGACCGGAGCACGATCCGGCACGCCGAGATCGTTCGGGTCTGCACGACCAGCTCGATGGCCGGAACCCTGCTGATCGGTGGCCGGTCGGTGCTCAACGGCAGCCTGCCGTTCGAGGTGTTCAGCCCGCTGATCGGGCTGCCCCAGATGGTGCTGCTGCGGATGAACCGGCTCGGCGGCATCGTCGACCAGTACCAGCGCACGCTGGCCGCCCACGACCGGGTCCAGCGGCTGCGCGCCCTGCCCGTCGAGGCCGACGGCACCGGCGGACCGTTCGACGGCGAGAAGGTGCACGGCGAGATCGTCCTCGACAAGGTGACGTTCGCCTACCCCGGCCGGCCGCCGGTGCTGGAGGACCTCTCGCTGACCATCCCCGCCGGCCAGGTCACCGCCCTCGTCGGCGCCACCGGCTCCGGCAAGACAACGATCGCCAAACTGCTGATGCGCTTCCAGGACGCGGAGTCCGGAAGCGTGCTGCTCGACGGGCGGGACGTGCACGACCTGACGCGCCGGGACCTGCGCCAGGCGATCGGGTTCGTCGCTCAGGACCCCTTCCTCTTCGACGGCACCATCGCCGACAACATCCGCTACGGCAGCTTCGGCGCCTCGGACGAGGCCGTGGTCGAGGCGGCCACGATGGCCGAGGCGCACGCCTTCGTCGCGACGCTGCCGGACGGCTACGACACGGTGATCGGCGAACGCGGCGCCGCCCTCTCCGGCGGCCAGCGGCAGCGGATCGCCCTGGCGAGGGCGATCCTGAAGGACGCGCCCGTCGTGATCCTCGACGAGGCCACCTCTGCGGTGGACAACGAGACCGAGGCGGCCATTCAGCGGACGCTCCGGAGGTTCGCCGCCGAGCGGACCATGGTCGTGATCGCCCACCGGCTCTCCACCGTCCGCCACGCGGACCGGATCTACGTCATGGACAAGGGCGGCGTCGTGGCCGAACAGGGTACCCACGACGAACTGCTGGCGCAGCACGGCCTCTACGCGTCCCTCTGGCACCTCCAGGCCGGCGAACTCGCCGCCTGAGCACCGCAGCAGCACCCGCCCGCCGACCGCGTGACGTCACCGCGGCCGGCGGGGCCCGGCGTGCCCTGCGCGCACGCCCGCCCACACTTCTGGAGGTACCCCCATGTCCCGTCGCGACGGCGACGTCCTTCCCCTGACTGCGGCACAGCGCGAGATCTGGCTCGCCGAGCAGCACGCGCGGACAGCACTCGACGCCTACCGCATCGGCGATTACCTGGAGATCCACGGACCGGTCGACGCGGAGATCGTCGAGACCGCGTTGCGCCGGGTCGTCGACGAGATCGACGTGCTGCACGTGACGTTCGGCCACGACGGGCAGGACCCACGTCAGATCGTTCGTGCGGAATGGGACTGGACACCGACCCGGCTCGACCTCGGCTCGGAGCCCGACCCCAGGGCGGCGGCCCTGGCATGGATGGCCCGGGACCGGGTGCGCCCGCTGGACCTCACCCGTGACCCGCTCTTCAGCTTCGCGCTGATCGACCTCTCGCCGACGCACCACATCCTGTACCAGAACTACCACCACCTGGTGATGGATGGATTCGGCCTCTCCCTCGTCCGGCGGCGGATCACGCGGGTGTACACCGCGCTGGCCGCAGGCGGACCGGTCCCGCCGTCGTCGTTCCGTTCCCTGGACGTCCTGATCCGCAGCGACGCCGACTACCGCGCCTCGGAGCAGTTCGCCTCCGACCGGTCGTACTGGACGGAGCTTCTCGCCGACCGGCCGGATCCGACCCGGCTCACCGGTCGGGCTCCGCAGAGCGGGAACGGCCCGCATCCCGCGGTGGAACCGGCGGTGCTCCGCGTGGAAGCGCTGCGATCGGCGGCACAGGAGACGGAAGGCCACTGGTCCCGGCCGCTGATCGCAGCGGTGGCCCTCTACACCCACCGGCTCACCGGGGACCGGGACGTGCTGATCGGCCTTCCCGTCACCGGGCGCGAGGGAGCCGGACGCGCGCTGATGTCGGCGCCCGGCACGGTGGCGAACGTGGTGCCCCTCCGTCTGTCGGTGCGACCGGACACGCGGTGGCACGATCTGGTCGCAGAGGCGGCACGGGAGGCCGATGCGGCCCTCGCGCACCAGTGCTACCGCAGTGAAGAACTGTTCCGAGACCTCGGGGTCCCGGGTGCCACCGGGGCGGCGTTCCCGCTCGTCGTCAACATCATGGCCTTCGACTCCGCGCCGAGCTTCGCCGGGCACCCTGCGACGTTGCACTACCTGTTCCCGGAGCCGACCACCGGGCTGTCACTCTGGATCACGGGCCGGCGGGGAGACGACGAACTCCGGGTCGAACTCAAGGGTGCGCCCCAGACCTGGAACAACGACGAACTCGCCGTCCACCAAAGGCGTCTGCTCGCGCTGCTGGACACCGTCGCGAACTGCGCTCCGCAGGAGCCGGTCGGCCGGATCGGACTGATCGCCGCGGACGAGGAGCGGGAACTGCTGGAGCTGGGCGCCGGCCCGGCGGCCGAGGGCTCCGCCGGCAGCTTGCCGGAGGTGTTCCGGGCACAGGTGCGGGCGACTCCGGACGCTGTCGCGGTGGTGGGGCCGGACGCGTCCCTGACGTACGCGGAGTTGGACGCTCGGGCGAACCGGCTGGCGCACGCCCTGATCGCCCGCGGGGTGGGGCCGGAGCGGCTGGTGGCGGTGGCCCTGCCGCGCTCGGCCGAGCTGGTGGTCGCGATCCTCGCAGTGGTCAAGACGGGGGCGGCGTACGTCCCGGTCGATCCGGAGTACCCCGCCGCCCGGATCGGGTACCTGCTCGACGACGCCCGGCCGGTCCTGGTGGTGACCGACTCCCGCACCCGGGACCGGCTGCCGGAGCCCGGTGCCGCCGAGCGGCTGGTGGTCGACGACCCGGGGACGGCCGCGCTGGTCGCGGGTTGCCCGGCAGCGGATCCGGAGGTGGCCGTCGATCCGGAGCACCCGGCCTACGTCATCTACACCTCCGGCTCGACCGGGCGACCCAAGGGCGTGGTGCCGACGTACGGTGGGCTGCTCAACCTGTTCGCCGACCACCAGCGGACGATGTTCCCGCCACTGCTGAAGGAACGGCAACGACTGCGGGTGGCGCTGACCACGTCGGTGTCGTTCGACGCATCCTGGAACCAACTGCTGGCCCTGTTCGCCGGCCACGAACTGCACGTCCTGGACCACGCGACCTGGACCGACCCGGACGCCTTCGTCGACTACGCCCGGAGCCGTGGCCTCGACTTCATCGAGGCCACCCCGTCCTACCTCCAAGTCCTCGTCGCACGGGGACTGCTGGACGATCCGCAGTGGCGTCCGGCGGTGGTCGCAGCCGGTGGGGAGGCCGTTCCGGAGCGGCTGTGGGAGCAACTCCGTGAGGCCGACGAGGTGTCCTGCCTGAACTTCTACGGGCCGTCCGAGTGCACGGTCAACTCGGTCGTCGCACCGCTGGGGTCGAGTCGGCGCCCGGTGATCGGCCGCCCGGTCTCGGGCGCCCGGCTGTACGTGCTGGACGGCGCGTTGCGACCGATGCCGACGGGTGCGGTGGGCGAGCTGTACATCGCCGGCGAGGGCCTGGCGCGGGGCTACCTGAACCGGCCGGGTCTGACCGCCGCGCGTTTCACGGCCGACCCGTTCGGGCCGGCCGGCTCCCGCATGTACCGCACCGGTGACCTGGTGCGGTGGGACGCGGACGGGAACCTGGAGTTCCTCGGCCGTACCGACGACCAGGTCAAGATCCGGGGATTCCGGATCGAACTCGGCGAGATCGAGGCCGTGCTCGTCGAACACCCGCAGGTCGCACAGGCCGCCGTTCTGGCGCGGGCCGAAGAGGGCACCCGGCTGGTCGCCTACGTCGTGCCGGCATCCGGTGCCGAGGTGGCCGCGGCCGCGCTGCGCGAGCACCTGCGCGAACGGCTGCCGGAGTACATGGTGCCGGCCGCGTTCGTGACGCTGGACGCGCTGCCGCTGACACCGAACCGGAAGCTCGACCGCCGGGCCCTCCCGGCGCCCGAGCAGATCGCCGCCGCCCCGGGCCGCGCCCCGCGCACCGCGACCGAGCACCTGCTCGCCGGCCTGTTCGCCGAGGTGCTCGGTGTGCCGGCGGTCGGCGCGGACGACAGCTTCTTCGACCTCGGCGGGCACTCGCTGCTGGCCACCCGACTGGTCTCGCGGGCGCGGTCGGCGCTCGGCGTGGAACTGAGGCTGAGCGACCTGTTCGACGCGCCGACGGTGGCGGAACTGGCGGCGGCGGTGGACGTCGCGGACCGGGCGCGCCCGGCGCTGGAGCGGCGCGAGCGGCCCGAGCCGGTCCCGCTGTCCTTCGCGCAGCGTCGGCTGTGGTTCCTGCACCGCATGGAGGGCCCGAGCGCCACGTACAACATCCCGCTGACCCTGCGGCTGTCCGGCAACCTGGACCAGCGGGCCCTGGACGCCGCCCTGGCGGACGTGGTCGAGCGGCACGAGAGCCTGCGTACCGTTTTTCCGGTGGTCGACGGCGTGCCGTGCCAGCGGGTGCTGGACCCCGACGAGGCACGGCCGCTGCTGCGGATGACCGAGGCCGGCGAGCGCGACCTGCCGGATCTTGTGGCGGAGGCGGCCCGGCACGGCTTCGAGCTCTCCGCGGAGCCGCCGCTGCACGCCGAGCTGTTCCGGCTCGGCACCGAGGAGCACGTGTTGCTGCTGGTGGTGCACCACATCGCCGGTGACGGCTGGTCGGCGGGGCCGCTCCTGCGGGACCTGAGGACCGCCTACGCGGCCCGTGCCGAGGGGGCGAAGCCGGAGTGGTCGCCGCTGCCCGTCCAGTACGCCGACTACGCCCTCTGGCAGCAGGAGCTGTTGGGCGACGGTGCGGACCCGGACAGCCTGCTGAACGGCCAACTCGCCTACTGGAAGGAGCAGCTGGCGGACCTGCCCGAGCAGGTCGAGCTGCCCTTCGACCGGCCCCGGCCGGCCGCGATGTCCTACCGGGGCGCCCACCTGCCGGTGCGGATCGACGCCGAGCTGCACCAGGGCCTGCGCGCGCTCGCCCGGGACGGCGGCGCCAGCCTGTTCATGGTGCTGCAGGCCGGCCTGGCCGCCCTGCTGGGCAAGCTCGGCGCGGGCAGCGACGTCCCGATCGGCACGCCGATCGCCGGCCGCACCGACGAGGCCCTGGACGACCTGGTCGGCTTCTTCGTCAACACCCTGGTGCTGCGCACCGACCTGTCCGGCGACCCGTCGTTCACCGAACTGCTGGGCCGGGTACGCGGCGACGCGCTGGCCGCCTACGCGCACCAGGACGTGCCGTTCGAGCACCTGGTGGAGGCGTTGAACCCGACCCGGTCGCTGGCGCACCACCCGCTGTTCCAGACCATGCTCGCCCTGCAGAACGCGCCGCTCGGCGCCCTCGACCTGCCAGGCCTGCGGGTGACGACCGACCTGGTCTCCACCGGGACGGCCAAGTGCGACCTGACCTTCATGGTGACCGAACAGCCCGGCGCGGACGGGCTGTCGGTCCTGGTGGAGTACAGCACCGATCTGTTCGACGAGGCCACCGTGGCGGGGATCGTCGACCGGTGGCTGCGGCTGCTGCGCGCCGTCGTCGCCGACCCCGGCCGACGGATCGGCCAGGTGGACGTGCTGTCCGCCGACGAGCTCCGCGCGCTGCTGCCGGCCGACGCCGGCCGGAGCGCGGAACTGCCGGAGAGCAGCCTGGCCGAGCTTTTCGAGCGGCAGGTGCGGGCCGACCCGGCCGCACTCGCCCTCACGGACGGCGAAGTCACCCTGACGTACGGAGAGTTGAACGGCCGGGCGAACCGCCTGGCGCGCGCACTGATCGCCCGCGGGGTCGGCCCGGAGCAGCTGGTGGCACTGGCCCTGCCGCGCACGGCGGAGCTGGTCGTGGCCGTCCTCGCGGTGCTCAAGGCCGGCGGCGCCTACGTGCCGGTCGACCCGGCGTACCCGGCCGCCCGGATCGCCTACCTGCTCCAGGACACCCGGCCCGCGCTGCTCGTGACGACGAGCCGGATCGGCGGGCTTCCGGCGGCGGACCACCTGGACCGGCTGCTGCTGGACTCCGCCGACCTGGACGGGCTGCCGGACACGGACCCGGGGGCCACCGTCGATCCCGGCCACGCCGCCTACGTCATCCACACCTCCGGCTCCACCGGCAACCCCAAGGGCGTGGTGGTCCCGCACCGCAACGTGGTGCGCCTGTTCCGGACGACGGAGGACCTGTTCGGCTTCACCGCCGACGACGTCTGGACCCTCTTCCACTCCTACGCCTTCGACTTCTCGGTGTGGGAGCTGTGGGGCGCGCTGCTGCACGGCGGCCGCCTGGTGGTCGTGGACCACGAGACCAGCCGCTCGCCCGGCCGGTTCCTGGAACTCCTCGCCCGCGAGCGGGTGACGGTGCTCAACCAGACGCCGTCCGCCTTCTACCAGCTGATGCAGGCGGACGCCGAGCAGCCGCGTGAACTCGCCCTGCGGACCGTCGTGTTCGGAGGTGAGGCGCTGGAGCCCGCCCGGCTCGCGAGCTGGTACGAGCGGCACCCGGACGACGCGCCGCGGCTGGTCAACATGTACGGCATCACCGAGACCACGGTGCACGTCACGTACGCCGCGCTCGACCGGTCCGGCACCGCCGCCGGCCAGATCGGCACGGCCCTCCAGGACCTGCGCGCGTACGTGCTCGACGACGGCCTGCGACCGGTCGCGCCGGGGGTGCCCGGCGAACTGTACGTCGCGGGCGCCGGCCTGGCACGCGGCTACCTGGACCGGCCCGGCCTGACCGCCGGACGGTTCGTGGCGGACCCGTTCGGACCGCCGGGATCCCGGATGTACCGCAGCGGCGACGTGGTGCGCCGAGCCGCAGGGGGGTCCGCCCGGCCGGTGGGGGCACCTCCCGGCCTCCCCGTGGGGGCACCCCCGGCCGAAGGCTGGGGGACTTCGGCCGGGGGGACCCCCATGGCTGGGGGCGCTGGGGGAGGGAGCCTGCGCTACGTCGGCCGGGCCGACCAGCAGGTGAAGGTGCGCGGCTTCCGGGTCGAACTCGGCGAGATCGAGGCGACGCTGGCCGTGCACCCCGACGTCGCCCAAGTCGCCGTCCTGGCGCGGCAGGACCGGGCCGACGACACCCGGCTGGTCGCGTACCTGGTGCCGGCCCCGGGTGCCGCGCCGCGCGCGGCCGGGTTGCGTGGGCACCTGAGCGAGCGGCTGCCGGAGCACATGGTGCCGTCGGCGTTCGTCGTGCTGGACGCGTTGCCGCTGACCGCCAACGGCAAGCTGGACCACCGGGCCCTGCCCGCCCCCGACCTCGCCCCGGTCCGGCCGGGGGGACCCCCAAGCCGCGCGCCGCGCACCCCGCAGGAGCAGGTCCTCTGCGAGCTGTTCGCCGAGGTCCTGGGTGTGGCGTCGGCCGGCGTCGAGGACGGCTTCTTCGACCTGGGCGGGCATTCCCTGCTCGCCACCCGCCTGGCCGCCCGGATCCGCGCGACGCTCGGCGTGGAGATGCCGCTGCGCACCCTGTTCGAGGCGCCGACCCCGGCCGGCCTGGCCGCCGCCCTGGTGGCGGCCGGACCGGCGCAGACCGCCCTGGTACGGCGCGAGCGCCCCGAGGTGATCCCGCTGTCGTTCGCGCAGCGACGGCTGTGGTTCCTGCACCAGCTGGAGGGCGCCAGCGCGAACTACCACATCTCCCTGGCCTGGCGGCTGTCCGGGGACCTGGACCGGAGGGCCCTGGAGGCCGCCCTCGCGGACGTGGTCGGGCGGCACGAGAGCCTGCGGACCGTCTTCCCGGCCGTCGACGGCGTCCCGTACCAGCAGGTGCTGGACGTCGTGGCGGGCCGCCCGCGGCTGCTCGTGAGCCGGACCACCGAGGCCGAGCTGTCCGCCCTGATGGCGGCGGCGAAGGACCGGCCGTTCGACCTGGCGGGCGATGCGCCGCTGCGGGTCGACCTGTTCGAGCTGGCGCCGGACGAACACGTGCTCCAGGTGGTGCTCCACCACATCGCGGGTGACGGCTGGTCGCTGGGCCCGCTCGCGCAGGACCTGACCGCCGCCTACGCGGCGCGCCGCCGCGGCGAGGAGCCGCGGTGGGAGGAGCTGCCGGTCCACTACGCCGACTACACCCTGTGGCAGCAGGAGCTGCTCGGCGAATCCACCGACCCGGACAGTCCGTTCGCCCGCCAGGCGGCCTATTGGACGCGGCAGTTGGCCGGTCTCCCGGAGCGGATCCAGCTGCCCGCCGACCGGCCCCGCCCGGCGGCCGCCTCGCACCGGGGCGGCTTTGTGCGCGCCGGACTGGACGCCGAACTGCACCGCGGTCTGCGCGAGCTCGCCCGGGAGCACGGCACCAGCCTGTTCATGGTCCTCCAGGCCGGGCTGGCGGCGCTGCTGAGCAAGCTCGGCGCGGGCGACGACATCCCGGTCGGCAGCCCGGTCGCCGGTCGGACCGACCAGGCACTGGACGAGCTGGTCGGCTACTTCGTCAACACCCTGGTCTTCCGCACCGACACCTCGGGCGATCCGACCTTCGCCGAGCTACTGGACCGGGTCCGGGACACCTCGCTGGCCGGGTACGCCCATCAGGACCTGCCGTTCGAGCACCTGGTCGAAGCCCTCAACCCGGTGCGCTCGCTGGCGCACCACCCGCTGTTCCAGGTCATGCTGGTGCTGCAGAACGCACCCCGTGCCGACTTCGCGCCGCCCGGGCTGCACGTCGACGACATGCCGCTGACGACGACCACCGCCAAGCTCGACCTGATCTTCACCATGTCCGAGCGGCAGGCGCAGGACGGTCCCCCTGGGTCTGACGGCTCGGGAGGTGCCCCCACCCCGGAGGGGATCGACGGGCTCATCGAGTACGCCGGCGACCTCTACGATCCGGCCACCGTCGAGACGATCTTCAGGCGCTGGGAGCGACTGCTCCGCGCCGTGGTCGCCGACCCGCAGCGGCGGCTCAGCCGGGTCGGCGTGCTTTCCGCCGAGGAGCACGGCGACCTGGAGGCACTGGGCACCGGACCGGAGGTGGAGCTTCCGGCCGTGAGCGTGCCGGAGCTGTTCCGGGCGCAGGTGCGGGCGACGCCGGACCTGGTGGCGCTGGTGTGCGGGGACGTCTCGCTGACGTACAAGGAGTTGGACGCGCGGGCGAACCGGCTGGCACACGCCCTGATCGCGCGGGGCGCGGGGCCGGAACGGCTGGTGGCGGTGGCCCTGCCGAGGTCGGCCGAGCTGGTGGTGGCGATCCTCGCGGTGCTGCGGGCCGGGGCGGCCTACGTCCCGGTCGATCCCGAGTACCCGGCCGCGCGGATCGGGCACATGCTGGACGACGCCGGCCCGGTCCTGGTGGTGACCGATGCCCGGACCCGGGGCCGACTGCCGGAGGCCGGTCCGGCCGGGTGGCTGGTGCTCGACGACCCGGCGACGGCCGCCCTGGTGGCCGACTGTCCGGAGACGGACCCCCTGGTCGCCATCGACCCGAGGCACCCGGCTTACGTGATCTACACCTCCGGCTCCACCGGCAGGCCCAAGGGCGTGGTGTCGACCCACGGCGGCCTGCTCAACCTGTTCGTCAGCCAGCGTCCGCTGCTGTTCCCCCGGCGGACGAAGCAGCGGCTGCGGATCGGGCTGACGACCTCGGTGTCGTTCGACGCCTCCTGCGACCAGCTGTCCAGCCTGTACGCGGGCCACGAACTGCACGTCCTGGACGAGGCGACCTGGTCCGACCCGGACGCCTTCGTCGACTACGTCGCGCGCGCCGGGCTGGACTACGTCAACGCCACCCCGTCCTATCTGCAAGTGCTCGTCGCACGAGGGCTCCTGGACGACCCGGGGCGCCGTCCCTCGGTGGTCTCGATGGGCGGGGAGGCCGTTCCGGACCAGCTGTGGGAGCGGTTGCGGGCCGTCGAGGGAGTGTCCTGCCTGAACTACTACGGGCCGTCCGAATGCACGGTGGACGCCGTCGTCGCACCGCTGGAATCGAGTCCGCGCCCGGTGATCGGCCGGCCGCTCGGGGGCATCCGGCTGTACGTCCTCGACAGCACGCTGCAGCCGGTGCCCGCGGGCGTGGCGGGTGAGCTGTACCTCGCCGGAGCGGGTCTGGGCCGCGGCTACCTGAATCAGCCGGGGCTTACCGCGGGACGGTTCGTGGCGGACCCGTTCGGTCCGAGCGGCACGCGTATGTACCGCACCGGCGACCTGGTGCGCTGGGACGCGTCCGGCAACCTGGAGTTCCTCGGCCGGACCGACGACCAGGTCAAGGTGCGCGGCTTCCGCATCGAACTCGGCGAGATCGAGGCGGCGTTGGCGGAACACCCGCAGGTCGCCCAGGTCGCGGTGACCGTCCGGGAGGACCGGGTGGGGGACGCGCGGCTGGTCGCCTATCCCGTTGCCGTCGCCGGGGCGGAACTCCAGCCGGACGAGCTGCGGGCACACCTGCGCGAGCGGCTGCCGGACTACATGGTTCCGGCCGCCTTCGTGTCCCTGGAGAGCCTGCCGCTGACAGCCACCGGCAAGCTGGACCGGCGCGCGCTGCCCGCACCCGTCCACACCGCGCCGCGGGCCGGCAGGGCCCCGCGCACCCCGCAGGAGCAGGTTCTCGCGGAACTGTTCGCCGAGGTGCTGGGCGTGGCCGAGGTCCGGGCCGACGACGACTTCTTCGACCTCGGCGGGCACTCCCTGCTCGCCACCCGGCTGGTCGCCCGGGCGCGTGTCACGCTCGGGGTGGAACTGGAGCTGCGCGCCCTCTTCGAGACGCCGACGGTGGCCGGGCTGGCCGCCGGGCTCGGCGGAGCCGGCCGGGCGAGGCTCGCGCTGCGCCCTGCGGAGTGGCCGATGGGGGCACCCCCGGCCGATGGGGGCACCTCCAAGCCTCCCCAAGCCTTCGGCCGGGGGTACCCCCATGGCTGGGGGCCCCGGGGGACGGTCCCGCTGTCCTTCGCGCAGCGACGGCTGTGGTTCCTGCACCAGTTGGAGGACGCCGGCTCGGTCTACAACATGCCGCTGGCGTGGCGGCTGACCGGTGAACTCGACCGGACCGCCCTGCAGGCGGCGCTCGGCGACCTCGTTGCCCGGCACGAGAGCCTGCGCACGATCTACCCCCAGGTCGACGGGGTTCCCCGTCAGGAGGTGCTGGACGCCGGAACGGCCCCACCTCGGCTGGCCGTCACCCGGATCGCTGAGGCGGACCTGTCGGAGCTGCTGACGGCAGCGGCGGTGCGCGGATTCGACCTCGCGACCGAACCACCGCTGCGCGCGGAGCTGTTCGAGGCGGCGCCGGACGAGCACGTGCTGCTGGTGGTGATGCACCACATCGCCGGTGACGGTTGGTCGCTGGGCCCGTTGTCCGCCGACCTGGCCACCGCGTACGCGGCACGCCGCCGCGGCGAGGAGCCGCAGTGGGCGCCGCTGCCCGTGCAGTACGCCGACTACACCCTGTGGCAGAACCGGCTGCTCGGCGACGCGGCCGATCCGGACAGCCTGTTCGCCCGCCAGACGGCCCACTGGACGCGGACGCTGGCCGACCTTCCGGAGCAGCTCCGGCTCCCTGCGGACCGCCACCGCCCCGCGACCCCCTCCTACGCCGGCGGGCACCTCGAGGTCGAACTGGACCCCGAACTGCACGCCGGCCTGGTCCGGCTGGGCCGGGAGCGCGGCGCCAGCGTGTACATGGTGCTGCAGGCCGCCCTGGCATCGCTGCTGGACAAGCTCGGCGCGGGCACGGACATCCCGGTCGGCAGCCTGATCGCCGGCCGGACGGACCAGGCGCTGGACGACCTCGTCGGGTTCTTCGTCAACACCCTGGTGCTGCGCACCGACACCTCGGGCGACCCGACCTTCGCGGAGCTGCTGGCCCGGGTCCGGGAGGGCGCGCTGGCAGCCTACGCCCACCAGGACCTGCCGTTCGAGCACGTCGTCGAGGCCCTCAACCCGGCCCGGTCGCTGGCCCGTCAGCCGCTGTTCCAGGTGCTGCTCGCGCTGCAGAACGTGCCCCGCACCGAGTTCGCGCTGGACGGTCTGGGCTCCGAGATCCTCCTGGTGCGCACGCCCACCGCGATGTTCGACCTCGGCTTCCACCTGCTGGAGCGCGGCGGCACCGGCGGGCCGGCCGAGGGCATCGTCGGGCGGGTCGAGTACAGCACCGACCTGTTCGACCACTCGACGGTGGAGACGCTGGTCGCCCGGTGGTTGCGGTTGCTGGCGGCTGTGGTCGCCGAGCCGGACCGGCCGCTGAGCCGGATCGACGTCCTCACCGCCGAGGAGCGGCACGAGCTGCTGGTCGCCTGCAACGACACCGCCCGTCCGGTCCCCACGGCTGATCTGCCCGCGCTGTTCGAGGCGCGGGTCCGGGCGACCCCCAAGGCCCAGGCCGTGGTGTTCGAGGACACCGTGCTGACCTACCGCGAGCTGAACCGCCGGGCCAACCGCCTGGCCCACGCGCTGATCGCGCGCGGCGTGGGCCCGGAGCAGGTCGTAGCCCTGCGGCTGCCGCGCTCGGCCGAGCTGGTGGTCGCCGTCCTCGCGGTGCTCAAGACGGGCGCGGCGTACCTGCCGGTCGACCCGGACTACCCGGCCGCCCGCATCGCGTACATGCTGGAGGACGCGCGCCCGGCCGTGGTGCTCGACGACCTCGCGGCCGTCACACCGGCCGACGAGCAGCCGGAGCACGATCCGGCCGTCCCCGTGGACGCCCGGCACCCGGCCTACGTCATCTACACCTCAGGCTCCACCGGACGGCCGAAGGCCGTGGTGATGCCCGCCGCCGGACTGCTGAACCTGCTGGAGTGGCACCACGAGGCCGTCGGCGGCGAACCCGGCACGCGGGTCGCGCAGTTCACCGCGATCAGCTTCGACGTCTCGGTGCAGGAGGTGCTCTCCGCGCTGCTGTACGGCAAGACCCTGGTGGTGCCGACCGAGGACCAGCGGCGCAGCGCCGAGCTGTTCGCGCACTGGCTGGACCGGCACCGGGTGGAGGAGTTGTTCGCACCGAACCTGGTGGTCGAGGCGCTGGCCGAGGCCGCCGAGGAGGCCGGGCTGGAACTGCCGCACCTGCGGCTGGTCGCCCAGGCCGGCGAGGCGATGCGCCTCGGCGGTGCCGTGCGCCGCTTCCAGGCCCGCCGGCCGGGCCGGGTGCTGCACAACCACTACGGCCCCGCCGAGACCCATGTGATCACCGCCTACCCGCTGCCGGCCGACCCGGCCGACTGCCCGCTGCCCGTGCCGATCGGCCGTCCGATCGCCAACTGCCAGGTGTACGTGCTGGATCCGGCGCTGCGACCGGTCGCCCCCGGTGTGCTGGGTGAGCTGTACCTCGCCGGGACGGGCCTGGCCCGCGGCTACCTGGACCGGCCCGGGCTCACCGCCGGGCGCTTCGTCGCCGACCCGTACGGTCCGGCGGGCGCCCGGATGTACCGCACCGGCGACCTGGTCCGCTGGCGCGCCGACCGCGAGCTGGAGTTCGCCGGCCGGGTCGACCACCAGGTGAAGGTGCGCGGGTTCCGGGTCGAGCCGGGCGAGATCGAGGCCGAGCTGACCGCGCACCCGGGCGTCGCCCAGGTCGCGGTGCTCGCCCGGGAGGACCGGATCGTCGCGTACGTCGTCCCCCTGGCCGGGAGCGGGGCGAGCGCGGCGGCGCTGACGGCGTACCTGCGCGACCGGGTGCCGGACTACCTGGTGCCGTCCGCGTTCGTGCTGCTGGACGCGCTGCCACTGACGCCGAACGGGAAGCTGGACCGGGCGGCGCTGCCCGCGCCCGATACCGGTCCCGCCGGGAGCGGCCGTGCGCCGCGCACGCCGCAGGAACAGATCCTGTGCGAGCTGTTCGCCGAGGTGCTGAGCCGGCCTCGGGTCGGAGTCGACGACGACTTCTTCGACCTCGGCGGGCATTCCCTGCTCGCCACCCGGCTGGTCTCGCGGGTCCGGGCGACCCTCGGGGTCGAACTGGAGCTGCGCAGCCTGTTCCGGACCCCGACACCCGCCGGGCTGGCGGCCGGTCTGCACGACGCCGGCGCCGCGCGGCAGGCCCTGGTACCCCGGCCCCGCCGCGAGCCGATGCCGCTGTCGTTCGCCCAGCGCCGGCTCTGGTTCCTCCAGCAGTTCGGGGCGCCGAGCGCCACCTACCACATGCCGCTGGCGCTGCGGCTGTCCGGTGACCTCGACCGGGCCGCGCTGAGCGCCGCGCTCGCGGACGTGGTGGCCCGGCACGAGACCCTGCGCACGGTCTTCCCGCACACCGCCGGAGTGCCGTACCAGCGGGTGCTGGACACCGTCGAGGTCGCCGTCCCGCTGGCCGTACGCGCGGCCGGCGAGGCGGAGGTGCCCGCCCTGCTGCGCGAGGCGGCGGTGCGTGGCTTCGACCTGACCTCGGAAGTACCGCTGCGGGCGGAGCTGTTCGCGGTCGCGCCGGACGAGCACGTGCTGCTGCTGGTCATGCACCACATCGTCGGGGACGGCTGGTCCATGGGTCCGCTGGCCCGCGACCTGGCCACCGCCTACACCGCCCGGCGGGGCGGCGGGGCGCCGGCCTGGCCGCCGCTGCCGGTGACGTACGGCGACTACACCCTGTGGCAGCACGAGATCCTGGGCGACGAGCACGACGCCGACAGCGTGTTCGCCCGCCAGGTCGCCTACTGGACACAGGCGCTGGCCGGGCTGCCCGAGCAGTTGCAGCTGCCCGCCGACCGGCCGCGCCCGGCCGCCATGTCGTACCGCGGCGACCTGCTGGAACTCCGGATCGACGCCGAACTGCACACGGCGCTGGTGGAGTTGGCGCGACGCTCGGGTGCGAGTCTGTTCATGGTGCTGCAGGCCGCGCTCGCCGCGCTGTACACCCGGCTGGGCGCGGGCACGGACATCGCGATCGGCAGCCCGATCGCGGGGCGTACCGACGAGGCGCTGGACGACCTGGTCGGGTTCTTCATCAACACGCTGGTGCTGCGCACCGACACGAGCGGTGATCCGGGTTTCGCCGAGTTGCTGGGGCGGGTGCGGGAGACGGCGCTGTCGGCGTACGCGCACCAGGACGTGCCGTTCGAGCACCTGGTGGAGGTGCTGAACCCGTCCCGCTCGCTGTCCCACCACCCGCTGTTCCAGACCGGGCTGGTCGTGCAGAACGCGCCGGGTCGTGACTTCGAGCTGCCGGGTCTCCAGGTCTCCGGGGTGAACGTGCTCACCGGGACCGCGCGGCTCGACCTGACCTTCGGGTTCGCGGAGGAGCACGGGCCCGACGGCGCGCCGGCCGGGCTCAGCGGTGCGGTCGAGTACAGCACCGACCTGTTCGACCGCTCGACGGTCGAGGCCCTGGTCGCCCGGTGGACCAGGCTGCTGGCCGCGGTCGCCGCCGCGCCCGACCAGCCGATCGGCGGAATCGACCTGCTGTCGGCCGAGGAGCGCTGCGAGCTGCTGCCCGCCGTCGAGGACGGGGCGGCCGAGGTGAGCCTGCCGGAGCTGTTCGCGGCGCGGGTGGCGGCGACTCCGGACGCGGTCGCGCTGGTCCGTGGCGACGAAGAGTTGACGTACCGTCAGCTTGGTGCGCGGGCGAACCGGTTCGCGCATGCGCTGATCGCCCGGGGCGTCGGCCCGGAGCGGGTCGTGGCGGTGGCGCTGCCGCGGTCGGTGGAGTCGGTGGTGGCCGTCCTGGGTGTGCTGAAGGCCGGGGCGGCGTACCTGCCGGTGGATCCGGCGTACCCGCAGGCACGGATCGACTTCATGCTGGCGGACGCCCGTCCGGCCGTGGTGGTCGACGACCCGGCGATGGTGGCCGAGGGGGACTGGCCGGAGACCGACCCTGTGGTCGCGCTCGACGTCCGGCACCCGGCGTACGTGATCTACACCTCGGGCTCGACCGGCCGGCCCAAGGGCGTGGTGGTGAGCCACAGCGGCGTGTCGGGCCTGGTGGCGGCACAGGTCGAGCGGCTCGGCGTGGCGCCGGGCAGCCGGGTGCTCCAGTTCGCCTCGCCCAGCTTCGACGCGTCGTTCTGGGACCTCTGCAGCGCCCTGCTGACCGGTGCCGCCCTCGTCCTGGCCCCGTCCGAGGCCCCACTGGAAGCGCTGACGGACCGTCGGCTCGACGTCACCCACGTGACGCTGCCGCCCTCGGCCCTGGCGGCGCTGGACGACGCCGAGCTCACGGCCGCCACCCTGGTGGTCGCCGGTGAGGCGTGTGCGCCGGAGCTGGTGGCCCGGTGGGCGCCCGGGCGCCGGATGATCAACGCCTATGGTCCGACCGAGACGACGGTGTGCGCGACGATGAGCGACCCGCTGTCGCCCGGCTCGGGCGTGCCGCCGATCGGCCGGCCGGTCGCGGGCTTCCGGGCGTACGTGCTCGACGAGCGACTTCGCATCGTGCCGCCGGGTGTGGCAGGGGAGTTGTACGTCGCCGGCCCCGGTCTGGCCCGCGGGTACCTGAACCGGCCCGGGCTCACCGCCGGCCGGTTCCTCGCCTGTCCGTTCGGTGCGTCGGGCATGGGGGCACCCCCGGCCGAAGGCGGGGGGAGGATGTACCGCACCGGTGACGTGGTGCGCCGCCGGGCCGGGGGCGCCGGGGGAGGCGAGCTGGAGTACGTCGGCCGCGCCGACGACCAGGTGAAGGTGCGCGGTTACCGCGTCGAACTCGGTGAGGTCGAGGCCGCGCTGGCCGGGCACCCCGGGGTTGCCCAGGCCGCCGTCGTGGCCCGGGACGATCGGCTCATCGGCTATGTCGCGGCCCGTCCCGACGCGGCCTCCCCCAGTGCGCCCAGCCACGGGGGTCCCCCCGGACGAAGTCTGGGGGAGGCCGGGAGGTGCCCCCTCGGGCCGGGTGGACCCCCGAGCCCGGCGGAGCTGGCGGCGTACCTGCGCGACCGGCTGCCCGACTACCTGGTGCCGGCCGTCTTCGTGGTGCTGGACGTGCTGCCGCTGACCCCCAACGGCAAGCTGGACCGCTTCGCGCTGCCCGCTCCCGACCTCGGCTCGGCCGAGGCCGGTCGGGCGCCGCGCACGCCGCAGGAGCAGATCCTGTGCGAGCTGTTCGCCGAGGTGCTGGGCCTGCCGCGGGTCGGGGTCGACGACGACTTCTTCGACCTCGGCGGACACTCCCTTCTCGCCACCCGGCTGGCCGCGCGGGTGCGCTCGGTGCTCGGCGTGGAGCTCGGGCTGCGCGCGCTCTTCCAGGCGCCCACCGTTGCGGGGCTGGCCGAGGCGCTGGCCGGGGCCGGCCACGCTCGTCCGGCGCTGACCGTCCACGAGCGGCCTGAGGCGGTGCCGCTCTCCTTCGCCCAGCGCCGGCTCTGGTTCCTGCATCGCATGGACGCCGCCGCGGCGACCTACCACATCCCGCTGGCGCTGCAGCTGACCGGGACGCTGGACCGGTCCGCGCTGGACCAGGCGCTGGCTGACGTGGTGGCCCGGCACGAGAGCCTGCGGACGGTGTTCCCGGAGGTGGACGGCGTCCCGTGCCAGCGCGTCCTGGACCCGGCCGAGGCCCGGCCCCGGCCCAGGCTGACCGAGGTCTCGCAGGCCGAACTGCACGACCGGCTCGCCGAGTTCGCCCGGCGGCCCTTCGACCTGGCGGCGGAGCCGCCGCTGCGGGCGGAGCTGTTCGCTGTCGAGCCGGACGAGCACGTCCTGCTGCTGGTGATGCACCACATCGCCGGTGACGGCTGGTCCACCGGCCCGCTGGCGCGGGACCTCGCCGAGGCGTACGCCGCCCGGAGCGAGGGCCGGGGGCCGAGCTGGTCGAACCTTCCGGTGCAGTACGCCGACTACACCCTGTGGCAGCGCGACCTGCTCGGCGACGCCGCAGACCCGCAGAGCCGGTTCGCCGAGCAGCTGGACTACTGGAAGCGGCAGCTGTCCGACCTGCCGGAGCTGGTCCAGTTGCCCGCCGACCGGCCGCGGCCGGCCGTCGCCGGTCGGCACGGGGACCACATCGGCCTGGAGCTCGACTCCGAACTGCACGCCGCCCTGGTGGAGTTGGCGAGGAGCACCGGGACGAGTCTGTTCATGGTGCTGCAGGCCGCGCTCGCCGCGCTGTACACCCGGCTGGGCGCGGGCACGGACATCCCGATCGGCAGCCCGATCGCGGGGCGTACCGACGAGGCCTTGGACGAGCTGGTCGGGTTCTTCGTGAACACGCTGGTGCTGCGCACGGACACCAGTGGTGATCCGGGTTTCGCCGAGTTGCTGGGGCGGGTGCGGGAGACGGCGCTGTCGGCGTACGCGCACCAGGACGTGCCGTTCGAGCACCTGGTGGAGGTGCTGAACCCGTCCCGCTCGCTGTCCCACCACCCGCTGTTCCAGACCGTCCTGGCCGTGCAGAACGCACCGATGGGCCGGTTCTCGCTGCCCGGGCTGGAGGTGGCCACCTACGCGGTCGCGACCGGAACCGCCAAGTTCGACCTCGGGGTGAGCCTCGTCGAGCAGTTCGGTCCGGACGGGAGCCCGGCCGGGATCGTCGGTGCAGTCGAGTACGCCACCGACCTGTTCGACCGCTCGACGGTCGACGCCCTCGCCCGGCGCTGGACGCTCCTCCTGGAGGCCGTCACCGCCGACCCGGAGCAGCCGATCGGGCGGATCGACCTCCTCGACGCCGACGAGCGGCACCGCCTGCTGGAGCGGGGCAACGCGACCGCCCGTGAGGTGGGCGCCGTCCCGGTGCCGGAGGCGTTCGCGGCCCAGGTGGCGGCGACGCCGGATGCGGTCGCCCTCGTCCGTGGCGAGGTCGAGTTGACGTACCGGGAGTTGAACGCGCGGGCGAACCGGTTCGCGCACTCGCTGATCGCCCGTGGGGTGGGGCCGGAGCAGCTGGTGGCGGTGGCGCTGCCGCGGTCGGTGGAGTCGGTGGTGGTCGTCCTGGGTGTGCTGAAGGCCGGGGCGGCGTACCTGCCGGTGGATCCGGCGTACCCGCAGGCACGGATCGACTTCATGCTGGCGGACGCCCGTCCGGCGCTGATGGTCGACGACCCGGCGATGGTGGCCGAGGGCGATGGGCCGGAGACCGACCCCGTGGTCGCGCTCGACGTCCGGCACCCGGCGTACGTGATCTACACCTCGGGTTCGACCGGCTGGCCCAAGGGCGTCGTGGTCGCTCACGGCGGCGTCGCGAGTCTGGTCGCCGGGCAGATCGAGCGGTTCGCGATCGAGCCGGACAGCCGGGTGCTCCAGTTCGCCTCGCCCAGCTTCGACGCCTCGGTGTCGGAGATCTTCACCGCCCTGCTGCGCGGCGCCGCCTTGGTGCTGCCCCCGGCGGCGGATCCGGTCGCCGCGCTGACCGACCCGGGCCTCGCGGTCACCCATGTGACCGTGCCCCCGTCCGTCCTGGCGGCCCTGCCGGAGGGCGCGACGACCGTGTCGACGCTGGTGGTGGCGGGCGAGGCGTGTCCGCCGGAGCTGGTGGCGCGCTGGGCGCCGGGCCGGCGGATGATCAACGCGTACGGTCCGACGGAGACCACGGTGTGCGCGACGATGAGCGACCCGCTGTCGCCCGGCTCGGGCGTGCCGCCGATCGGCCGGCCGATCGCCAACGCCCGGGTGTACGTGCTGGACGAGCAGCTGCGGCCGGTCCCGCCGGGCGTGCCGGGTGAGCTGTACGTCGCGGGTGCCGGTCTGGCCCGCGGCTACCTGAACCGGCCCGGCCTGACCGCCGGGCGGTTCGTCGCCTGCCCGTTCGGTCCTTCGGGCGCCAGGATGTACCGCACCGGCGACCTGGTGCGCTGGCTGGGCTGGGGGACTCCGGCCGGGGGGACCCCCATGGCTGGGGGCGCCGGGGGAGGCCGGCTGGAGTACGTCGGCCGCGCCGACGACCAGGTGAAGGTCCGCGGCTTCCGGGTCGAGCCCGGCGAGATCGAGGCCGCCCTGGCCGAGCACCCCGCCGTCGCCCGGGCCGCCGTCCTCGCCCGGGACGACCGGCTCGTCGGCTACGTCGTCCCGCACCAGGACACCGCCCGGGACGGCGGCCTGGAAGCGGACCACGTGGGCGAGTGGCAGGACATCTATGACGCCCTGCCCATCGCTCCCGAGGAAGCCGCCTTCGGCCAGAACTTCGTCGGCTGGAACAGCAGTTACGACGCGAGCCCGATCCCCGTCGAGCAGATGCGGGAGTGGCGGGACGCCACCGTGGCCCGCATCCTGGCGCTGCGCCCGCGCCGCGTGCTGGAGGTCGGTGTCGGCACCGGCCTGCTCCTCTCCCAGATCGCACCGCACTGCGAGACCTACTGGGCGACCGACTTCTCCGCCACCGCCATCGACGCCCTGGCCGCGCAGGTGGACCGGCAGGAAGACCTGGCCGGGCGCGTGGTGCTGCAGACCCGCCCGGCACACGACACCGAAGGACTGCCGGCCGGACGGTTCGACACCATCGTGATCAACTCGGTGGTGCAGTACTTCCCGTCCGCCGACTACCTCGCGGACGTGATCGGAAGGCTGATGAGGCTGCTCGCCCCCGGCGGCGCGCTCTTCGTCGGCGACGTCCGCAACCTGCGCCTGCTGCGCCCGCTGGCCACCGCCGTCCAGCTGCACCGGACCGGCGGCGCCGACCTCGCGGCCGTGCGCCGGGCGGTCGAGCAGGCCGTGAGGGTGGAGAAGGAGCTCCTGGTCGACCCGGACTTCTTCACCGCTCTGAGGGAGCAGGGCACGGAGGTCGGCGCGGTCCTGGTGGAGGTCAAGCGCGGCAGCCACCACAACGAACTGAGCCGCTACCGCTACGACGTGACGCTGCACAAGCCGCCGGTGGCCCCGGCGGCCCCGGGCCGGTCCGTCGAGCTGGAGTGGGGACGGCAGGTCGCCGGGCCGGCAGAGCTGCGCGAGCTGCTCGCCGAACCGCCCGCCGACGTGCTGCGGATCACCGGCGTGCCGAACCGCCGCGTGCTGCGCGAGGCCGCCCTGGCCCGGGCGGTGCAGGACGGGGACGGCTCGCTCGCCGAGCTGGTGGAGCGGCTGCACGCCCCGGAGGAGGCCGACCTTCCCGACCCGGAGGACTTCCACGCCCTCGGGCGGGAGTTCGACCGCTGGGTGGGCGTCACCTGGTCGGCCACCGAGGCCGACGCCGTGGACGTCGTCTTCGCCGACCCCCGGACGCACCACGGCTCCCCGGTCGAGCCCTACCGGCCGACCCGGACCTCCGGCCGGGCGCTCTCGTCGCTGACCAACCGCCCGACCGGCAGCCGGGGCACCGGCGCCCTCATCGGTGAACTCCGCGACTGGCTGCGCGGACGGCTCCCCGACTACCTGATCCCGTCGGCGTTCGTGGCGCTGGAGGCGCTGCCGCTGACGGCCAGCGGCAAGCTCGACCGCCGCGCGCTGCCCGCTCCCGACCTCGGCTCGGCCAATGTCGGGAGGGCACCCCGCACCCCGCAGGAACAGCTCCTCGCCGAGCTGTTCGCCGAGGTGCTCGGGTTGGCGCAGGTCGGGGTCGAGGACAGCTTCTTCGACCTGGGCGGACACTCCCTGCTGGCGACCCGCCTGGCCTCCAGGGTCCGGGCGACCCTCGGCGCGGAGCTGGAGGTCCGGACGCTGTTCGAGACCCCGACCGTGGCCGCCCTGGCGGCCCGCCTGGACGGCTCCGGAACGGCGCGGCCCGCGCTCACCGCGCAGCCGCGCCCCATGGGGGCACCTCCCGGCCGTCAGGGCCGGGAGAGGGTGCCGCTGTCCTTCGCCCAGCGCCGCCTGTGGTTCCTGCACCGGATGGACGGGCCGAGCGCCACCTACAACATGCCGCTCGCGCTGAGCCTGACCGGCGAGCTGGACCGCCCGGCCCTGCACGCCGCGCTCGCGGACGTGGTCGCCCGGCACGAGAGCCTGCGGACGGTCTTCCGCGAGACGGACGGCGTGCCGTACCAGGTCGTGCTGAGCGGCGCGCAGGCGCACCCCGCGCTGCCGGTGGTCGAGCTCGACGAGGGCTCACTGACCGAGCGGCTGGCGCAGACGGCCCGGCGCGGCTTCGACCTGGCGGCGGAGCCGCCGGTCCGGGCGGAGCTGTACGCGATGGCCCCGGACCGGCACGCGCTGCTGGTCGTGGTGCACCACATCGCCGCCGACGGCTGGTCGATGGGCCCGCTCGCCGGCGACCTGGCCGCGGCCTACGCGGCCCGCTGCCGGGGCGAGGAGCCGCAGTGGTCCCCGCTGCCGGTGCAGTACGCCGACTACTCCCGGTGGCAGCGCGACCTGCTCGGCGACGC
>NZ_JBHJVK010000027.1:46614-102955 GCF_042264695.1 Kitasatospora sp. NPDC056138 | reverse complement strand
GCACGGTCCTGGCTGCCGAGGCCCGCGTACGAGCGCGGCGCGCGGCACGTCAGCCGGCGACCGGTACACCGGTGATCGCCGGGCGGACCTTGGTGAGCATCAGGTCGAGGAACTGGTCGGGGTGCCGGAAGGACGCGAAGTGGCTGGTGTTCCGGATGAGTGCGAAGTCCTTGACCGGGGCGGTCACGTCGTCGAACAGCCGCTTGGCCGGAGCGGGCGGGTTGAGGACGTCGCCGTCGCCCTGGAAGACGAAGAACGGGAGGTCGAACGCGGTGCCCTCGGCCCACTCGTCGATGGCGAAGGCCTCGAGGGCGAGCGGCTCGGAGAAAGTCATGGCCTTCAGGTAGGAGCGCAGGCCGCGCAGGGTGTGCAGCGGCGAGAACCACAGGGAGCGGATCACCACGGTCTTCATGGTGTCGTAGGACAGTGGGTCGGTGGTGAGGACGAGCTTGTTGAACTCCGAGAACTGCTCGACGGTCCACTGCGACCTGTCGGCGCCCATCGCGGTGACGGCGGCCAGCTCCTTCTGCTTGCCCGCCCGGTGGAGCCGGGCCACCAGGGCGTCGTGGGCGGAGCGCTCGTGCCCGCCGGCGATGACGATCTGGTCGGTGCCGACGTAGGCCGAGAACAGCTCGGGGTGGCTTCGGGCCAGGCGCAGGCCCAGGGCGGTGCCGATGGAGTTGGCGACCAGCAGGAGCTTTTCGACGCCGAGCCGGGCGCGGACGTGCTCGGTGATTTCCAGGGCGTCGCGGTGGAGCCGGTCGAGGCTCAACTCTCCCTGTCCGGCCGGGCCGCCGTGGCCGAAGGTCTTGCCGGTGCCGCGCATGTCCCAGCGCACGATGGTGAAGTGCCGCTCCCAGGCCCGGGTGCGGGGGACGAAGACCAGGTTGGACGCGCCGGGGCCGCCGTGGATCTCCAGGACCACCGGGTTGCGCAGGTCCTCGCCGCGGATGGAGACCCACTGGTCGATGCCGCCGATGCGGACGGATCCGGACTCGTCGATGCCGTTCGGGGTGCTGATGCGCAGCCGCTCGGCGTTGACGGCGCGCTTGGCCCCGCGGTAGCCGAGCAGGCCGACGGCGGGCGCGGCGAGGGCGGCGGCGGAGGCGGTGAGGATGGTGGCGAGCATGGCGGTTTCCCCCAACTGTTTATGACATCAGCAGTTGCGTTTAAGGTATATACAGTTCTTTGGCGGCGTCAACTGTCACCGCCGACCGCCGCCGAGAGGGAGGGCCGCATGGCCAAGGAGAAGGCACGTGACCTGCGCGCGGGCATCGCGTTGCTGTGGGGGGAGCAGGAACAGCCGACCCGGGGTCCCAAGCCGAGCCTGACTCCCCGGCGCATCGCCGAGGCCGCCGTGGCCATCGCCGACGCCGAGGACCTGGCGGCCGTCTCCATGAGCAAGGTCGCCGCGGAGTTCGGGGTGTCGGCGATGGCGCTGTACCGCTATGTGCCCGGCAAGGCCGAGCTGGTCGAGTTGATGGTCGAGTCCGTCCTCACCGAAGTGCCCGACCTGTCAGCGGCGGCCAGTGGCTGGCGGCCGCGGATCGTCGAGTGGGCCCGCCAGTCCGAGCGCATCCACCGCGCCCACCCCTGGCTGCTGGCGGCCACCTCGATGCGCCGCCAGGTCATGGGGCCGAACCAGCTCGGCTGGCTGGACGCGGCGCTCGCGGCCCTGGAGCCCACCGGCCTCACGGCCGGCCAGCAGCACCGGGTCTTCGTTCTCGTTGCCGGCTTCGTGCGCACCCGGGTCCAGCAGCTGCTCGACTTCGACGAGGAGCACAGCCAGGAGTGGAACCGCCTCACCGGCGAACTGCTCGACCGGCACGCCGACCGCTTCCCCGCCCTGACCCGCGCCATCGCCGCCGGCGCCTTCGCCCCCGACCCCGTCGACCCCCTGGAGTTCGGCCTGGACCGCATCCTCGACGGCGTGCAGACCCTCATCGACCTCTCCTGAGGAGGCCGCCTCCCCGGGAGCCCGCCCGGACGAGGGTGAACGAGACCGGAACTGGGGCCAGCCGACTGGTGTGACCAGAGCCGGGCGGGTCCTGCGTGGGCGTGGTGACGCGCAGCAGAGGTCCAGTCAGGCCCCTGCGGCCAGGGACAGGCCGGTGAACAGCATCGTCGTTGCGACCAGGGCGTCCAGGACGCGCCAGGAGGAGGCGCGGCGGAAGAAGCCGGTGAGCAGGCGGGCGCCGAAGCCCAGGGCGGCGAACCAGCACAGGCTGGCCAGTGCGGCGCCGAGCGCGAACTGCCAGCGCAGCGTGCCGTGGGTGGCCGCGACGGCGCCGAGCAGGAGCACCGTGTCGAGGTAGACGTGCGGGTTGAGCCAGGTCATCGCGAGACAGCTGAGTACCGCGCGCCGGCCGGAGCGGACGGCTGGTCCGCTGCCCTCCAGGCGGGAGGCTCGGAAGGCGCGCCGAGCTGCGATCACGGCGTAGCAGAGGAGGAAGGCCGCGCCGACCGCGCGCACCGCCGTCAGTGCCGCCGGCCACGCCGTGATCAGCGCGCCGAGCCCGCCCACGCCGCAGGCGATCAGTGCCGCGTCGGAGGCCGCGCAGATCGCGACCACCGGCAGGACCGCCTCTCGGCGGACGCCTTGGCGCAGGACGAAGGCGTTCTGCGCCCCGATGGCGACGATGAGCGACAGGCCGGTCCCGAATCCGGCCACTGCGGCGGTGAGCGTGCTTCCCATGAGTGCCACCGTAGGCAGCCGGCGCGACACAAGGCCAGCTAAAGATTTTTACGTATCATTAGCAGCCATGAAGGCTGAGCTGCCCCACGACCTGGTCCGGACTCTGCTCGCGGTGGTCGACGAGGGCACCTTCGACGCGGCGGCGGCGGCCTTGCACGTGACGCCCTCGGCGGTGAGCCAGCGGATCAAGGCGCTGGAGCAGCGGACCGGGCGGGTACTGCTGACGCGTTCCCGGCCGGTGAGGCCGACCGAGTCGGGCCAGGTCGTGGTGCGCTTCGCCCGTCAGCTCGCCCGCTTGGAGGACGATGCGCGTGACGCGCTGGGGATGCCCGAGGGCGGGGAGGGCGCCGGGCCGTCGGGCCCCTCCTGGCTGCCGATCGCGGTCAATGCGGACTCGCTGGCGACCTGGTTCGTGCCTGCGCTGGCCTCGCTCGCGCGGGACGCGCGGGTCCACGTCGACCTGCGGCGGGAGGACGAGGCGCACACGACCACGCTGCTGCGCGCCGGTGAGGTGATGGCGGCGGTCACCTCATCGCCCCATCCGGTGGCGGGCTGCTCGGTGCGCCGGCTGGGCGCGATGGTCTACCTCCCGGTGGCCACGCCGCAGTTCGCCGCCCGTTGGCTCGACGGCGACCCGGCCCTGCTGCTTCCGGAGGCGCCGGTGGTCTGCTTCGACCGCCGTGACGAGCTGCAGGACGCCTTCGTCGGTGAACTGGCCGGTGGTCGGGGAGCGAGCCTCCGGCGGCGGCACTACGTCCCCTCCAGTGAAGGCTTCGCCGATGCCGTGACTGCCGGTCTCGGCTGGGGCCTCGTCCCGCGTAGCCAGGCCGAGCCCCGGCTGCACAGCGACGTGCTGGTCCAGTTCCTCCCGGGCAGCACGGTCGAGGTTCCCCTCTACTGGCAGCAGTGGCGCCTCGACTCGCCCGCGCTGGCAGCTGTCGCAACGGCGGTGGCGGCGGAAGCCGAGCGGGCCCTGCGGTAGGTGCGCCAGTCGCAACCCGAACTGCAACCACGAGACGACGAAGGCCCGGACCGCTGATGCTCGGGTTCTGGCGGTCGGGGCCTTCGGCCGGCGGAGGATACGAGATTCGAACTCGTGAGGGGTTGCCCCCGACACGCTTTCCAGTTCTGCCGAACGCCGTACGCCAGGGTTGGCGCCTGTTCCGACCCGCGGTGGAGCGAAGCGCTGGGCAGCGGCTGAACCCGGCCGGACGGGGGCGAACGAGAGCAGGACCGAGACCAGGCGACCAGCTACGGCACCTCGTGGTGGCCGACGGGCCTACGTCGGCCTCGGGGGCCCGTGGAGCAGCCGTCAGCGTCAAGCCGTGGCAGGCCGTCGGAAGAACCGCGTGTAACGCTTCGGAGCGCTGGAGCCAAGTAGGGAGGTAAGGCAGTGCTCGTCGTCCCAAGGAGTCATCCGTGTCAGCGGAGCACCCGATAGCACCACCCTCGCGTGACCCGGCGGCGTTCGCCGTGTTCTACCGGCAGCAGTTCGACACGGTGCTCGGATTTGTCACCCGGCGCACCGACAGCGTTCACCTGGCAGCCGACCTGACGGCCGACATCTTCCTGACGGCGCTGGAGCAGGCCGACAGTTACGATGCCCGCCGCGGCGCGCCCGTCGCCTGGCTCTACGGCATCTCCCGCAACGTCCTGGCCGCGCACTTCCGCGGCAGTGTCCGCGAGCTCAACGCGGTGGCCAGGATCGCCGGTCAGCGGATGCTGGACGATCAGGATGTGTCCGCGATCGAGGAACGCATCGACGCGGCCCGCGAGGCCCGCGGGCTGGCTGTTCAGCACGCCGCCCTGTCCGAGCCGCTGCGCGCGGTGCTGGATCTGGTGGCCGTCGACGGCCTGGCCGTCCGTGAGGCAGCCAAGGCACTGGGCATCAGCGCGGCCACCGCCCGGGTGCGGCTGCACCGGGCCCGCAAGGCGATGCGAGACATCGTCCCGCAGACCAGCACCACCAGCACGTCCGTGAACGCTCTCCTGGAGGCCGCCTCGTGACCACGCCCCTGCACTTCCAGCAGCAGCTCGGCGCCGAACTCGCCGCCCGTGCCGCGAACCTGCCCGCCGCAGGCACCACGGTCCGGGTCCGGCCGCGCCACACCCGCAGGCTGGTGGCGACCGGCTTCGGGCTGGCCGCCGCGGCCACCGCGGTCGTCCTGATGCCGCACACCGGCGCCACCGGCGTGGCCCCCGCGCCGCAGGCCGGCTCCAACGCCTCCCCGGCGGCCGGGGGCGGCTCGGCTGCGGTGCAGCTCAGCACCGCCTCCTACACGGTGACCCCCAACAAGGACGGCACCGTCTCCTTCCAGCTGATCGGCGCTGAGTGGTCCGGGCTGCAGAGCGCCCTGCGCTCGGTGGGCGTGCCCGCGCTGGTCATGACGCCCTCGGCCTCCTGCCACACCCCGGTGGCCACCGACAGCAGCCGGCTGGAGTCGGTGATGTCGCTGGATCCCAAGAACGGCCGCATCGCGATCCTGCACCCCGCCGCCATCCCGCCCGGCGAAAGCCTGCTGCTGCTCGACGTCGCCCCCAAGGGCACGCTCCACCCGAGCACCGTGGGGAGCCTGGAGATCTCGCTGACCAAGCAGACTCCCAACTGCTTCCCCCTCTCCCAGACCAACGGGGTCGGCGAGGGCTGAACCGGCCGGTCGAGGACTCCACGGGCGTCAACGGCACGGGCAGGTGCGCACAGCGGGGCGACCTGAGGGCGCCTGACCTCGGTAGGTGCCGCCGGGCGGACCACGTATCGACATGGGTGCTCGCTACGGCCAGGAGCAACCCGACAGTGAGCCGCTGGGCGGAAGTTGACGGGCATTGACACTCGGGGCTCAGGGACCGCACGACCAGGCCCTCCGTTGGGGCGATGCCGGCCGATCCGCACTGGCAGAGCCACGGCAACTGCAGCCAACCCTGCAACCAAGGAACGACGAAGGCCCCGACCGCAGTGCGGTCGGGGCCTCACGTTTGCCCAGGCGGGCGGAGGCGGAGGATACGAGATTCGAACTCGTGAGGGGGTCTCCCCAACACGCTGTCCGCTTCTTCCGAACGGCGTCCGCTTCTTCCGAACGGCGTCCGCCGGGGTTCGCACCCGTTCTGACCTGGAGCGGAGCGAACCGCCGAGCGACGGCTGCACTTGGCTGGACAGTGGTGGACGAGACCAGGACGGAGACCAGGGCGAGGGTGTCGTGCCCGGCCGCAAGACCGGTGCGTCGAGGCTCGCCATGACGAGGGGACCGCGCGGGCGGGCTTACCGGTGGCTCACCGCCTCGACGACGGTCTCCGGGAGACCCAGCAGGCGAAGCACGGCTGGTGCGGCGGGGCCCATCCTGAGCGCCGCCTCGGCGGCCTCACGGTAGCGGGTCCGGGCTTCGGCGGTGTCGCCGCGGGCCTCGGCGAGCCGGCCGAGGCCCGCGAGTGCGCGAACCCGGGTGCCGAGGCTCTTGACCCAGTGCGGGTCGATCCGTTCCAGGGCCTCCCCGTACAGCCGTCCGGCTTCGGCCGGGTCCGCGTTGAGCAGGGCGATGTCACCGAGCCCCCGCAGGGCCGCCGCCAGACCGGTGGAGCTACCGATGCGGCGGGCGAGCGTGGCGGCCCGGTCGTAGTCGGCACGGGCCGTTGCCGCGTCCTGGCCGATGCGGTGATCGCCCCGGTTGACCAGCAGGTCGGCGCTGTCCTCCAGGGCACCGAGCTGCTCGGTGTGCGTGAGGGCCTCGTCGGTCAGCGCGACGGCCTCCGCGTGGTTGCCGCGCCCGCCCGCGATACCGGCGAGGGCGTCCAGGGCGAGGGCGGTGCCCCAGCGGTCGCCGAGCGCGCGAAACCCTTCGGCGGCCGTGCGGAACGTTCGGGCGGCCAGTGCGGTGTCCTCCTGCCCGAGGGGGCCGAATCCCGAGACGTACTGGGCGGCCGCTCGCGCCCACGGCTCGGAGCAGTCGCGCTGGGAGGAGACGAGGGCGAACGCGTCCTGCGCATCGGCTCCGCCCGCGTTCCGCATCATCCACAGGAGCAGGCTGACGGGGTGGCGGCCCGGCTGCTCGCCCGACCAGGCGGCCGCCAGTGCCTTCCCGGCGGTCGCGCGGTGCCGTTCCCACACCGGTCGCCCGGCCACGCCGGCCGCCGCCAGCAGCACGCACGCCGCGTACTCCTCGCCGAGGTCGGCCGGTGGTGCACCACCCATGGCTTCGACGGCTTCGAGGAGCGCGGCCGCCTGTGGCGCGACCGAGGCGGACACACCCCGGATCCACACGTAGGTCGAGGCCGAGGCGAGCAGCCGGAGTCCCGTCGCCACCTCCGGTTCTTCGACCGCCCGGCGCAGGGCCGCTGAGAAGTTGCTGTGCTCGACCTCGAGGAGCGGCATCCACTCCAGCTGTTCGGACCGCCGCAGATGGGGATCGGCAGTCTGCAGCAGCTCCAGGACCCACCGGGTGTGGGCGTTCTGCACCGACTCGCGCTCGCCCGCCGCGTCGAGCTGTTCGGCGGCGTAGGCGCCGATCGTCCCCAGCATCCGGTAGCGACCGTCCGCGAACTCCAGGAGCGATTTGTCGACCAGCGACTCCAGTGCTGCGACGTCGGTTCCGCATACCTGCCGCGCGGACTCGGCCGTCGCGCCACCGGCGAAGACCGTGAATCGCCGTGCGGCCTGCTGCTCGGCGTCGGAGAGCAGGGCCCAGCTCCACGCGACCACCGAGCGCAGGGTCCGGTGCCGTTCGGCGGCCGCGCGGCTGCCACGGGCCGCGACCTCGAGCACGTCGTCCAGCCGTTTCGCGAGGTCGTCGACGTCCAGGGCCCGGACCCGTGCCGCCACGAGCTCGATGGCCAGCGGCAGGTTGTCGACGGCCGCGCAGATCCGACCGACCACCCGGGGATCGGCGGTGAAGCCGCGTCGCACGGCGCCGGCTCGGTCGGTGAAGAGCCGCACGGCCGAGTCGCCGTCGAGTGGCCGCACCGGCCAGAGGTGCTCGCCGGTGATCCCGAGCGGCTCCCGGCTCGTTGCCAGGACTCGCAGCCGCGGGCAGCGGGCCAGTAGCCGCGCTGCCAGCGCTGCGACGTCGTCGATGACGTGCTCGCAGTTGTCGAGGACGAGCAGCAGCCGCTGGTCCGACAGCGCCGCGGCCAGGCGATCGACCGGCGCCGGCCCGCTGTTCCCCAGGGTGAGGCCGTTCTCACGCAGGCCGAACGCACCCAGCAGTGCCTGCGGCAGTCCGGCGCCGTCGTGCAGCGGCGCCAGTTCCACGAAGCGGACGCCGTCGGCCGCGACAGCCGCGACCTCGACGGCCAGCCGGGTCTTGCCGACACCCCCGGGACCGACCAGGGTGACCAGCCGGGCCGCTCGCAGCAGACCGGCAACCTCAGCCACTTCGTCGGCGCGGCCGACGAACGCCGTCAGCTGGGCGGGCGGCGCGGCTGGCGCGGCCGACGGGTCCGCGCCCAGCAATTCCCGGTGCAGTGCCACGAGTTCGGCGGACGGATCAGCGCCCAGCTGGTCGGCCAGGTGCCGGCGGGTCTCCTCGAACACCGCCAAGGCGGCAGCCTGCGCGCCCTCGGCGGACAGCGCCCGCATCAGGAGCCCCGCCAGTCGTTCCCGGAGCGGATGGCGGCCGACCAGCTCGCGCAGCTCGGGCACGACGGAGCGGGGGGCGCCGGTTCGGCAGTCGCCCTCGATCCGGTCTTCGAGCGCCCCGAGCCGTTGCTCCTCCAGTCGTACGGCGGCGGGCCGGGCGGTCTCGGCCTCGGTGAGGCTCGCCAGTGCCGACCCCCGCCACAGTCCCAGCGCCTCACGCAGTCGTACGACCGCCCGTTCGGCGTCGCCCGCCCGCAGGGCGGCCCGCCCTTCCCCGGCGAGCCTCTCGAACCGGCAGGCGTCCACGTCGTCCGGCGCAACCATGATCCGGTAGCCCGCTCCGGCCTGTTCGATCGCGGCTTTGGAGCCGAGTGCCTTGCGCAGCCTGGACACCTGGGACTGCAGCGCGTGCGCCGACAGCGACCCGGCCGGATCGATGGCGTCGGACAGCCGGTCCGCCGACACCACCTCGCCCGGGCACACCAGTAGTTGGGTCAGCAGCGCCCGCCGGGCTGGTCCGCCCAGCGGGACCTCGACACCGTCCTCGTGCCAGACCCGGGTCTCGCCCAGGATTCCGAACAGCATGCCGGCGATTATCCACCGGCGTCGATCATGCGTGGGCGATCGGGCCGAGAAACGTCCCGCCCGAGACGTCGATGGTCTGGCCGGTCACCCACCGGCCCTGCGGACCCGCCAAGAAGCCGATGACGTCAGCGACGTCCTCGGGCTCACCGAGCCGCCCCAGTGCGGTGATCGCTTCGAGACCGGCGACCACCTCGGGGATCGCGGTGTAGCCGGCGGTCATGTCGGTCCGCACCGCACCGGGTGCGACGGTGTTCACCGTGATGCCGCGCCGGCCGAGCTCGTTGGCCAGCGACGGGGCCATCGACTCCAACGCCGCCTTGCTGACGGTGTAGCCGATCTGGGTGGAGACGGCGAACCGGCTGGCCGTCGAGCCCACGTTGATGATCCGGCCGCCGTCATTGAGCAGCGGCAGCGCGCGCTGGACGACGAAGAACGGCGTGCTGACGTTGATGGAGAGCAGCCGATTGAACTCCTCCACGGTCACCTGCGCGATCGGATTGCCCGAGCTGATGCCCGCGTTGTTGACGAGCACGTCCAGCCCGTGTCCCGCCAGCCCTGCGACCAGGCCCTCGAACAGCCGGTCCACGGCGCCGTCCTCGCCGAACCGGGCCTGTACGGCGAATGCCCGTCCGCCCGCCTCCCCGATCTTCGCGACGGTCTCCTCGGCCGCGGCACCGTTGCCGCCGTAGTGGACGGCGACCAGCGCACCCTCGGCGGCGAGCCGCAGCGCGACCGCCCGGCCGATCCCGCGCGATCCGCCCGTCACCAGCGCCGTCTTGCCGTTCAGCGTGCCCATGCTCTGCTCCTCGCCCACTGGGCCGGCCCTCTGCGGGTCCGGCGATGGAGCAACAGTGGCGCCGCCGCCTCACCGCACGCTCACCGCGCGCTCACCGCCTGCCCGGGCCCTTGAAACGCCGAAGGCCCCGACCGCCAGCTCGGGTTCTAGCGGTCGGGGCCTTTCAGGTCGCCCTTGCGGGCGGAAGGCGGAGGATACGAGATCCGAACTCGTGAGGGGTTGCCCCCAACACGCTTTCCAACTGTTCGTCTGGGCGTCCGGGGACGGCCGTAGGCGTTCTGACCTGCGGCGGAGCGGCCCGCTCGCCATGCTCCGAACGGCGCTGAACGGGGATGAATGCAGCCAGAACCGCAATCGGGGCAAGTGCCCGTCGAGATCAGGGCCCGCTATTCCTACTTCTTTGATAATCTCGGTCCATGACTGAGATCCCTTACAGCATCGGCGAGGGGCCGGCCACGAGGGTCAGCCTCTCCCTGCCTGAAGGTACGGCCGACGCGATCCGCCAACGAGTAGGCAAGCGCGAGTTCTCGGCGTTCATTGCCGCGGCCGTCGAGCGGGAGCTGCGTGGTCAGATCCTGGATGAGTACCTGGCTGACTATGAGCGGCGGAAAGGGCCGATCTCGTCGGCTGAGCAGGATCGGGCTCGTCAGGTCTTCGACGAGGTGTTCGCCGAGGAGGGCGGATGGCCCGTCGCAAGCTGAGCCACGAGGGCACCTTGGTGCTCGACTCCGAGGGTCTCTCCAAGCTGCTCAACGACCACGAGCCCGCCGTCGCGCTGGTCGCGGAGGCCCGGAAACGAGGCATGGAGGTAGTGATCAGCGCCATGACCATCATCGAAGCCGTGCACAGCCGCACCGACCAGGCCCGTCTCCGATGGATTCTGTCCGGGTTGCGGATCGTGCAGGTGGGTGATGAGGAGGCCCGAGCGGCGTCTGCGATGCTGATCGCAGCAGGTCTCCACGGCCACAAGTACGCGATCGACGCGGCAGTGGCTGAGGTGGCTCTGCGGCAGCAGCGGCCGGTCGTCCTGCTGACCTCGGACATCGACGACATGGCCAAACTCTGCGGTGATCGCGCGCGGCTCGTGGCTGTCTGACTACATCGACCTTGGGCCCTCTGGCCGACTTCGTGAGTGCGGGCTGGGGGTGCTGGTCGAGCTGTCGGTGAATCACGACGGGTAGGTCTTCGAACTTCGGTTCGGGCAAATGAGACATCCGTGGTACAGACTTCGGCTGTGCAAGGCCGGAGGATGTTGACGTGGAAGCAGTGTCAGTCCCTGCTGAGGCCAGCCAGGTGGAGACTTATTGCTAACTGGAGTGCCATGGCTCTCTGGGCCATTGCATTCCTGGGTCTCCTGCTGGGGCGAGTGCGCGCGCTTTTGGAGAGGGCCGCTGATGTGGTGCGCGCCTGGCGTGAGCTTCGCCGGGCTCTGCGATCACGGACGCGAAGTATGGTCTCACCAGCGCATCCCCAACTGGGCCGAGCCCTGTGGCTGCTGGCTCATGTGAGCCTGAGGCGGCAGGCCATCTGCCGGCGGAGGATACGAGATTCGAACTCGTGAGGGGTTGCCCACAACACGCTTTCCAACTGTTCGTCCGACTGTCCGGGGATGTCCGTAGGGGTCCTGACCAGCGGCGGAGCGGCACATCGGCCAGGCTCTGAACGGCACTGGACGGGGTGAATGCAACCAAAACTGCAACCAGAGCGTGCCGAGTTCTGCCCGTTCAGGAGCCGCCCATGACGCCGCCGGGCCTCCAGGCAGCTGGAGGCACTGATGACCGGCAGCGAGTTGGAGGCGCCGACGCAGTGCGAGTGACGCTGCACGACGTCGGCAAGAAGATCGGTGGCCTGCTCTGGGGACAGCGGCCTGTTGACGATCCGGAGGATCCTGGCGAGTTGCCAGCGGCCCGCGTCAGTCAGCACTGAACTGGCTCGGCAGGGGGAGAGTATCGGGTCGCAGCTTCTCTTGCGGCCAGGGCCGCGCTTCCCCGCTCTTCCCGAACATGCCTGCCGGGGCCTGCCCGGCTACGGCAACCGGCCGTCGGCTGACGCCGGGTGGGCGTCTCGGCGACGGGGCACGATGACGCCCAATGGGTGATGCTTGCGAAGTCCTGGGGGTCCCGTCATGCTCGGGGCCCCGGTACCACCGGGAGGCCGAGTGGTGTGTCAGGTGATGTCGGCGTGGTCGATGAGCTTCAGGCTGCGCTGCCAGAGTTCGTCTCGGGCGTGGGTGTCGTACGCCTGGGCGTGGGCCTGGGCCTCGCGGCTTCGGTCGAAGAACCGGCCGGTGGTGGTGGCGAGGGCGGGATCGGTGACAAGCCGGTAAGTGGCGGCGACGCCTTCCTCGATGCTGTCGATCTGGTAGCCGACCTCCTGCAGGACCATCTTGGTCGGCATGTAGGTCGCGGGGTGGAGGCTGTTGACCGTGATCTCAGTGGCGGGGACGCGGCCGGCCAGTTCGAAGCCAGAGGCGATCTGGGCGAGTTTGCTCTGGCAGTAGGCGCGCGTGCCGCTGTAGTCGCGTTCGAGCATGAGGTCGTCGAAGTCGATGGGCTCCTGCCCGATGGAGGCGACGTTGACGATGCGGGCCGGGGCGGATGCGCGCAGCAACGGCAAGAGTTCGAGGGTGAGCAGGAATCCGGCGAGGTAGTTGACGGCGAACCTGAGTTCGTGGCCGTCGGCGCTGGTGCGTCGGGTACGGCCGTCAGGTTCGCCGCCGCCGATGCCAGCGTTGCTGACCAGCACGTCCAGATGGTCGGTGGCGGCGTGGACATCGGCTGCCAGGGCGCGGACCTGCGCGAGCTCGGCCAGATCGGCCAGGAGAGTGCGTGGCCGGTCCACGCCGTGGATGTCACGGATCTCGGCAGCGGTCCGGTCGAGTTTCGCCTGATCGCGGCCGTGCAGGATCAATGTGGCGCCGTCGGCGGCGAGCCGGTGCGCGAGGGCGCGGCCGAGGCCGTCGGTGGCACCGGTGATGAAGATTATTGGTGGGCGGGTCACGTGGGCTCCTTGTGGTCTGGCACGGGTAGGGCTGAGTCGGGCCGCAGTTTGGCGAGCGTGGTGACAAGCTCCTCGACGAGTTGGTCGTCGAGGGGTTTGAGGCGGCGAGCAGGCGGCACCAGACGGTGACGAACACGATGTCGGTGATGGTGGCGGGTGCGGGCCCCGCGGAAGGTCTCCGCCTGATCGCCCGTCCGGGCGACGGCCGGGGACTGCGTGACGGTCGCGCGACCGCGCCCTGGGCGGCCCCCGATGGCACTGGACGACACCTGGCCATGGGCCTGGAGCCGAGCCTGGCTGTCCAGTGCGGTCGAGAGGCCGTTTGCAGGCTCGCTCAGCCCAGGGACACGAGGCGTGCCCCGCCGTCAGCGCAGTGACCGATCAGTGCCGGGTCGGTGGCGGCGACGGCGTCCAGGCGCTCCTTGCCGCGGCCGACGATATGGACGGTCGCGCCGAGGGCGTGCAGCCGGCGCGCGGTGGCCAGTCCGATGCCGGACGTTCCGCCGACGACCAGCGCAGTCTTCTCACTCAATTTCGGGCTCCTCATTCGTGTGGATGGAGACGCCGAGGGGATGTCTCGAGACTCGGAACTGGCGCTGCGTCAGGCGATGTTGGAGACGGGGAGCAGGCCGCGCTCCCCGAACACCTTCTTCGCCACCAGCGTCGCGTTGATCGCGCGCGGCATTCCGCAGTACACCGCCGAGTGCAACAGCGCCTCCGAGATCTCCACCGGCGTCAGGCCCACGTTCAACGCGGCGTTGATGTGCACCTCCAGCTCGATCTCGCATCCGCCCAGCGCCGTCAGCACGCCCAGGGTCACCAGCTGACGCTCGCGCGCCACGAGTTCGGGGCGCGCGTACATGTCGCCGAACGCCCAGGCCACCACCTGGTGCCCCAGTTCCGGCGAGACGTCTGCCAGCGTGTCGACGATCCGCTGACCGGCCTCGCGGTCGATCCGACGCAGGACCTCCATGCCGTCGGTGTAGCGGTCGGCGCGGTGGTGGGTGGTCGCGTGCGCGGTGATCATCTCGGGCTCCCCCGGGTGGTTGGGTTCGGCTGATGCACCAAGGTTCTCCCGGCGGGCGCACAGTGGTGCCCGATAGGCTTTGAAAGGTATCGGTCTCATGCCTGGGAGGCATTGATGGTGGATCTCCGGCTTCTCGGCTACGTCGTCGCCGTCGCCGAGGAGGGCAGCGTCAGCGGTGCCGCGCGCCGCCTCGGCCTCACCCAGCCCACCCTCAGCCGCCAGCTGGGGGGCCTCGAACGGCGGCTGGGCGTCGAGCTGTTCGAGCGCGATGGCCGCCGCCTCGCGCCCACGGCCGCAGGAGCCGCGCTCGTGCGCCGGTCGACCGCCCTGCTGGCGGAGGCCGAGGCCGCCGTCGAGGACGTCCGGCTAGCGGCCGATGGCCGCAGTGGACACCTCACCGTGGCCTTCGCCGGTTCGGGCATCAACGGCCCCCTGGGCGCGGCGCTGGGCCGCCTACGCCGCGAACTGCCCCGGGTGGCCCTGCGCCTGGAGGAGAGCTTCAGCGACACCGAGATGTCCGAGGGAGTCCTGGACGGCCGCTTCGACATCGCGGTCCAGCGACTGCCCCTGCGCGACGCTCGCCTGACGGCCGAGGAATGGTGGCACGAACCCCTTGCGTTCTTCCTGCCCGACGGCCATCCACTCGCGCACGGCCTTGGCCCGGCTCCCCTGGAGGACCTGGGGCGCATTCCGCTCGTGCTGTGGCCCCGGGAGGTCTCACCGCAGTCCTACGACGAGATCCGCGCGCTGTGCGCGCAGGCGGGCGTCGTGCCCCGGGCCGGTGCGGAGGGACGCAGCGTCCAGACGGTCCTGGCCCTGGTCGCCGCCGGATTCGGTGGCGCGGTCATGTCACAGTCGCACCGAGCCCTGCGCCGCGTCGGTGTCGTCCCACGCGACCTGGCCGGGACCCGTACCACCCTCCACCTCGTCCGGCGCGCCGCCGACCACAACCCGCTCGTCGAGCGCTTCCGCGACGTGCTGGCCGACGTCGCCGCCGGGCGCGGGGCGTGACCGCGGCTACGGCGAGGAGAGCGCCGCGGCATCCGGAGCCGCGGCGGCTTGCGCCTGCGCGCCCGGGGACGGGCTGCCTGACGTCGGGGTCTGCGTGCGCCGAAATCCGCCGGGGCAGCCCGTCCGACGCCTGCGTCCTGTACGTCGCCCTCATCCAGGTCGGCAGGATCTCGCCGTCCACACGACAGCGCCCCGTCAAAACTTAGGAGTGCGCCTTATCGGCGGCGACCGTGCCGGGCCGGGCGGACCGGTGCACGGCTCCTCAATCCCTGGGACTTCCAGCCGTAGCTGGTCGGACCGCGAAAACGACGAAGGCCCGGGCCGCGTGATGCGGTCCGGGCCTTCTGCCGGCGGAGGATACGAGATTCGAACTCGTGAGGGGTTGCCCCCAACACGCTTTCCAAGCGTGCGCCCTAGGCCTCTAGGCGAATCCTCCGTGGGAGAGCTTAGTACATGTTGAGGGGTGCTCGCGACCCGCTGTCTCGCAGGTGGTCGCGGGTGGCTGCCTGCGGATCGGAGATGGGGGTGGAGTGCGGGATACGGGGCCGGGATCCGCTACTCTTGGGGCAGCCCCTCGTGTGGCGTTATCTCTCTGAACCCCCCCAGGGCCGGAAGGCAGCAAGGGTAGGAGGGCTCTGGCGGGTGCACGGGGGGTCCTTGCGTTTCCAGGGGGTCCGGGAGCCAGGGGAACCGGGGAGAAGTGCGGGACCGGGTTCGGTGGGGCGACGCGTTTGTCCTCGCGTCCCGATATCGTCGGTGGCGTGTCCCTAGCCCTGTACCGCCGCTACCGCCCCGAGACCTTCGCGGAGGTCATCGGGCAGGAGCACGTGACCGCTCCGCTCCAGCAGGCCCTGCGCAACAACAGGGTCAACCACGCGTACCTCTTCAGTGGCCCGCGCGGCTGCGGCAAGACGACGAGTGCCCGAATCCTGGCCCGCTGCCTCAACTGTGAGCAGGGCCCGACGCCGACGCCGTGCGGTGAGTGCCAGTCCTGCCGGGACCTGGCGACGGGTGGGCCCGGTTCGATCGACGTGATCGAGATCGACGCCGCCTCGCACGGTGGTGTGGACGACGCGCGCGAGCTGCGCGAGCGGGCGTTCTTCGCACCGGTGCACAGCCGGTACAAGATCTTCATCCTGGACGAGGCGCACATGGTGACCTCGGCCGGCTTCAACGCGCTGCTGAAGGTGGTGGAGGAGCCGCCGGAGCACCTCAAGTTCATCTTCGCGACCACCGAGCCGGAGAAGGTGATCGGGACGATCCGGTCCCGTACGCACCACTACCCGTTCCGGCTGGTGCCGCCCGGCACGCTGCGGGACTACCTGGCGGAGGTCTGCGGCCGGGAGGGCATCCAGGTCGAGGACTCCGTCTTCCCGCTGGTGGTGCGGGCCGGCGCCGGGTCGGTGCGTGACTCGATGTCGGTCATGGACCAGCTGCTCGCGGGTGCGGGCGAGGCCGGTGTGACGTACCAGATGGCGACTGCGCTGCTCGGGTACACGGACTCGGCGCTGCTGGACGAGGTGGTCGACGCCTTCGCCGCGCACGACGGGGCCACGGTCTTCCAGGTCATCGACCGGGTGGTCGAGGGCGGGCACGACCCGCGGCGTTTCGTGACGGACCTGCTGGAGCGGCTGCGCGATCTGGTGATCCTCGCCACAGTGCCGGACGCCGGGGAGAAGGGGCTGATCGACGCTCCGGCCGACCGGGTCGCGGTGATGCAGGCGCAGGCCGACCGGTTCGGGGCGGCCGAGCTGAGCCGGGCCGCCGACATCGTCAACACCGGATTGACCGAGATGCGGGGGAACGCGGCGCCCCGGCTGCAGCTGGAGCTGATCTGCGCCCGGGTGATGCTGCCCGGTGCGTACGACGACGAGCTGTCGCTGCAGGCGCGGCTGGACAAGCTGGAGCGGCGGGCCGCAGCCGGAGCACTGGCCGCACCGATCGCCCCGGCGGCGTCGATGGCGGCCGTGGCCCCGCCCGGCGGCTTCGCCGCAGCTCCGGCCGCCGCGGTCCCTCCGGGTGCACCGGGTGCGCCGGCGGTGCCGGTGGCGGCACCCGCACCGCAGCAGCCCGCAGCCGCAGCCGCCCCGGCGCCCGCTCCTGTGCAGGCGCCCGCGCCCGCGCAGGCGGGTCCCGCGCCCGGCGCGTGGCCGATCGCGCGCAGCTTCTCCCCCGGCGGGGGAGCGCCCGAGCCTGCTCCCGCGCCCCCGGTGTCCACGCCCACGCCTGCGCCCGCACCGGCGTACGCCCAGGCCCAGCCCGCCCCGGTCGCGCCCGCGCCCGCAGCGCAGCCGTCCGGGGCCCAGCCGTCCGCCGCCGCGCAGCAGGGTGCCGGGCAGGTCCGCCAGCTCTGGCCGCAGATCCTGGACGCGGTGAAGAACCGCCGCCGGTTCACCTGGATCCTGCTGAGCCAGAACGGCCAGGTCGCGGGTTTCGACGGCAGCGTGCTCCAGGTCTCGTTCATCAACGCCGGCGCCCGGGACAGTTTCGTCAGCAGCAACAGCGACGACGTGCTGCGCCAGGCCCTGGCCGACTCCCTCGGCGTGGACTGGCGGATCGAGTGCATCGTCGATCCGTCCGGTGGCAGCAGCGGAGGCGGCGGCGGAGCCGGGTACGCGCCGCCGGCTCCGCAGGCGGGCGGCGGTGGCTGGGGCGGCGGTGCGCCGCAGGCTTCCAGGCCGGCCGCACCGATGGCGCCGCAGGCCTCGGCCCCGGCCCAGGCACCCGTCCAGCCCGCGCCGGGCCCGGTGCCGCCGCCGGCCGCCGCGTTCGCCGCGCAGCCGGTGCAGCAGCAGCCGTCCGTGGCGCCGCCGCAGGCACCACCCGCCCCGATGGTCGCCCCCGAGGACGACATCCCCGAGGACGACGACCCGGAACTCAAGGAGGACGCGTACTCCGGCCAGGAGCTGATCATCCGCGAGCTCGGGGCGACGGTCCTGGAGGAGATCCACCACAACAAGTGACCGGAGACCCCTACGCGTCGGATGGCGGCGCGTAGGCTCGGACCGACGTTTCCGTGCACAGGCAGGAGTGAGCCGTGTTCCCTGGTGGTGGCCAGCCCAATATGCAGCAGCTGCTCAAGCAGGCGCAGAAGATGCAGGAGGAGCTCGGCAAGGCGCAGCGGGAGCTGGCCGAGACGAAGGTGAGCGGTACGGCGGGCGGCGGCCTGGTCGAGGCGACGGTGACGGGTGCCGGTGAGCTGGTGGCGCTGACCATCGCGCCCGCCGCGGTCGACCCCGAGGACACCGAGACGCTGGCCGACCTCGTGCTGGCGGCCGTCCGGGACGCCAACGCGGCGGCCCAGAAGCTCCAGGCGGACCGGATGGGTCCACTGACCCAGGGCCTCGGCGGCGGTGGCATCCCCGGCCTGCCGTTCTAGGCGGCCGCGGGCCCTCGTCGGCCCGGGTGCTCGTGGCCGACTGGTAGCAGAACCGCAGCCACGCTGTGTGATTTATGGGTAAGTCGGGCGTCGGACGGTGTGTCCGGCGCCCGATCCGTTGGATGATGGCACCGCAAGAGCAGGCACGAGAGCACGACGGAAGGCGCGAAGTTGTACGAGGGCGTGGTTCAGGACCTGATCGACGAACTGGGCAGGCTGCCCGGCGTCGGGCCCAAGAGCGCGCAGCGGATCGCCTTCCACGTCCTGCAGGCCGACCCGACGGACGTCCGCCGCCTGGCGCACGCGCTGCTGGAGGTCAAGGAGAAGGTCCGGTTCTGCGCGGTCTGCGGCAACGTCGCGGAGTCCGAGCAGTGCCGGGTCTGCCTGGACCCGCGGCGCGACCTGGCGGTGATCTGCGTGGTCGAGGAGCCCAAGGACGTCGTCGCCATCGAGCGCACCCGGGAGTTCCGCGGCCGCTACCACGTGCTGGGCGGAGCGATCAGCCCGATCGAAGGCGTCGGCCCGGACGACCTGCGGATCCGCGAGCTGCTCGGGCGGCTCGCCGACGGCACGGTCACCGAGCTGATCCTGGCGACCGACCCCAATCTGGAGGGGGAGGCAACCGCCACCTACCTGGCCCGGCTCTGCAAGCCGATGGGTCTGAAGGTGACCCGACTGGCGAGCGGCCTGCCCGTCGGCGGGGATTTGGAGTACGCCGACGAGGTCACCCTCGGCCGGGCCTTCGAAGGGAGACGACTGCTCGATGTCTGACCACACCCGCGCAGATGCGCACTCGCACACCCAGGCCGAGGCGCCGGACGACTTCGCGGTGCAGATCGCGGACTCGGTCGAGAGCTTCGTACTCGCCGTGACGGAGGTCGCCAAGGGGGACGAGCCCGGCAGCGCGATCTCGCTGCTCCTGCTGGAGGTCTCCCAGCTGCTGCTGGCGGGTGGCCGGCTCGGTGCGATCGAGGACGTCCTCCCGGAGGACCGGTTCGAGCCGGACGCCGGGCCCGAGCCGGACGGCGTCGAGCTGCGCGAGCGACTGGCCGAGCTGCTGGCACCGATCGACGTCTACCACGAGGTCTTCGACCCGTACGGTCCGCCCACGCGTCCGAACGCCTTCCGGATCTCGGACGACCTGGCCGGGGTGGTGAGCGAGCTGGAGCACGGGCTGACCCACTACCGCGAGGGCCGGGTCAGCGAGGCGCTGTGGTGGTGGCAGTTCTCGTACCTGTCCAACTGGGGTTCGACCTGCTCGGCGGTGCTGCGGGCGCTGCAGTCGCTGGTCGCGCACGTCCGGCTGGACAGCCCGATCGGCGCGGCGGTGGACGGTGCCGACACCGACGACGACGGGCTGACGGACGAGCAGCTGGAGCAGCAGGCCGGCGATCTGATGGCCGCCGAGCTGGGCCTCTGAGCCGGCTGCCGGGACCGGTCCCCGGGGCCGCCCCGGCACTGGTCCCCGGGCCGGGGTCCGGGAACGGTCGCCGAGTTCCCGAGGGGCGCGGCGGACCCGGACGACGGGCTCCGGAGCGACTGTGACGAAGAATTCACTCGTCGTCCGGCCGGGGAAATTCGGGGCCGATCGGCCGTGGATCCGGCAATTCTTGTCGGCCGCCGGGAGCGGGCCCGAAGACCTGTCGAAAGCCCCTGACCATCAGTCGATACCGGTGTCTCATCATATGGAATGCGGCTGAGGTGCCGAAACCGCTGGATAGACTGGCTCGGACCGCAGAAGGGGCCACCCAGTCCCCCTGAACGACACAAGTCGAGGAGCGCACGTGGGCCTTGTCGTGCAGAAGTACGGCGGCTCATCCGTTGCGGATGCCGAGGGCATCAAGCGCGTAGCCCGCCGAATCGTTGACGCCAGGAAGGCCGGCCATGAGGTCGTCGTCGTGGTGTCCGCGATGGGCGACACGACGGACGAGCTCATCGAACTCGCGGAACAGGTAACCCCGATTCCGTCCGGCCGCGAGTTCGACATGCTGCTGACCGCTGGAGAGCGGATCTCCATGGCACTGCTGGCCATGGCGATCAAGACGCTGGGCTTCGACGCCCAGTCCTTCACGGGCAGCCAGGCCGGTGTCATCACGGACTCCACGCACAACAAGGCGCGCATCATCGATGTCACGCCGGGCCGGATCCGTGCCGCCCTGGACGAGGGCAACGTCGCGATCGTGGCGGGCTTCCAGGGTGTCTCCCAGGTCAGCAAGGACATCACCACCCTCGGCCGGGGTGGCTCGGACACCACGGCGGTCGCCCTCGCGGCGGCCCTGAACGCCGAGGTCTGCGAGATCTACACCGATGTGGACGGCGTGTTCACCGCCGATCCGCGGGTGGTGAAGAAGGCCCGCAAGATCGACTGGATCGGGTTCGAGGACATGCTGGAGCTGGCCTCGTCCGGCTCCAAGGTGCTGCTCGACCGGTGTGTCGAGTACGCCCGGCGCTATAACATCCCGATTCACGTACGCTCGTCCTTCTCCGGACTTCCGGGGACGATTGTGAGCGGAAGCAACCCGACCAAGCCCGAAGGGGGCGAAATGGAGCAGGCGATCATCTCCGGAGTCGCCCATGACACGTCCGAGGCCAAGGTCACGGTCGTGGGTGTGCCGGACAAGCCGGGCGAGGCGGCCCGCATCTTCCGCGCCATCGCGGATGCCGAGGTCAACATCGACATGGTGGTGCAGAACGTCTCCGCCGCGTCCACCGGCCTCACCGACATCTCCTTCACCTGCCCGAAGTCCGAGGGCCAGAAGGCGATCGACGCGCTCAACCGGGTCCGCGAGGGCATCGGCTTCGAGTCGCTCCGCTACGACGACGCGATCGGCAAGATCTCGCTGGTCGGCGCGGGCATGCGCTCCAACCCCGGTGTCACCGCGACCTTCTTCGAGGCGCTCTCCGAGGCCGGGGTCAACATCGAGCTGATCTCCACCTCCGAGATCCGCATCTCGGTGGTCACCCGCGCCGACGACGTGAACGAGGCCGTCCGGGCCGTGCACAGCGCCTTCGGTCTGGACAGCAGCACCGACGAGGCCGTGGTCTACGGCGGGACCGGTCGATGAGTCGTAAGCCCAACCTCGCGGTCGTCGGCGCCACCGGCGCCGTCGGGACCGTGATGTTGGGCCTCCTCTCCGCGCGGGAGGACGTCTGGGGCGAGATACGGCTGATCGCTTCGCCGCGATCGGCCGGCCGCCGACTGACCGTGCGCGGTGAGGAGGTCGAGGTCGTCACCCTCTGCGAGGAGGCGTTCGACGGCATCGACGTGGCGATGTTCGACGTCCCCGACGCGGTCTCCGCCCAGTGGGCGCCGATCGCGGCGGCCAAGGGCGTCGTCGTGGTGGACAACTCCGGTGCGTTCCGGATGGACGAGGACGTCCCGCTGGTCGTCCCCGAGGTGAACGCGGTGGCGGCCAGGCTCCGCCCGCGCGGCATCATCGCCAACCCGAACTGCACCACGCTCACCATGATGTGCGGCCTCGCCGCACTGCACGCCGAGTACGGGCTCGCGGAGCTGGTGGTGGCCTCGTACCAGGCCGCCTCCGGTGCCGGACAGCCCGGCGTGGACGCGTTGCGCGACCAGCTCAAGCAGGTCGCGGGCACCGGCGTCGGCGAGCAGACCGGTGACCTGCGCGCCGTGATCACCGACAACGGCCCGTTCCCGGCGCCGCTGGTGCTGAACGCGGTGCCGTGGGCGGGCTCGCCGATGGAGGGCGGCTGGTCCTCCGAGGAGCTCAAGGTCCGCAACGAGTCCCGCAAGATCCTCGGCCTGCCGGACCTCAAGGTCTCCGCGACCTGCGTCCGGATCCCGGTGGTCACCACGCACTCGCTGGCCGTGCACGCGGTCTTCGAGCGGGAGGTCAGCCAGGAGCACGCGCAGGACATCCTGCGGGAGGCGCCGGGCGTGGTCCTGTACGACAACCCGGCGGCCGGTGAGTTCCCGACCCCCAACGACGTGGTGGGCACGGACCCCACCTGGGTCGGGCGGGTCCGGCGATCGCTGGACGACCCCAACGCGCTGGACCTCTTCCTCTGCGGGGACAACCTGCGCAAGGGGGCCGCGCTGAACACCGCTCAGATCGCGGAGCTGGTCGCGGCCGAGTTCGGCGCCTGAGGGACCTGCTCGGGGCTCCGGGGTTCCGGGGTTCGGGGCCCGCCGTCGGCCCCGTCGTCGGCACTGCCGCTGCTTCGATCGCTGTGACCGCTGTCCGGAAACGGACGGTCCGGATCCCCCTCCAGGGCGCTGGAGGGGGATTCTGCGTGTGCGGGAGAATATGCCTTCGGCCGGGCAACCATGACAGGGGAGCGAGTGTCCAACAGGCGTGGCGAACGTAATGGGGGCGGTCTCCGTGGTGCCCATGGCACCCGTGATGGTGGTGCCGGCGGCACCCGTGGTGCCCTTGGCGCCCCTGGTGCCGGTGGGGTCCGTGCCGGTGGGGTCCGTGCCGGTGGGGTCCGTCCCGGTGGTGGCGCTGCCGCCCCGAGCAGGGCTGCTGGTCGATAGCCGCATGGGCACGGCCGCAGAGGACGCGGCAGGAGCCAGCGTCGATCACCTCACCGAGACCTACCAGGCGCACTACCGTTCCCTGTTGCGCCTGGCCGCCCTGCTCCTTGACGACCTGTCGACCTGCGAGGACGTCGTCCAGGAGGCGTTCATCCGGGTGCACGCCGCCCGTCGCCGGGTCCGCGAACCCGAGAAGACCCTCGCCTACCTCCGGCAGACCGTCGTCAACCTCTCCCGTTCGACGCTGCGTCGGCGCATCCTCGGCCTGCGGCTGCTGCCCAAGCCGATGCCTGACATGGCCAGTGCAGAAGAAGGCGCTTACGATGCGCTGGAGCGCGACCAGCTGAAGACCGCGCTACGGGGGTTGCAACGCCGTCAGCGGGAGGTGCTCGTCCTGCGCTACTACGCGGACATGACGGAGGTGCAGGTCGCCGACGCGCTGGGGATCTCCCTCGGCTCGGTGAAGGCGTACGGATCGCGCGGCCTGGCCGCCCTGCGAGTCCTGATGGAGGCCGAGGATGACTGACGAGAGGATGACCGGCGGCGAGCAGGACCCGCAGAGCCCGCAGGGGGCGGGCGAGCCGGAGGGGCTGCGGCTGGTTGAGCGGGAGTCAGCGCAGCCGGAGCCCTGCTGCGAGCCGCCGGTGACCGGTGCTCGGCGGGCGCCGGGTGGAGGGGGAACCGAGTCCTTCGGCCTCGGCGGGTCCGGTTCGCCGGACGGCGGGTCCGGGCAGGGCGGGTCCGGGCAGGGCGGGTCCGGTTCGGCGCAGGGCGGGTCCGGTTCGGCGGAGGGCGGGTCCGGTTCGGGGCACGGTGCGGTCGGATCGACGCGGGGTGCGGTCGGCCCGGGGCGGATTTCGGCCGAATCGGACGAGGAGTTGATGGAACGACGGCTCCGCGAGCTGCTCCACCAGTCCGTCACCGAGGTCCAGCCGGATCCGGCCGCGCTGCTGCGCATCCGGCAGGCGGTCCCGCGCCGACGCGCCCGGCACCGCAACGTCTGGACCGGTACGGTGGCCGCCGCGCTGCTCGTCGTCGCCGCCGTGCCGACCATCAAGGGCGTCCAGCACTTCGACCTCTCCGACGGCCCCGCCACCGGCCGCACCCTCGCGGACACCGACGGGCGTAGCCCGGCCTCACCGTCCGAGGACAGCACGGCGGGCCGTTCCCACCTGCCGAGGCCGACCGGCTCGGCCGACCAGTCGGGCACGGCGTCGCCCGGGGCCGAGGCCAGCTCCGAGGCCGCCAGCCCCACCGCCGGGGTGGACGGCAGCCCGGCCGGTACCGTGCCGCTCCCCGCCTGCGTACGGGCCGACCTCGGTGCGGGCAGCTCCTACCTCGCCGCCGCAGACTCGAACGGAAAGGTGTACGGCTGGTTCACCGTGCTCAACACCTCCGGGCGGAGCTGTGAGCTGACCGGCCCCGGGACGGTGGCGGTCAGCTCGGTGCAGGGCGCCGACCCGGCGAAGGTCAAGGTCGTCGACCACCTGGCCGGTGACCCGGCGGTCGGGCTGCCCGACCCGGTCCCGGCGTCCGGACCGTTGGTGCTGCCGCCGAAGGCGGGGTACCAGGTCCGGTTCGGCTGGGTGCCGGACACGCCGTGCCCGAACACCGGGGGAGGCAGCAGCCCGGCCGCACCCGCCCCGCAGACCGCCGCCGCTGCCCCAGCAGCCGCACCCGCTGCCGATGCCTCACCCGGAGCGCCGTCCTCCCCCGGCACCGGGCCGAGCCCGAGCAGTTCCCCGCCGCCCAGCACGCCCGCGAGCATCACACTGGAGCACACCCCGCAGTCCGGCGGTCCCGCTGCTGCGACCGCCCAGGTCAGCGGCGCCTGCGCCGGTACGGTCTACCGCTCCGCCCCCGAGGCGGTTCCGGCAGCGACCCCGGCGCCGCCCTCCGGCACTCCGACCGTGGTGGCCAACGGGAAGTAGGCGGCCGGCGGGGTCGGCGGGCCGGACGGGTCGGCGATCCGGCGGGATGAGGGGCGGGCCGCGGTCCGTCGTTCCGCCGGCAGTGCGGCGTCCGCGCGGTGCAGTGGTCGCGATGCTCACGGTGGGCGTCGAGCCGGGCGCGGCGACCCCCGGGGGAACCGGTGGGTGTGAGGAATGGTTACCGTGGTGGGCGTGTACCGGTTTCTCCTGACTTCGCGCTGGCTGGGCGGCACCGTGGTGGCCCTGCTGGCCATCGCGGTCTGCCTCTGGCTCGGCTCCTGGCAGCTCGGGCGCTTCGAGGACCGGGCCTCCTCCCACACGAACACCGGCAGCTCGGCGAAGGCCCCGGAGGCGGCTGTCCCGCTGGCCTCCGTGCTGAAGGGTGGTGCGGCCGAGGTCGGTACCGACACGGTCGGCCGCGAGGTCACCGTCACCGGCAGCTACGACTCCGCGCACCAACTGCTGGTACCCGACCGCACGGTGGACGGCCGGAACGGCTACTACGTGCTCACCCCGCTGCGCACCGCCGACGGGCCGGCCGCGGCCGTCGTCCGCGGCTGGGTGCCCGGGGCGCCGGAGGCGGCGGGCGCGGGAGGCGCGGGGAGCGGTGCGGCGGCCCGGGTGCCCGCCGCGCCGTCCGGTCAGGTGACCGTGAGCGGTCGGCTCCAGGCGCCGGAGAGCAGCGGCAGCGGCGGCGCGGTGGCCGGCGGACTGCCCACCGGCCAGCTGGGCACGATCAGCCCGGCGACTCTGGTCAACGTGCTGCCGTACCGCACGTATGACGGCTGGGTGGCCGCCGACGCCGCGTCGGACGGGCTCACCGCCGTTCCCACCGTGCAGCCGCAGGGCGGGAACGGGCTCAGCCTGCGGGCCTTCCAGAACCTCGGCTACACGTTGGAGTGGTTCGTCTTCGCGGGGTTCGTCGTCTTCATGTGGTTCCGCCTGGTGCGCCGGGAGGCGGAGATGCTCCAGGACCGGGCCCTCGGCCTCGACCCGGTCCTGGACTGAGCGGTTTCCGGGGAGGACCCGGTCTTTCCCCGGGGGGGCTTGAGCGGTGCCCGGGACCGCCGGGAGTTTTCCGGGAGTGCTGTTCCTGGCCGGGGGTGTCCGGCGGGCGTCCCCCGGGCCGGCGGACGCCCGGGGGACCGAACAGGGGCTACCGGCCCGAACCGTCCTGGCCGGGCAGGTGCCGCCGGACGAAGTCGATCTCCAGCCGGAGCTGCTTGATCCGCTCCTCGACCACCAGCGAGCCGTGCCCGGCGTCGTAGCGGTAGACCTCGTGCACCTTGCCGAGAGCCTCCAGCCGCTCGACGTAGTTCTCGATCTGGCGGATCGGGCAGCGCGGGTCGTTGAGCCCGGCGCTGATGTACACGGGTGCCTTGACCTGCTCGACGTACGTCAGCGGGGAGGAGGCGTGCCAGCGGTCCGGGACCTCTTCCGGGGTGCCGCCGAAGAGCGTCCGGTCCATTGACTTGAGCGCCTCCATCTCGTCGGCGTAGGCGACCAGGTAATCGGCGACCGGGACGACGGCCAGGCCGAGCGCCCAGCTGTCCGGCTGGGTGCCGAGCCCGAGCAGGGTCAGGTAGCCGCCCCAGGAGCCGCCGGAGAGCACCAGCTTCGACGGGTCGGCGAGTCCGGACTCCACGGCCCAGTCGCGGACGGCGCCGATGTCCTCCAGCTCGATCAGGCCGACCCGCTCGCGCAGTGCGTCCGTCCAGGCCTGGCCGTAGCCGGTGGAGCCGCGGTAGTTGACCCGGACGACCGCGAAGCCGTGGTCCAGCCAGGCGGCCGGGCCGGCGGCGAAGGAGTCGCTGTCGTGGTGGGTCGGGCCGCCGTGGACCTCGAAGACGGTCGGGAACGGGCCCTCCCCCTCCGGCCGCTGGACCAGTGCGTGCACCCGGCCGCCGGGCCCCTCGACCCAGACGTCCTCGACCGGGACCGACCTCGGCGGTACCGGTCCGGCCGCGCGCAGCACCACCGTCCCGGCGGTGGATCGCACGGCGGACGGCTCGGCGGCGGAGGACCAGAGGAACTCCACCGTCCCGTCCGGCCGGGCCGTCGCGCCGGACACCGTGCCACGCGGGGTGTCCAGGCGGACCAGCTCGCCCTTCTCCAGGTCGTACGAGAACAGCTCGCTGCGCGCCTCGTACTCGTGCTCGACCAGCAGCGCGCGGGCCTCCGGACGCCACTGTGCGGAGAGGTCGCCGGGGAACTCGCGGCCCCGGTCGTCGCGGAGCAGCAGTTCGGTCTCCGTGCCGGTGGCGACGTCCCAGATCATCGGCTCCCAGCGGCCCCGCCGCTGGTGGGCGACGAGCAGCCGGGTGTCGCCGTCGACCGGAGCGAAGCCCAGGCAGGCCAGCCCGCAAGGATTCTGACGACCGGTCACCTCGTCCAGCTCGGCGACGGTGGAGCCGTCGGAGACGCGGACCACCCGGATCGCGGAGTGCATCGCGTCACCGTGTTCGGTGTGGTCGATGGCCAACAGCGCGGAGTCGTACGAGAGATCACCGACGCCGCCGTACTCGGCGTGGTGGTAGAGCGTCTCGACCGTGGTGCTGCCGGGGCGGCGCAGGTGGAGGGTGGTGCCGTCGTCGTCGGTGGAGGTACCGACCACCACCGTGCCGTCGCGGCCGATCGCCAGGCCCGCCGAGTACGCGGCGGGCACGCCCGGGACGGCCTCCTCGTCGCGGCCGGCCGCGCCTTCGGCCCTCCCGGTGTGCTCGGCGGGTCGGGTGTTCCGGGCGTTCCGGGTGTGCTCGGCGGACTCGGTGCCGTCGGTCGGGTGCGCGACCGGACCGGCGGCGAAGGGCTGGCGACGCCAGATGCCGAACTCGTCACCGTCGGTGTCGTCGAACCACCAGATCCACTCGCCGTCCGGGCTCAGCTCGGCGTCCGTGGTCCCGTTCGGGCGGTCGGTGACCTGCCGGTGCCCGCCGGTCGACCGGTCCCAGGCGTAGACCTCGTAGGTGCCGGTGGCGTTGGACACGTACAGGGCCCGCTCGGGGGCGTCCTCGGCCCACTCCGGCAGCGTGACCCGCGCTGCCCGGAATCGCTGCTCCCATGCCGGTACCGCGCTCTGCTGCTCACTCATCCCCCCATCCAACCCGATGCGGGGCGTCGGCGGAATGCCGCGGCTCGACTCCCGGTGCTCCGCGGGTTCCGTCCCGGCTGCCGCCCCGCCGGAGGTCCGACAGGGCGGTGGCCCGGGCAGCAGGCGCGCGGTGCGGGGGTGGGGAAGGCGGGAGAGGAAGGTGGGGGGAGGCGGGGGATGCCGGAGCTGCGGGGCCGGTCCGGGGTGCGCGGCGCGGAGTCGGTCAGGCGGCCGGGACCTTGTCGAGGAAGCCGAGGACCGAGGCGAGCCGACCGTCCTCGTCCACGGCGACGACGTCGAAGCCGACCACCAGGGCCTCGCCCCCGGCCGGGCCGAGGTCCCAGGTGAAACGGGCCAGGTGGTGGTGGGCGTCCACCGGACCGAGGGTGAAGACCAGCCCCGGGAACTGTGCCTGGGCCGCACCGATGGTCGCGTCGATCGCCTCCCGCCCCTGGGCGTCCACCAGCGGGTCGGTGTAGCGGCCGCCCTCGGCCCACAGCTCGTCGATGAGCTTGCGGCGGGCGGGCTGGTCGTTCTCGTTCCAGACGGCGATGTAGCGCTCGGCAACCTGCTGGAGGTCGGTCATGTCCCTGCTCCTTCGGAGAGTTCGTCCGTGTCTTCGAGGTGTTCTGGTTGGTGCTTCTGTTGGTGCTTCCGGCGGTGCGTTCCGTCGATGGCACGAAGGTACGGCGGGGCGGGGTGGTGGCGAATCAGTCAGCCATAGGTCACTGCGGCGGCCGGTACCGGCAGGGGCGTGGGTAGGGTGCACGTCATGCTGTACGGGAGGGTGGAGGAGCAGGCGGCCATCGACCGACTGCTCGACGAGGCGAGGGTGGGCCGCAGCGGGGTCCTGGTGCTGCGGGGTGAACCGGGCATCGGCAAGAGCGCGTTGCTGGACTACGCGGAACGTGCGGCGCTGGCGGGTGCGGCAGCGGGCGCGAGTACGGGTACGGGTACGGGTACGAGTGCAGGGTCTGCTGCGGCGGCGGTCGAGTCGGTGTCGTTCCGGGTGATCCGGGCCGCCGGGGTCGAGTACGAGGCGGATCTGCCGTTTGCCGGGCTCAGTCTTCTCCTGGCGCCGGGGCTCGACCGGCTCGCGGCGCTCACCGCGCCGCAACGCCGTTCGCTGGAAGCGGCGTTCGGGTTGGTCGACGATGGGGGCGAGGCTGTGGTCGCCCCCGCCGCAGCTCCGCCCGGGCCGGCCGTCCGTACGGTCGACCGGCTCCTCGCCGGTCTCGCCACCCTCGCCCTGCTCGCCGAACTCGCCACGGACGGGCCGCTGTTGTGTCTGGTCGACGACGCCCAGTGGCTGGACCGCGCCTCGGCCGAGGCGCTGCTGCTCGCCGCCCGACGTCTGCGGACCGAAGGCGTCGTCCTGCTCTTCGCTGCCCGCGACGGTGAAGGCTCCTTCCCTACAACCGGGTTGCCCGAGCTTCCGCTCGCCGCGCTGTCCCCCTCCGCCGCATCGGCGCTGCTCGCCGCGCTGCCGACGAGCCTGATCGCGGGTGCGGGTGCGGGTGCGGGTGCGGGTGCCGGTGCTGTGGATGTCGGTGCTGTGGGGGAGGGCGGGGAGAGCAGGGAGGCCGTCCGGATCGCGGCCGTGCACCGGCGCGTCCTTGCCGAGGCGCGTGGCAATCCGCTGGCGCTCACCGAGCTGCCCGCCGCGCTCGCCGGTGAACAGTCCGGTGCAGTCGGTGTGGTGCCGCTCACCAGTCGTCTCCAACTCGCCTTCCACGGGCAGGTGTCCAGGCTTCCCGCCGCCGCCCAGACGCTGCTGCTGGTCGCCGCCGCCGAGGAGGCCGGGGACCTGCGTGTCGTGCTGTCGGCCGCAGCCGCGCTCGGCGCCGGCCCCGACAGCCTCCCCCCGGCCGAGCAGCGAGGGCTGATCCGGCTCTCGGCCGAGGAACGGCTTGCATTCCGGCATCCGTTGATCCGCGCCGCGATTCTGCAACGTGCCCCGCTGATGCAGCGGTTGGCCGCGCACCGGGCCGTCGGCGAGGCCCTGGGCGAGGGCGATCGCCGGACCTGGCACCTCGCGCTCGCCGCCACGGGACCCGATGCCGACCTGGCCGACGCGCTGGAGCGCACGGCCGTACGGTCCGGCGCCCGGGGCGGCCCGAGTGGCGCGGCCTCGGCGTACGAGCGGGCCGCCCGGCTGACGCCGGACAGGTTCGGGGCCACCCGTCGTCTCGTGCTGGCTGCCGAATCCGCCACCGATGCAGGCGAGTTGGACCGGGCTACGGCGCTGGCCGAGCGTGCGCTGGCCCGAGTGGACGACCTCCCCCACCTCGCCGGCCAAGGGCGGCCTCTTGCGGTGGCGCTCCTGGAGCACGTCCGGGCGACCGCGAAGTTCTGGCGCGGCGCCTACCCGGCCGCCTATGAGCTCCTGATGGGGGCCGCCACCTCCGAGATCGACGCACCGCACGCCGCCCGGATGCTGTTCCAGGCGTTCCACGCGGCCTGGTACCTGGGGGAGGAGCAGCTGGGTGCCGTACTCGACCGTCTGGCGGCGCTGGAGCTGCCGCCCGGGGACCCGGTCGGGCCGGTGGCCCACTACCTGCTCGCCGCCGCGCTGCCGGTGATCGGCAGGCCGGCCCCGGATCTCCCGCCGGTCGGTGAGACCGTGGCCGCAGCCCGTGGCGCGGGCGCCGACACCGTCCGGGACCTGGTGCAGGTCTGCGGAGCCACCCTGATCCTCGGGCGGGACGCGGAGACGTACCGACTCGCCGCCGATCTGGTGGCCGAGGCCCGGGCCGAGGGGGCGATAGGCCAGCTGCCGACCCTGCTGTACTTCCTCGCGGAGGCCGAGCTCTTCCACGGCCGCCACCGGGATGCCGAGGTCGCCGCCACCGAGGCGCTGGAGCTGGCGATCGACACGGCTCAGCGCCAGTGGGTGAGCCAACTGCGGAGCCTGCTGTCCTACTTGGCGGCGCTCACCGGTGCCGAAGGGGCCTGCACCGAGCTGGCTGCGGCCGCACTGGACGGCCCCGGCGCCGCACCGGCGGCCGGACACCCCTGGGCGCAGTGGGCACTTGGGTTGCTCGACCTGGGGCAGGGGCGGGCCGGGTTGGCCGCCGACCGGTTGCAGCGGCTCACCGGCGGGCAGTGCCGACACCATGTCTCGGCCACCCGGGCGGTACCCGATCTGGTCGAGGCGGCCGTCCGACTGGGCGAGCCGGAGCGGGCGACCGAGTCGTACGAGCGCTTCGCGCGCTGGGCGGCCGTCGCCGGACAGCCCTGGACGTCGGCGCTGCTGCTGCGCTGCCAGGCGCTGCTCGGGCCACAGGAGCTGGCGGAGTCGGCGTACCGGGCCGCCCTCGATCTGCACCAGCAGGACCACCGCCCGTTCGAACAGGCGCGGACCGCTCTGCTGTTCGGTGAGTGGCTGCGCCGGGAACGGCGGCGGACCGATGCCCGGTCCCAACTCGCCACGGCGTTGGAGACCTTCGAGCGGCTCGGCGCCACCCCCTGGGCGGACCGCGCCCGCACGGAGCTGACCGCCACCGGGTCCGCCGCACCCGCCGGGCCGGTCGCCGGGCCACTTGCCGCCCTCACCCCGCAGGAGTTGCAGATCGTCCGCCTCGCTGCGCAGGGCCTCACCAACCGGGACATTGCCGCTCAGCTCTTCCTCAGCCCGCGCACGGTCGGTCACCACCTCTACAAGGCGTACCCGAAGCTCGGGGTCGCCTCGCGCTCCGAACTCGGCGACCTGGCAGGCGTCGTGGCGGAGAGGTGAGCCGACCGGGGCCGACTCCGACGATGCCGGCGGCGCCGTAGCGGTGGTGTCGTCGGACGTGCTCCGGTTGGAGTCGGGCGCGCTGAGCAGGCCCCGGCACGGCGCTGCCCGGACCGCGCACGCCGTGCCGCGTTCGGCACCTACCGCCGCCTGATCTCCGAACCGTCCGTCAGCGGCTGATCGCCACATCGGCGAGCCGGCCGGGTCGGCTCCGCCGGCCGCTGCGGAGGAGCCAGACGACCGTCAGCGCCATGCCGGGTATCGGAAGCAGGGTGAGGGCCAGCGCATCGAGCCCGCTTCCTCCCAGCAGCAGCCCGACGAGGAGGGACAGGACCATATTGTTCCCGGCGTGCGCAAGGCTCGCGGGCCAGATGCTCCGGCTGCGGGTCCGCAGCCAGGCCAGGAGGAATTCCTGGAACAGCATGGAGGTCGTCCAGGCGGCCAAACCAACTGCCGGATGCGGGAATTCGATGTATCCGAGAAATGCCAGCGGATAGTGCCAGACCGCCCAGATGAGGCCGGTGACCATCATGGACAGGGTCGGCCGACCGGGTAGCACCCGTGGGCGCAGATAGCCGGTCCACCCGAATTCCTCGCCCCAGTACAGCGGAGTGAGAACCACCGGTACCGCCATCAGCAGGAGCAGGAACGCCCAGCCGGGCAGACCGGGGACGAGTGTCGAGAGCGGGGAGAAGTCGGGTCGCCAGAGCCCCAGCAGGGCGGCCAGGCCGCAGGTGGCGCCGGTGAGCAGCAGCGGGCCCAGCCAGGCGCCCAGGTAGCAGCGCCAGGCGGACTTCAGGTGCAGGGCCAGGCCGGCGTCACCGAAGCCCTCCCGGGTGACCCATCGCCGCACGATCACTGCGGCCGCTGCGGGCATGAACGCGAAGGGAAGCTGCGTGAGAGGATTCACCAACGACATGCCCAGGCCGAACCGGGCCGCGAGCATCCACCCCCAGGCGCCCGCAAAGCTGATGGCCAGAAATGTCGCCGTTCCCCTGCTTCTGGTGCTCACTGCCTTCTCCCATCGGACTTCTGAACGATGGTCAAACGATCGCGGGCCCGGTGCCGCCTGCGCATCCCCGGGGTGAGGGAACCTTCCCTCCCTCGATTTCGGGAGGGAAAACCTGGCTCTTTCGGGGGAGGTGGGCCCTGCGAGACCGCTGCGATACTGACCGCCATGCACAGGACGATTCAGCCGCTCTGCCGCAGAAGTACCTACTCGGGTGCGGTATTCGCGTTCACCGGTGCCGCCATGAACGTGTTCCTCCTCCCCTTCGCTCTCGTGCCCGTAGGGCTGTGGGAAGTGCCCTCGGCATCACTGCGCACGGCACTCTTCGCGGCTGCGATGGTCGCTTTGATCGTTCTCCTCGGGCTCCCGAGGGCCACCCGGCTCATCTCGGTCTCCCTGGCCAACCGTCTCCTGGGGGCGGAGTTGCCGGAGCCCGCGAAGCACCCGCTGTCCCGGTGGTCGACCCGGTTGCGCACCTCTGTCTGGCTCCAACTGCACGTCGGGCTCGGCGGCCTGTCGACCGGGCTGGTCCTGCTGCTCCTGATGGCGGGCCTGGTGCTGCCCGCGACATGGCTCTCCGGCGGTGACCGGATCGCGTGCTTCGGTCTGTCCGTCGACATCGTGCCGGGCTGGCGCGGCGCCTGGGTGTGGCCGGCGGCGGCCGCCGCCCTGGTCGTGTCCGTCCAGACCTGCGCCGCCGCAACGGCCTTCCTGCGAGTGATGGCCCAGCGCCTGCTGGGGCACTCTGCCGCAGAACGTCTGGCCGAGCTGGAGGAGAGGCAGCTCATACTGGCGCAACGCAACCGGCTGGCCCAGGAGTTGCACGACTCCATCGGCCACACGCTGACCGCCTCCACCATCCAGGCGGCAGTGGCCGGAGAGCTGCTCGAAGCGGATCCGGACGCGGCCCGTCGCGCGCTGCGAAGCATCGAGGAGTCCTCGCGCAGTGCACTGGACGACCTCGACCACGTCCTCGGCACACTTCGTGAGGAGGCGTCAGCCACTGCCCCCGAGCGCACCCTTGCCAATGTGAACGACCTGTTCGAGCGGATCCGGCAGGCGGGTACCGAGCTGCAGGTCGACATCGTCGGCGACCTCACCCACGTGCCGACCACGGTCTCCCGGGAGGCGTACCGGATCGTCCAGGAGGGGCTGACCAATGCGATGCGGCACGGCGACCAGGCGGTGCCGGTCGCGGTGACAGTCAGCGCCGATATTGCGTGGCTGGAGATCGTGGTCGTCAACGCGATCAGTGGCAGACACTCCGCCGCCACCCGAACGGGGGGCGGACGCGGCCTCGTCGGAGTCACCGAACGGGTCCGACTGCTACGTGGAGAGGTCGTGGCCGGTCCGGCGGCCACCGATCCGGACCGACCGGAGACGACCATGCCGCGCCTCGTCGGTGGCGGCTGCTGGAAGTTGGTCGTACGAGTCCCGCTACGGTTGGCCGCATGACGGCCGACCCGGTCGCCGCGTCGACCGCCGAGCGGTCAGTCTCCCTGCTCATCGCTGACGACGAGGAGGTGACCCGTAGCGGTCTGCGCACCCTGCTGTCGGTCCAGCCGGGCCTGACGGTCGTCGGCGAGGCGACGGACGGTGCCGAGGTGCTGGGCCAGGTGCGCAGCCTTCGACCCGATGTCGTCCTGATGGACGTCCGCATGCCCGAGGTGAACGGGATCGAGGCCACCAGGCTGCTGCTGTCCGAACTGTCGGCTCCTCCGAAGGTGGTGGTGATCACGACGTTCGAGAACGACGACTACGTCTATGACGCGCTCCGGGTGGGGGCCAGTGGATTCGTCCTCAAACGGTCGCCGATCCAGCAGATAGCCCAGGCCGTGAGGACGGTGGCCACCGGGGACTCCCTTCTCTTCCCCGACGCCGTACGGAGACTGGTCGCGGCACGGCCCGTGGGACCGAAGGCCGTCTCCCCAGCCGCATTCGGACTCACCGGTCGGGAGAGCGAGATCCTGCGTCTGATGGCCGGCGGTCTGTCCAATCCGGACATCGCGGCCCAACTGGTCGTCAGCCTGGAGACGGTCAAGACCCACGTGGGCAACGTACTGATCAAGTTGCAGGCCCAGAACCGGACTCACGCGGTGATCCTGGCCTACGAATCGGGCTTCGTGGTGCCGGGCGCACAGCACGGCACCACCGCCGGTCTCCGATCCCAGGCAGCCGCCGGTCGCTAAGCACCCGAGCGTCGATGGAGCGTGGCGCATTGAGCAGTCGGATCGCAACCGGATCGCACTCGGGTGCCGCCCCGCACAGGCTTGGTCTCTGCCGACAGCCTGCCTCGGTCTCAGGCGGGGCCGAGCGCGGCATCGAGTGCCGCGTGCAGGGATCGTTCGAGTTCGGTCGCGCGCCCGAGGTCGGCTGCGATCGCTGTGTAGTGCCAACCGGTGTCGGGGACAAGGGACTCGACGGTCAGCACCACGCCTTCGCCCCGCTGGTGGGAGTAGGCCAGTGCCGTCCCCTGCAGCAGTGCCTGTACGGCCGTCAGGTCGGTGGCGTGCGGGCCGGTCCGGGTATCGGCCAGCCAGGCGCGGTCGGTCCGGCCGCTCATCGCCGCCAGTCGTCGCACCATGGCCTGCCGGGTACTGGTGGCGGTGCGGCGGACGTTGCTCTCCACCGCATAGACCGCCGAGTCCTCGGTGACCCCGGCGTCGATGCTGAACCGGCCCCGGTAGCCGCACTCGGCGAGATGGCCGCCGAGCGCCAGCCCGGCGCTCTCCAGCTCCCGGTGCACCCCGGCGCCGCGTCCATATCCGCCTTCGCGCCCGTCCGCTCCCCCGCACCCGGTTTCGCCCCCGTTTTCGCCCCCGCGCCCACGCCCGCGTTCCTGTTCGGGCAGGGGCGAGGCGAAGCCGTGGTAGCTGCAGTTCCGGGTCCGCATCTCTCCGCAGTAGACGACGGCGGCGCCCGTCGGGCCCACTTCCATCTGCACGCTGACGTCGCGGACGAACGGGACGTACTCCTCCACCACCCACCCTTCGGGCTGGTTCCGCAGGGCGTCCTGATGCTGCGCCAGGTCCGGCAGGTCCGCGCGGGTGAGGATCCGAAGGCCGTCGCCCCCGGCCGCCCTGGCGGGCTTCACCAGGACCTGTCGGTACCGTTCCAGCAGTTCGCGGGTGCCGACGACGACGTCGGGCCAGTCCCGGCACGCGCGGCCCGCCGGTACCCGGATGTGCAGTTTCTGCGCGGTCTCCCGGAAGCCGCTCTTGGTGTTGAGCCGGTCGACTGCCTCAAGTGCGCTCTCGGGTACGGCTTCAGGACCGGTGCCCCCGCTTCCCGGGTGCCGGTTCCCGTACCCGGACACCGGTACGCCGAGTTCGGCGGCGAGCCGGACCGTCGACCGGTCCAGCACGATGGGCAGCAGCTCGATGCCGGGGCGCTCGGCGACCAGGGCGCGCAGCCGGCCGGTCAGCCCGGGAGTCTGTTCGACCGTCTCGGCCAGCGGCAGCGTCGGATCGGGTTCGGTGGTGACCACGGCGACCGACTCGGGCGCCATGCCCAGCAAGCCGCCGACGTAGCGCCGGAATTCCCGGCTCACCGGGAACTGCGCCACCAGAATGTCGCCCGGACGTGCAAGCCACACCTTCCGGGAGGACTGCACCATCCCGTGCAGGTTCAGTTCGGCGGGCTCCCGGCCGCAGACCACGTCGGAGACGAAGTTCGCGAAGAGCAGCAACGGCCCGCGCTCCCCGCTGCCCCCGCGGCTCCCGCCGTACCGGCCGCTCCCGTCGGCCGTATCTCCTACGGCGGCCTCGTCGGCTACGTCATTCCTGTCGGTGCTGCCGTTCCAGTCGGCACTGCCGGCACTCTCGGCCCTGTCGCGCATGCGCGCAGCCAAGCACGGTGGGCGGCTTCCGTTCGGTCGGCCACTCGGCGCCGCCCCGGACGTCACCCTTTCGTACCGCCCGGCGCGCTGACCGTCCGAGCTGCCGGGAGTCTGAGCCCGATGACACGTGACACTCCGGTCGACGGTGCTCTTGCGGCTGTGAACGGCTGGCTCCGCGACGCCGAGCCCGAGCTGTTCCCGTTCGACGCCGCCCTGCGCGCGATCCAGACCACGGGCAAGCACTTCCTCCCGGGGTCGCTGTCGGCCGTGCTGGACCGGGCCCGCGTGGTCTGCCCGGACGGCGCGGCAGTGCTCCGGGCGTTCCTCGACTGTGCGCTGGACAAGAAGGACGGCCGCTACGGCTACCGCAGCTACCTGTGCCTGCCGCTGCTGGAGGATCTCGTCCGTCCGCCCCGGCCCCGGATCGCCGTCACCGAACTGGTCGGCCTGCTGGTCGCCGACGCGCTGCGGTACGAGCTCGCCGCAGACCGTGACGGCCCGGCCACTCTGCCCGAGGAACGTCCGGATGCCGCCGTGCGGCACAAGCGGCTCCGGTACGGTCTGCGGCTGCTGAACGGGTACGCGCCGGCCGGGACCGAAGACCTGGACGTCGACCGGCTCAGCCACGCGGACGGGCCGGATGTCCCGGAGCTGGAGAAGGCGCTCGAATCGCTGGCGCCGTCGGTGGACCCGGTGGTGGCCCAGCGGATCGAGCTCAGCATGCAGCCGGTCTACGTGCTGCACGACGAGTACCTGTTCCTCCGGGTCCTGCAGAGTTACGAGACGGTGTTCACCGCCCTGGTGAGCGGCACCAGGGAAGCCCGCGATCTGCTCCGGCGCGGGCACCCGGAAGGCGCCGTCGCGGCGCTGACCGGGGCTGCCGAGCAACTGGACCGGGCGAGTCTGCTGTTCAGTCTGCTGGCCACCATGAGCATCGGTGCGTTCCGCCGGTTCAGGGAGTACACCGAGGGGTCGAGCGCCATCCAGTCCGAGCAGTACAAGCGCTTCGAGTGCCTCTGCGGGAGCCCCCGCGAGGACCGCCGGCTCTCACCCGCCTTCGACAGCGTGCCCTCGGTCGCCGAGCAGGCTGCTGCCGACCCGGACAGCATCACGCTCGCCTATCTCTCCGCTCGCGAGTCGCGGGCCTGCACACCGCGCCAGTGGGCGGCCCTCGATGCCGCTCTGGCGCGTCTGGAACACAGCCACCAGCACTGGAAGGCCACGCACCACTCGCTGGCCGCCCGGATGATCGGGGACGCTCCGGGATCGGGTTACACGGTCGGGGTGCCGTACCTCGACGACTGTCTCGGCAACCGGCTGTTCTGGCGCCTCGGTGAGCAGTACCTGCCCATGTCCAAGGAGCCCGGTCAGCCGTAGCCGGGCAGCGGCACCCGGGGCAGCGGCACTCGGGGGCGGCGGGGGGCACGGAAGGGGGTGGGGGCCATGGGTCCGTCCGGGTGGTGGCCGACCGGTGGCGGCGGGATGCTGGGCACATCTCCACCGAAGAGGGTGAGCACGATGACATTTCTCCAGCTCATCGAGTACGAGACCACGCAGAAGGCCCGGGTGGACCATCTGATGGACGAGTGGTTGGAGGCCACCGAGGGCAAGCGCACCGCAACCCACGAGATGCTCGGTCAGGACCGTGACAAGCCGTCGCACTTCGTGAACATCGTCGAGTTCCCCAGCTACGAGAAGGCCATGGCCAACAGCGGCCTCCCGGAGACCCAGCACATCGCCGAGGAGCTGCGCGGCCTCTGCGTCGGCGAGCCGCGCTTCGTGAACCTGGACATCGTCCGGGACGAGAGCTGGTAGGAGGCGCGGTGGGATAGGACGCGCGGCGGGAACAGCCGAGCAGCAGCGGCCGCCGCCGGCCAGTGGTCGAAGCCGAGCAGCGGCCGCAGTCGGCGACGGGTCGGCCCGGACGGTGGGCACGCAGGCCGAGGCGGCGCAGGCGGAGGACAGGCAGGAAGAGGGAGTCGTCCGATGGCTGTGGACCCGGGCGCGCTGGACGAGGGTGCGCTCGACGAGCTGATGGCGAGGGTGGTCACGGATCTCGGGGCGGTCGCGCTGGCGCCGCTGCTGACGATCGGGGAGCGGCTCGGGCTGTTCCGGGCGATGGCCGACGGCGAGCCCGTCACCTCGGCGGAGCTCGGGAAACGTACCGCGACGGTCGAACGCAACGTCCGCGAGTGGCTGTCGGCGATGGCCGCCAGCGGGTACGTGACGTACACCGGTGAAGGGCGCTTCCGGCTCTCTCCCGAGCAGGTTGCGGCCTTCGCGGACGAGGACAGCCCGGTCTGCGTACTGGGCGGATTCCAGGCCTTCGCGGCGGCTGCTCGGCCGGAGGCCCGGGACCGGCTCGAACGCGCCTTCCTGAGCGGTCACGGGGTGGGTTGGCACGAGCACCACCAGGACCTGTTCGCGGGCACGGCCCGGTTCTTCCGCCCCGGCTACGCGCTGCACCTGGTGGCCGAGTGGCTGCCCGCCCTGGACGGCGTGGTGGACAGGCTCAAGGCCGGCGGGAAGGCCGCCGACGTCGGCTGCGGTCTCGGGCACTCGACCCTGCTGATGGCGAACGCGTTCCCGGCCTCGCGGTTCAGCGGCTTCGACTACCACGTGTCGTCGATCGAGACGGCCCGCGGGCTGGCCGCCGAGGGCGGTCTGGGGGAGCGGGTGACGTTCGAGGTCGCGGGTGGCAAGGACTTCGGCGGCGGCCCGTACGACCTGGTGGCGTACTTCGACTGCCTGCACGACATGGGGGACCCGGTCGGCGTGCTGGCGCACACCCGCGAGCAACTGGCCCCGGACGGTGCCGTGATGCTGGTCGAACCGTTCTCCCAGGACGACGTCGCGGAGAACCTCAACCCGCTCGGCCGGGCCTTCTACGCCGCGTCCTCGCTGATCTGCGTCCCCGCCTCGCAGTCCCAGGAGGTCGGCCGGGCGATGGGTGCGCAGGCCGGCGAGGCGCGGACCAGGGAGGTGGCGGACGAGGCCGGCTTCGGGCGGTTCCGGCGGGCGGCGGAGACGCCGTTCAACATCATCTACGAGGCGAGGAGCTGAGCGCCGGGCAGCCTGTTGTCGGCGGTGGGGCGGCGGGTCCGGGCGGAGCGCCCGAGCCCGCTGTCGTCGTTCGTCCGGAGCTGGTGCTGCCGGAAAGCCGTTCCGGGTACCGCCGCAAGGCCGTTCCGGTGGCTGCGCCCGGTCGCGTCGTCCGGGGCGACTGCCCGGGGCGAGAGTCCGGGGGCCCGGCCGGAGGGTGTCCGCCCGGGCCGGCTCGTCGGTCTGGTGCATCGTCGGATTTCCCGGGTTCGCGGCGGTGCCGGACGGATTGAGTGGGTGTCAGGGGAGGTCCGGGGCGGCCGTGACGGTGGCAGTGGCCTGTGGCCGGCCGGGTGCCGGTGGTTAACCTGCTCCGGTGACCATCGAGCTGACCACCCTGTCGACGGTGTCCTACCGGGGGCAGGAGATCACCGCCCCCCGCCTGCGCGGGCTGCTCGCACTGCTCTGCGGCGAGCTGCGCACAGGGTGCAGCACCGGGCGGCTGGTCGACGGGCTGTGGCCGGACGAGCAGCCGGAGAACCCGGCCAAGGCGCTGCAGATCCTGGTCTCGCGGGCCCGGACGCGGCTGGGCCCCGGGGTCATCGTCAGCACGTCCACCGGGTACCGGCTCGCGCTCGGCGAGGAGCGGGTCGACGCCTCCGCCGTCCTGCTGCACGCCGCCGCGAGCGCGGAGAAGTCACGGGCTGGGGACCACGCGGGGGCGCTGGCCGAGGCCGAGGCGGGGCTCGAACTCTGGGCGGGTGACGGCGCCGGAGCCGAGGACGTGGTGCTCGACGACCCGGTGTCCGTGCTGCGGGCCGAGCGGGCGACGACGTACCGGTCACTGGTGCGGGCCCGTGCGCTCGGCCTGGCCAGGACCGGTCGCCGGGCGGAGGCCGTCGCACCGCTGGCCGAACTGGTGCGGGCGCTGCCGCGGGACGAGGAACTGCTGCTCGAACTGGTCCGCTGCGAGGCTGCCGCCGCAGGGGCGTCCACCGCTCTCGCGACGTACGACCGCTACCGCCGGGCGCTGCGCGACGAGCTCGGCACCGACCCGGGGCCCGCGCTGCGGGCCCTGCACCAGGAGCTGCTGCGGGGCGAGGCACCCGTGGTGCGGCACGGGGTGCCGCACGAGCCCAATCCGCTGCTCGGGCGCGACGGCGACATCGCCGCGGTGGAACGTCTGCTGCGGACCTCCCGGGTCACCTCGATCGTGGGCCCCGGCGGGCTCGGCAAGACCCGGCTCGCCGGTGCCGTCAGCCTGAACGCGGAGCAGCGGGTGGTGCACCTGGTCGCGCTCGCCGGTGTCACCGGCGACGAGGACGTGGTGGGCGAGGTCGCCTCGGCCCTCGGCGTCGCCGAGGGCCGGAGGACCCCGGTGGGCGGCTTCGGCCCCCCGACGGACGTCCTGACCGGCATCGTGGGCGCCCTCGGCCCCGGGCCCGCCCTGCTGGTACTGGACAACTGCGAGCAGGTGATCCGCGGTGCCGCCGAACTGGTGCGGGCCCTGGTGGCGATGACCCGGGATCTGCGGGTGCTGGTCACCAGCCGGGCGCCGCTGGGCCTCTCCTCCGAATCGGTCTACCTGCTGCCGGAGTTGGATCCGGCGACCACCGTCCAGCTGTTCGAGCAGCGCGCCCGGGCCGCCCGCTCCGACGTCGAGCTGCCGGCCGGCCAGGTTGCGGAGCTCTGCCGTCGGCTGGACGGGCTGCCACTGGCGACGGAGCTGGCGGCGGCCCGGGTGCGGGTCCTGTCGGTCGCCGAGATCTCCAGGCGGCTGGAGGACCGGTTCGCGCTGCTGCGGGGCGGTGCGCGGGACGCGCCGCAGCGCCACCGCACCCTGCACGCCGTCGTCGACTGGAGCTGGAACCTGCTCGAACCGGCCGGGCAGGCGGCCCTGCGCGCCCTCTCGGTCTTCCCCGGCGGTTTCACGGCGGACGCGGCCGAGCACGTGCTCGGCGGCCACGAACTGTTCGCCGGCCCCCCGGCGTCCGGGGGCGGACACCCGCACGGTGGCGAGGACGTCCTGGAGGTCCTGGAGGACCTGGTCGACCAGTCGCTCCTCAAGGCGGCCGACACCGCGTCCGGCACCCGCTTCCGGATGCTCGAGACCGTACGGGAGTTCAGCGCGGTCCACCGGGACGGCGCCGGTGAGAGCGAACGCGTGACGGAGCGGTTCACTGCCTGGGCCCGCGAGTTCGGCATCGCGTACCACGACGCACCGTTCGGGCCCGACGCCTTCGCCTCCTGGCAGTCGATCAGGGCCGAACAGGACAACCTCGTCCGGGCACTGCGGCTCGGGCTGGCCCGCGACGACGGCCCCACGGTCGCGGCGACCGCCGCCGTGCTCGGCACCCTGTGGACCACCGAGGCCAACTACACCCGGGTGATCGCCCTGGCCGAGGACACCGCCCGACTGCTCTCGCACTTCCGGCCGGAGCCCGGGTACGTCGAGGTGGTCCGCACCACGGCGACCCTGGTCACCGCCAACGTCCTGCTCGGGGTGGGCAGCGGGGCGCTGCGTTTCCTGGTCGCCCTGCGCCGGCTGCCGCCGGCTCCGCCGGGCACCCTGGTCGGGGCGATCGCGACCGTCCTGTGCGCCGCGCCGGAGGTGTTCGGGCCGGACCGCACACTGCTGAACGCGCTGTGCGACAGCGACGACCCGCTTCTCGCGGGCGTCGCCGAGGGCGTTGCCAGCTACGTGTGGGAGGGCGAGTACGAACCGGACCGGGCGATGGCCTCGGCCCGCAGACTGCTCGGCGCCCTTGAGGGGCGGCCCATCCCGTGGCTGCAGATCATGGCCCTGTCCCGGATCAGTGAACTGTGCCTGCAGGCCGAGCGGGGCGCGGAGGCGATACGCCACATGACGAGGGCCATGCAGGTCCTCGACGAGCTCGGCGAGTGGAACGACATGATCGGCCTGCGCTGGGGGATGGTGCTCGCGCACCTGCAGACCGGCGCCCTCGACGACGCGGAGCACTGGCTGGAGCAGGCCGTGCTGAACCGGCCGGAGGAAGCGCCGGACCTCCTGACCCCCGATCTCGGGGCGCGGGCCGAGATCGCCCTCGCGAGGGGTGAGACGGAGCGGGGCCTGAGCCTGTGGCGTCGGGCCGCGGACCGTCTGGAGCGCACCGGGGAACCCGTCTTCGGCGCCGAACTCGACCTGGAACCCTGGGTCCTGGAGATCCAGGCGGTCACCGTTGCCGCCCACGCGCGACACGGCCGGTCGGACCTCGTCGAGCAGCTCGCCGGAGTGCTTCCGGCCCGCCTGACGACCCTGCTGTCCCGGGCCGAGGCCCAGCCGCAGCGGGCCCTGGTGGACTTCCCGGTCTGCGGTGCGCTGCTGCTCGCCCTCGGCCTGGCCGACCTCGACCGGGGCGGTCGCACCGGTGACGCGCACCTGCTCGGGACCGGGGTACGGCTGATCGCCCTGGCCGAGCGCTTCCGCTGCCTGCGGAGCTTCCAGCCGACCATGTCCTCCGCCGGCGCCCGGAGCGCGGCCCAGAACGCCGACCGGGCGGCCTACGACGACGTGGTGTCGACGTACGCCGCCCTGGGGCGGGACGGTCTCGGGGCGGCCGCTCTGGCGCTGGTGCGGGAGCGGGAGGGGTCCTGACGGTGCATCCGGCGGCGGCGTCAGAACCGCACCGGCAGCCGCAGCAGGTGGAACCCGTCCGCCGGCCAGTGTCCGAACTCCAGCTCGTCCCGGCCCACGGCGAGCGCGGTGTCCGGCCGCCTGACGAGCACCTGGTCGAGGACCACCGAGGTGACCAGCCGGCCGAGGGCCGCGCCCAGGCAGTAGTGGGCGCCGTGGCCGAAGGCGAGGTGGCCGTCGCCACGGCCGAACTCCCGGGTGATGTCGAGCCGTTCCGGGGCGTGGCCGTACTCCTGGGGGTCGTGGTTCGCGGCGAGCAGCGCCACCGTCACCGTCTCGCCCTTCCGCAGCGCGGTCCCGGCGAACTCGAAGTCCTCGGTGGCGTACAGCGAGGCGCCGATCCGCACGAGGGTGACGTGGCGGAGCAGTTCCGGTACGGCCCGCTCCAGCAGCCCGGGTTCGGCGCGCAGCCGGGCCAGCTCCTCCGGGTGGTCGAACAGGGCCAGCACCGCGTGGGCGAGGAAGAGGGCGGGCGGGGTGATCCCGGTGTTGACCAGCAGGAGGACCACCGAGACCAGCTCGTCCTCGGTCAGCGGGGGCTCCTCGGCTCCGCCCCGGACCAGTGCGGAGACGAGGTCCTCGGTGGGCTCGGCCCGGCGCCGCGCGATCAACTCCTTGACGTACTCCACGATGCCGATGAGCCCGTCGGTCGTCCTGCCGCCGTCGCCGTACGCGAAGTCGCGTATCCACGCGCACACCCGGGGCCGGTCGGCCTCGTCGACGCCGACGAGTTCGCAGACGACCGAGGTGGTCAGCGGATAGGCGAACTCGCCCAGCAGGTCGGCCGCTTCGCCGGCCGCGGCGAGTCCGCGGACCAGCTCCCCGGCGGACCGCTCCACGAACGACCGGAGGGCGGCGATGCGCCGGGCGGTGAACGCCCGGGTGAGCGGGGCGCGGCGACGGGCGTGTTCCGCGCCGTCGAACAGCGCCAGATGGCCGGTCAGGTACTTCGCGTACTCGGCCGGGAATCCCTCGAAGGCGGCCGCCGCGAGCTCGGCCTGCGGGTCGGGCCCCCCGGCCCCGCCGGGAACCTTGGAGCGGTCCCTGATCAGGCGCGGCTCGGTCAGCGCGGCCCTGACGTCGGCGTAGCGGGTGACCAGCCTCACCGGGGTCCGCAGCTCCGGAAGCACCACACGGGGGAGTTCGGCCCGGGTGCGGAAGCCGGCGTACGCGCCGACCGGGTTCTCGACGAGCTCGGGGGTCAGCTGGACGGTGTTCTCGGACACGGCGGTTCCTGCTCTCCGGTGGCGGGACTGCTCGGGACTGACGGGGCGGGACTGGCGGGACTGCTCGGGACTGGCGGGGGCTCGGGACTAGCGGGGGTCACGGCCGAACTGCTTCCTCGACCACACGAAGCCGAGGACGGCGATCCCGGCGCACCAGGCCACGGACAGCCACCCGTTGTTGCCGATCGCCGTGCCGGTGAGCAGTCCGCGCAGGGTCTCGATGACGGTGGTGAACGGCTGGTACTCGGCGAACCAGCGGATCCAGCCGGGCATCGAGGCCACCGGCACGAAGGCGCTGCTGATGAAGGGCAGCAGGAACGACAGCGGCAGCACCGCGTTGCTGGCCGCCTCGGGGGCCGGGCTCGCCAGGCCGAGGCCGACCGCGAGCCAGGTGAGCGCGGTGCACACCAGGGCGAGGAGTCCGGCCGCGGCCAGCCACTCGACGGGCCCGGCGGCGGAGCGGAAGCCGATGGCGAGGGCGACACCGGTCACCAGGACCAGGCTGGCCATCGTCTGGATGACACTGCCGACCACGTGGCCGACCAGCACCGAGGAGCGGGAGACGGCCATGGTGCGGAAGCGGGCGACGATGCCCTCGGACATGTCGGTGCAAACGGCCACCGCGGTCGGCATCGCCCCCGAGCCCACGGTCATCAGCAGGATTCCGGGGACCACGTAGGCGATGTACGCGGCGCGGTCGCCGCCGCCGCCGAGCCCGGTGCTCAGCGCGGTGCCGAAGACGTACACGAAGAGGAGCAGCATGATGATCGGCATGCCCACGACGCCGATCGTCATGGACGGGTAGCGCCTGGCGTGCAGCAGGTTGCGGCGCAGCATGGTCGCGGAGTCGCGCAGGGCATAGGACAGGGAGCTCATCGGGCTTGCACCTTCTCGTTGCCGGGGCGGCCGGTGACCGCGAAGAAGACGTCGTCCAGGTCGGGGGTGTGCACGGTCAGCGCGTCGGCCTCGACCGCCGCGTCGTCGAGACGGTCGAGCAGGGAGCGCAGGGCGCGCACGCTGCCGTCGTTGGGAACCTGCAGGGAGAGCGCCTCGTCGTCCGGGATCCCGGTGCCCAGCGCCCTGGTGGCCGCCGCGAGTACGGTCGCGTCCGCGAACTGCAGCCGGACGTGCCCGCCGGGGACCAGGCGCTTGAGTTCGGCCGGGGTGCCCTGGGCGACCAGCTTTCCCTGGTTGAGGACCGCGATGCGGTCGGCGAGCTGGTCGGCCTCCTCCAGGTACTGCGTGGTCAGGAAGACGGTCACGCCCCCGGCCACCAGGTCGCGGACGGCCTCCCACATGCTGTGGCGGCTGCGCGGGTCGAGGCCGGTCGTCGGCTCGTCGAGGAAGATCACGCTCGGCGCGCCGACCAGCGTCATCGCGATGTCCAGACGGCGGCGCATTCCGCCGGAGTAGGTGGAGGCCGGCTTCCCGGCAACGTCGGCCAGATCGAACCGCTCCAGCAGCTCGACGGTGATCCGTCGGCCCTCCCGGCGGCCCAGGTGGTGCAGGTCCGCCATGAGGGTCATGTTCTCCTCGCCGGTGATCATGTTGTCCACGGCGGAGAACTGCCCGGTGACGCCGATCGCGCCGCGCACCGCGTCGGGGCTCTCGGCCAGGTCGTGTCCGGCGACGCTGGCCCGTCCGCCGTCGGGGGTGACCAGGGTGGAGAGGATCTGGACGGTGGTGGTCTTGCCCGCGCCGTTGGGCCCGAGCAGGGAGAAGACCGTGCCCCGGGGGACCTGGAGATCGATGCCGTCGAGGACCGTCTTGTCGCCGTAGGCCTTGCGCAGTCCGCGGGCCGCGATGGCCGGCCCGTCCGGTGCGGTGCGGTGGTGTGAGGTCATGCCGCAGAGCTTGTCGGCGCCGGGCTTCAGCGCGGTTTCAACCCGGTTTCACGGTGGGCCGCGGACGGATACCCGGACCGGCCCGATGCCCGATGCCCGATGCCCGGCGCCACGGCGGGCCGGCGAGCGGGCCGGCCCCGCGCACCCCGAGATGCCGTCAGGGCCGGTGCCCCGTGAAGGACACCGGCCCTGACGGCGCTACCGGTTCGGGCCGGCCGGGGGCGCTAGGCACCGGCTCCGACGGGTTCCTCGGCAGGCTCCTCGGAGCCCTGCACAGCGGTGCCCTGTTCGGTGGCACCCTCCTCGGTGACAGCCTGTTCGGTGGCAGCCCGATCGGTGGCAGCCCGATCGGTGGTGGGGAACGCGAGCACCTGGGACAGCAGCGCCACCACGACGCCCATGGCCAGCCCGATCCCCACGAAGAGCATGGTCATCCCGTTGCCGACGAACAGACCGGCGAGGGCCGGCCCCAGGGTGAAGCCGGCGGACACCGCGATGCCGTAGAGCGCGTTGACCCGCCCGCGGTTGGCATGGGTGGCGGCGGCGTTGACCAGCGTGGGCACCACCGCGGAGTAGAAGGCCGCGCCGACGGACGCGATGGCCGCGCCGACGCACGCCAGCGCGATCACCAGGGTCTCCGAGTGGAGGCGGGGCGCCAGCAGGAGGAGCGCCCAGAACACCGACCAGGACAGGGCCGCGATGGCCAGCGAGATCCGGGGCGGCAGGCGCTTGATCACGGAGAGCAGGGTGACCTGGGCGAGGACGGCGATCACCGTGTCGACGAAGAAGACCTTGGCCAGGTCGGCTGCGTGCAGGTCCGAGATGGTCACCAGCACCGCCGGGACGCCCGACTCCAGCTGCGAGTAGCCCAGGGTGAAGAGCAGGAAGGCGACGAGCAGGGCCGCGAGCAGCGGCCGGTTGCCCAGCGCACTGCGGTAGGAGGCACGGGGGCCGTCCTTGTCCCGGTCGCCGCCGCCCGGCTGCGGCAGCCGCTTCGAGACGGTGACCATCAGCCATCCGGCCACCACGAAGGTGAGTCCGTTGATCAGGTAGAGCGTGCGGAACGTCCACAGGTCACTGGTGGCGACCACGCTTCCCGCCACGATCCCGCCGATGCCCAGACCGGCGTTGGAGATCCCGAAGTTGAGCCCGAACACGACCGGGCGCTGGTCCGGTTCCACCGCTTCCGCCAGCAGGGCCTGCCAGACGGAGTTGCCGCCCACGCCCAGGCCGAACACCGCCGCGGCCAGCAGTGCCTGCCACGGTGCGGAGACCAGCGCGTACAGGCAGGTGCCCGCCGCGGCCACGACCATGGCGGAGAGGATGGTCCAGAATCGGCCGACCACGTCCAGGGCCCAGCCGGCGACCAGACCGCCGAGGAAGGCCGTGACCGAGGTGAGCGCCACCGCTTCGGTGGCCACGGAGACGTCGAACCCGTGCGCCTGGACGAGGTAGACCACCAGGAGCGGCAGTACCAGGCCGGAGCCGAGTGAGTTGACACCGCTGGCGAACAGCAGCTGCCGGGCCGCCGACGGCAGCTCCCGGAAATCCTTGATGACTGTCATGCCGGGCGCCTATTCGACCGGGGTGGTCTCGTAGACCAGCGCGGATTCCAGCTCGACGGCCCGTGCGACGAACTCGTCCTCGCTGTCGGCACCGATGACCAGGAGCAGCGCGGCCGTCACCGAACTGACCTGGATCGTCTCGCCGACCCGGCGGAGCCGTTCCACCTCGAGGACGCAGGGGAACGCACCGATCGCCTCGTCGCTCGGTTCCCGGGTGATGCGCCCCGCCGACTCGGGGGTCAGCAGCAGCCAGCCGACGTAGCGGAACGGGGGCTCGTGCAGGGCCACCGAATCCCGCCGACGGTGGGTGAGGGACTCCGCCCAGATCTCGCGCAGGTCGGCGCCGAGCGGCCGGAACGCCTGGGTGACACCGCCACCGCCGGGGCGGGTGGCGAGCTCGGAGAACCACAGGGTGCCGTCGGCGGACCGGAACAGCTCGGTGTGCGTGATGCCGTCGGTGATCTCCAGTGCCTCGTTGACGCGGTGGTGCAACTCCTCGACGGCGGCGTAGAGTTCACCCTCCTCGGCACGCGGCAGCAGGATCGCGCCGTTCAGGTGACCGGGCTTGTCGACCTCGATCCGAGGCCGCAGGTAGCGGCTCACCCCGATCTCCCACAGCTCGCCGTCGACCCACACGGCGTCGACGTGGAACTCGTCGCCGCGGATCAGCTGCTCGGCCATCAGGGTGCCGGCGTCCGAGTTCTCCGCCAGCCAGAGCGCCAGTTCCTCGGCCGTGTCCACCCGTGCCGTACTGGTGGTGCCCATGCCCGCGACCGGCTTGACCACGGCCGGGAACCCGATCTCCTGCGCGACGTGCCGGGTGGCCGTCCCGGGGTCACCGGAGGGGACCGTGGTGAAACGGGCCGCGCGCACCCCGGCCGAGGCCACCGCGCTCTTCATCGCGCGCTTGTCCCTGACCCGGACGCTCTGGACGATCGTCGGCTGTTCGAGGCCCAGCAGGGTGGCGAGGTACGCCGCACCGAACTGGCCGCGCTCGCAGGTGCTGACAACCTTGTCGAAGACCGTGCCCTCCAGCTGCAGGCTGGTGGCGAGCGTCGCGAGCTCGTCCATCGCCTCGAAACTGCCGATCGTGATGAGCCGCTCCAGGCGCTCGGCGACCGCGGGGTCGATGTGGCGGTTCGCAGCCTCCCATTCATCGAGGAGCAGGACGACCTTCGCCCCTGTTGCCAGGAGCGCCTCGACGGAACCCGCTTCCCAGCGACATACGAGAAACCGCATGAAAGGAACCTCTCTTCAGATCTTTCGGATCGAACACCCGCAAGTTCTTCGGCCGTCCGGCGGGTGGCTGCCGGTCAAGAATTCAGTGGAACTCGACTTGATAATTTCTGCTGCCCGACCAGGATCGCGTAGCGCTCTCCGAACACCAAGGCCGGAATCTGGCAGTTTGCGGACTGGCACTTTGTTGTCACAGCTCGTGGCCGGGGTGATTTCGAGGCCGGATTGATCCCGGGGTCGGGGTCCGGAGCGTCGGTCCGCTGCCGGTCGGGCGCGCCCGCGCGATCCGGCGGGAGCGCGGCATCCGTCGGGGTGCGCACGCGGACTCGGCGGCGCTCATCGCGGAAGGTGACGTCGCGGCTCCGTCGAGTCGGTGGACGTGGTCATCGGGTGCCGGTCGGGCGGAGGTTTGGTGGGCGGTGTGCCCCCACCGTCCGACGAGCCGCCGCGCGAGCCCGGGCGAAGCGGAAACGCGGCTCGCCGGGTCAGGTGCCGAACCCGGGTCCGTAGCGTCCGCGTGGCCGCCGACCTGCGTCGATGGTCAAACTCGGACATAACCCGAATCCGTCGCGGCAGGCCGTATGGCTATCGCCGATCCTCGGGTGTCCGGCTATAGTCCAGGGGGGTGAATCTCTTGTGGATGACAGTAAACGCGCCAGGTGACTTCGGAGCCCGAGCTCTCGATCAGGATCGTCCGGCACATCAGCCGGGCCTGCCGCAGGGCTTCTCGGGAATCAGTTGAACTGAAAAACAGGACGGCATCGAAGCCGCCTGGCACGGGGGAAGTGTAGGAATGTTCGAGGTTCCCTTCCTGAACCTCGAAATTCTTTATCGCTGACATCACCGCATGTATGTCGTGTGGGCTCGCCTCCGCATCGCTCGCGGCGGCGCGCCTGGCCATCAGGGCGACTGCGTACATGAGAGAAGCATCCCGCATGAAAGGCCGTGAAAGGCTGCCATCTAGTGGCAGGAAGCAGACTGGCAGGAAGGTGCCGGTGAGGAGAAGTGTGCCGGTGAGCAGTAATCACACCAGCGAAAACGAAGTGAAGTCCTCGCTCGCGTGCCTGGGCGTTAATCCTCATGCGGAAATGGTCTACCGGGCGATGCTCGGTCATCCGCGCTGGAGTGTTCGCGGACTCGCGGAGGAACTCCGGATCGAGGAGGACGAAGTCAGATCCGGTCTGGACGAGTTGGCGAGGACCGCACTCGTCAGGGCGTCGTGGGACGCGCCCGAGCTGGTCACCGCGGTGAAGCCGAGCATCGGCCTGGCGGCCCTGATAGCCGCCCAGCAGAAGGACCTGCTGGAGCGCCAGCGAAAGCTGGACGAGGGCCGCTCCATCATGGCCGACCTGATGGTCGAGTACGACAGCGCCCAGGGAACCCAGCAGAGCGGCGGAATCGAATACCTGCCGGGCCTGGATTCGGTCAGGACACGAATCGAGGAACTCTCCCGCGACGTCCAGACCGAAGTTCTGGCCCTCATTCCCCGGGCCGCGCTCTCCGTCGAGGGGATGGAGGCCAGCAAGGCGCTGGACGAGGAGATCCTGGCCCGCGGGGTGACCGTCCGCACGGTCTACCTGGACAGCGTCCGGAACCACTCGACCACACGGCAGTACGCGCGCTGGTTGACCGGCCTCGGCGGCGCGGTCAGGACCGTCCCCGCACTGCCGATGCGCATCATCGTGATCGACCGCAAGGTCGCCGTCCTGCCGATCGATCCCGAGGAGTCCAGCAAGGGCGCCCTGCTGCTGCGGGAGCCCAGCGTCATCGCCGCGATCCTGGTGCTCTTCGAGAAGATCTGGGAGACGGCCTGCCCGCTGGGGACCTCGGACCAGCGCGACGACCAGGGGCTCAGCGCGCAGGAGCGGGAACTGCTGCGGCTGCTCGCCTCCGGCATGACGGACGAGGTGGCGGGCCGTCACCTGGGGCTCTCACTGCGCAGCGTGCGCAGGCTCATGTCCGACATGATGGCCAGGCTGGAGGCCCGCAGCCGGTTCGAGGCCGGGGTGCGGGCGGCCGAGCGCGGCTGGATCTAGCCCGGCCCGACCGGCCCGCACGGTCGACCGGCACGACCGGCACGACCGGCACGACCGGCCGGCCCGTGAGGGGTGTGCGGCTGCTGCCCGGCCCGCGCGGGCCGGGCAGCCCCGGGTCACCGCTCCGCGATGGAGGCCACGGTGGGCCGGGCCAGCGCCAGGTAGTCGGACACGGCGAGCGCCACGGACATGTCGAGCCGGCCGGTGTTGAAGAAGATCTCGTCGTGGCCGGTCAGCCCCTCGTCGACCAGCACCTCAAGCCCGGGCGAGCAGAGCACGAACGGTGCGATCGAGCCGCTGACACTGCCCGTCATCCGCTCGGCCACGTCCCGCACGGCGAACGAGGCCTCGGTACCGCCGAGCAGGTCGGCCACGGCGGCCAGGTCGACCCGGCGGTCGCCCGGCACGACGGCGAGGACGTACCGCCGCCGGCGCTTGCCGAGTGCGACCCGCAGCACGATCGACTTCGCGGCCTGTGCGAGCGGGTGCCCGCGCAGGCTGCTGGCCCGGTCGGTGCGCCCCTCCGGCGCGTGCGGAATGAAACGGTGCCGCGCTCCGGCGGCCCGGAACAGTGCGGCGAGCGTGGCGTGCACGTCGGTGCCGGCTCCGGGGTCCTGCGGGCGCGCCGGGGCACGGACCGCGGCAACCGGGCCCTCGCACCGCTGAGTCCGGGGCCGGGCCGGCCCCCGGGTGGTGGCGCCCGGCCCGGACGCCACCAGCGTCGAAGCGGCCGCCGTCAGCACCGCCGTTCCCGCCCCCGCGACCGCGGCGGCCGTACCGGCGGTGAGCACCGCCGTTCCGGTGCCGCCGCGGCTGCCCGGACGGACGGCACCCGCGCCGGTCCGCGTCGGTGCGAGGGTCCCGGCGGGCCTCACTGGAATCTCCGGCCGAGGATCCCGGCCGCCGCGGCACGGGCCACCAGCAGGGCGTCGGCGAGCTTCCCGGCGTGGCGGCCGCCCGCGTTGGCCAGCGCCCCCTTGCCGCCCGCGCCGCCGCCGATCACCGCGGCCGCCTCGGTCAGGACGTGCTGGGCCTCAACGCCGCTGTCCCGCAGCAGACCGCCCACGGCCGCCGCCAGCATGGCCTTGTCCCCGTCGGTGGTTCCCAGGACCACGACACCCACCCCGCCGGCCACCCGCTGGGCGACCGTCGAAGCCAACTGGCGCAGTTCCTGGGCCGTGACGTCCTCCACCCGGCCGGTGATCAGCACACCGCCCGGCACCACCTCGGCCTTCTCGGCCAGCGTCGCGGCCTTGGCGGCCAGTTCGCTCCCGCGCAGCCGCTCCACCTCGCCCTGGGCGCGGGCCAGCAGGTCGAGCCGCTTGCGGAGCGAGCCCACCGCGTCCTCGGGGCGGCTGCCCAGCAGGCACGCCAGCTCGCGCAGCAGCCGCCGCTCGCGGTTGGCCGACAGCAGCGCCTCCCGGCCGGTGTAGGCCTCGATCCGGCGCAGGTTGGCGCCCACCGAGGACTCCCCGGTGATGCGCACCGCGCCCACCTGGGACCCGTGCACGACATGGGTGCCACCGCACAGCTCGCGCGAGAAGTCGCCGATGTCGACGATGCGCACCTTCTCCTCGTACTTCTCCCCGAACAGCGCCAGCGCGCCCGCCCGTTCGGCCTCCGCGCGGTCCGCGTGCCACACCCGGACCTCGGGGTCGGCCAGCAGGTGGCCGTTGACCCGCTCCTCGATCTCCTCCAACTGCCCTTCCGACAGCGCCGAGAAGTGCACGAAGTCGAAGCGCAGCCGGCCGTCGTCCACCAGCGAGCCGTGCTGTGCCGCGTGCCGGCCCAGCTGTTCGCGCACCACCGCGTGCAGCACGTGGGTGGCCGAGTGCGAGCGGGCCACGGCCGCCCGGCGGACGCCGTCCACCTCGGCCTGGGCGGTGTCCCCGGCCCGCACCTCGCCCGAGACCACGCGGGCGGTGTGCACGTGGAAACCGGGCAGGCCCCGACGGGTGTCGGTGATCTCCAGGACGGCGCCGCCCGCCGTGCGCAGCGAGCCGGTGTCGCCCACCTGGCCGCCGCCCTCGGCGTAGAACGGCGTGCGCCCGAGCACGAGTTCGACCTCGGCGCCCTCGCCGGCCGCCTCGATCTGCTGCCCGCCGTCGAGCAGTCCGAGGACCGTGGTCTCGGCGGTGAGGCGCTCGTACCCGACGAAGTCCGTCCGTCCGTGCCGGGCCGACAGCTCCCGGTAGGCGTCCATCCGGCGCAGCGCGGCCGCGGTCCTGGTCTTTCCGCCGCTCTTGGCGCGCTGCTGCTGTGCGGCGAGCAGGGCGGCGAACCGGTCCTCGTCGACCGCGAGGCCCGCGTCGTGCGCCGCCTCCAGGGTCAGTTCGACCGGGAAGCCGAAGGTGTCGTGCAGTTCGAAGGCGGTCTCGCCGGACAGCGTGCCGGTCTTCTCCTCCTCGGCCCGCCGGACGGCGGCGTCCAGGAGTTTGGCGCCCTGGCGCAGGGTGCGGCCGAAGGACTCCTCCTCGGCGCGGACGACCTGCTCGATCAGCCCGGCCTGTTCGGTCAGTTCGGGCCAGGCCGGGCCGAGGTTGGCGACGACACTGCCGGTCACGGCGGGCAGCAGCGGGCCGTCGATGCCCAGCAGCCGTCCGTGCCGGACCGCGCGGCGCATCAGGCGGCGCAGGATGTAGCCGCGCCCCTCGTTGGAGGGCAGCACTCCGTCGGCGATCAGGAAGGCCATCGCGCGGGCGTGCTCGGTGACCACCTGGAAGGACACCTTCTCCGCACCGCTGCCCGGGTACGCGCGGGACGCCAGTTCCTGCACGGTGTGCAGGGTCGGCGCCAGCAGGTCGGTCTGGCAGACGTTGTCCACGCCCTGGAGGATCACCGCGAGCCGCTCCAAGCCCATCCCGGTGTCGATGCCCTTCATCGGCAGCTCGCCGAGGATCGGGTAGTCCGTCTTCCCGTCGCCCTCGCCCCGCCCGAACTGCATGAAGACCAGGTTCCAGATCTCCATGTAGCGCTCGTCGTTGACGGCCGGGCCGCCCTCGGCGCCGAACTCCGGCCCCCGGTCGTAGTAGAGCTCCGAGTTGGGTCCGCACGGGCCGGGCACGCCCATCGACCAGAAGTTGTCCTCCTTGCCGAGTCGCTGGATGCGCGAGGAGGGGATGCCGATCCGCTCCCAGCAGCGGATCGACTCGTCGTCGTCCAGGTAGACGGTGGCCCACAGCCGCTCGGGGTCGAGTCCGTACCCCTTGGTGACCAGCTCGTACGCGTACGCGATGGTGTCGGCCTTGAAGTAGTCGCCGAAGGAGAAGTTGCCGAGCATCTCGAAGAACGTGCCGTGCCGGCTGGTGCGTCCGACGTTCTCGATGTCGGAGGTGCGGGCGCACTTCTGCACCGAGACCGCGCGCGGGAACGGCGCCGGGGTCTCACCGAGGTAGTACGGCTTGAACTGGTTCATCCCCGCGTTGGCGAGCAGCAGCGTCGGGTCGTCGGGGACCAGCGGACTGGAGCGGACGAGCTGGTGGTCACGGCCGGTGAAGAAGTCGAGGAAGGTGGAGCGGATCTGCTGGGAGTGCACGGGGTCACCTCGGTGAAAGCGATTTGCGAAGCAAGTACGGTCGGGCTGGCGGGAGTTCAGACAAGGCAGGGGATCGCGGAGACGGAGGTGACGCCGAAGGCCGGCTCGCGGACGAACGGCGTCGAACCGGGGCGAAGGCCCGGATGGCGGCGGTCCAGGGCCCGGAACAGCACCTCGATCTCCATCCGGGCGAGCGCGGCGCCGAGGCAGAAGTGCCCGCCGCGCCCGAACGCGACGTGCCGGCCCCCGGTGCGGCGGATGTCGAACCGGTCGGGGTCGGTGAACACCTCCGGGTCCCGGTTGGCCGCCGCGAGCACCAGGACGACCCGCTGGCCCTTGGTGATGTGGTGCCCGTGGTAGGTGAAGTCCCGCAGGGCGGTGCGCGGGGCGAAGTGGAAGGGCGAGGCGTGCCGCACGGCCTCCTCCACGGCCGCGGCGTACGGGACCACCCCGTCCCGCAGCGCGGCGTGCTGGGCCGGGTCGGCGAGCAGCCGGCTCATGCCGACCGCGATCGCGGTGCTCACCGGTTCGGCGCCGCCGGTCAGCAACTGCGCGAACAGCGCGGTGACTTCCTCGTCGTCCAGCGATCCGTCCGCGTACAGGGAACCGAGCAGTGCGGCCATCGGTCCCGCGCCGCGCGGCAGTACGGTCCCGGTGACGTACCGGGTCAGGTCCCGGACCGCCGATCCCGCGGCCAGTGCGACGTCCTTCGCCAGCACGGGCATGCTCAGGTAACCGATGAGCGCGTCCGACCAGCGCAGGACGTCCTCCTGCTCCTCGTCGAGGATGCCGAGGAAGGCGCAGACGGCGGTCAGCGCGTAGGGGCGGGCCACCTGCCGGAACAGGTCCTGCTCGCCCGGGGACAGCGCGCCGACGGCCGCCTCGGCGTGTGCCCTGATGGTCTCGGTGAACGGCTCCAGGCTGCGCGGGGTGAAGGCGCGCTGGAGGGCCTTCCTGGCCTTGAGCTGGTACGGCGGGTCCGCGAAGACCAGCCACTTGCCGAGGAAGCGCTCGACCGGCGCGAAGGCCGCCCGCATGTCCTCGGTCATCCCGGCCAGCATCTCGGTCTTGTCCCTGGCGCCCAGGGCGGACTCCATGAGCAGCGCCTCGACGTCGGCGTGCCGGGTGACGTACCAGCTGCGGGTCGGCTCGTTCCAGTGCACCGGTTCGTACGCCCGCAGCCGGGCGAAGAAGGGTGCCGGGTCGAGCGCCACCTCGGGGTGCAGGATCTCTGCCGGGTCCACGGCGGTGTGCCGGAGCAGCCCGGCGGGTGCGGGTACGGGTGCGGCTTGCGGGGTCATGTGCTGCTCTTCCGGGGCGGGTTGGCGTTCGGGCGGCCCTGCGCGGGCTGCTGCGCGAGTTCGCGGGCGGGCCGCTGCGCGGTCTCCTGGACGGGCTGCTGCGCGAGTTCGCGGGCGGTGCGCAGCAGGGTGTCGCCGAAGTCCCGGAGCGCGCTCCTGCCGAGTGCGGCCGGGTGCGAGGTGAGGACCAGGTCCAGCCGGCCGTCGGGCCGGCACGGGTCCAGCACCTCGACGGTCAGCTCGCTGTCGTTGGTGTGGCGCGGCAGGTGGGCGGGGACGAGTTCGGCGTCGCCGAGCCGCAGCGTGCGCGAGGCGCAGATCGGCCGGTCGGTGAAGACGGACCGGATCCCGTGCGGGCTCCGGGGCGCGGACCACTGCCGCAGCAGGGCGAAGTCCGCCGCCCGCAGGACGTCCGGGTACGACGCCGAGGGGTCGGCGCCGGCCGAGGTGCGGATGCGTACCGGGAGGACGTGCGCGAGGTGGGCCACCACGGACCACTGCCAGGGCTCGGCCCGGCCGGGCACCCGCAGCCCGACGCGGAAGTCCCGCTGTCCGGTGTAGCGGGCCAGGGCCAGCCCGTACACCGCGAAGAGCGCGAGCGCGGGGGTGGCGGTCTCCGTCCCGGCGCGCCGCACGAGCGCGTCGACCACCTGCCGCTCGACGGACACCCGCAGCCGTGGGGGGGGGGGGGGGGCCGCGGGCCCCGCGCCGCCCCGGCCCGCCTCGCCAGCGG
>NZ_JBHJVK010000027.1:0-46604 GCF_042264695.1 Kitasatospora sp. NPDC056138 | reverse complement strand
GGGGTAGCCTCCGCGGGGCCCCCCACGTCGTGTTCCCCCACGTCCGCGCCCCCGCCCACCCGCGGGCGGGGCGCGCTGCCGTCGGACGGACCGGCGCCACCTGCGGGCCAGTCGAGCACGGGTGCGGAGCCGAGGTAGGCGCTCCATTCGGCCGTGAGGGTGCCGAGGTCGAGGGTCGCCAGCACCCGCTCGTGGGCGGCGAGGTGCGCGGCGGCGGTGTTCTCGGGAACCGCGTCCCGAGGGCCCCCGGCCGCGTACGCCTGCTCGATCTCCCGCTCCAGTACGGGCAGGGCGGCGCCGTCCACGGCCGTGCCGGGAGCCTGGACGACCAGCAGGGTGCCGTCCTCCCAGCGGTGGAGCACCGCGCTGAGCAGCGGGCCGTCCGCCGGGCGGGCCGGACCGGCGGCGCGGGCCTCGGCCAGCTTCAGGGCGCGGTCCACCGCCCCCCAGCCGGTGCCGGGCACCTCGACCGTCTCGACCCCGCCGGCCCGGAGCGCCGGGTGGAGCGGGGCCACCCGGTCGAGCGCGGCGGCGAGCCGCTGCGCGTCGACGCGGCCCGTCCCCAGGTACGCCAGCGTGGCGACGGGGGCGTCGGGCCCGGACGGGCCCGGACGACCCTGTGCCGCGGGGCGTTCCGTGCGGTCCGCCTGCTCTCTCGTATCCATGGCTGTTCCCCTCTTTTTCCTGTGCGCTTTCGGGTGCTCGGACGGGTCGGCCGGCAGCGGGCGCCCGGTCGCCGTCCTCCGCGCCCGTGGTGAGCCGTCCGGCGCCGGAGCCCGCCGACGCGGCCGTGCCGTACGCGGCGTCGAACCGGCCACGGGGCCCGCAGTCGGCCGTGGCGTCCGGAGCCGGCCGGGGAGCCGGCCGGTTGGTGCCGCCGGTGGCCGGTCGGCGTGGGCCGGCTCAGAGCACGGGTGCCTCCAGGACCCGTACGACGGGAGCCCGGTCACGTTCCGCCCCGACGCTCGCCACGGCGCCGAGCGGGACGGTGAGGACCGGGTCGGTGTGGCCGAACGGCAGGTCCGTCACGATGGGGACGTCCCCGGGGAAGGCGTCCAGCAGGATCCGGTGGAACGCCTCGTCCCGTTCGGGTGCGTGCGGGCCGCCCGGCGTCCGGCCGACCAGCACCGCCGTGGCCCGCCCGGCGATCCCCAGGTGCCTGAGCTGGGTGAGGCTCTGCTGGAACGCCGGTACGGACGCGCCGGCCGCGGTGCCCTCCAGGCACAGGACGGTCGGTCCGTCCGGAGGGCGCAGCCAGCGGGTGCCCGCGAGCACCCCGAGGGTGGGGACGTTGCCGCCGAACAGCACGCCCTCGCCCCGGCCCGGACGCAGCACGCGGGGACCGCCGGAGTGCCGGGGGCGCACCTCCTGGTCCGCGGACGCCCAGTCGCCGCACGGCTGGGTCCACCAGTCGGGCAGCGGCCAGACCCCGCCGGAACCGGCCGTCAGGGTCGCGCGCAGGTGGCTGGTGGTCTCGGGGAACGGCTCGGGCCACTCGCCGAACTGCGGGAGCAGCGCCGGACCGTAGAAGACCGTGGCGCCGGTCAGCGCCTGGTAGCCCAGCAGCAGAGCGGTGTTGTCGCTGTAGCCGACCAGGATCTTCGGCGGCAGACCGGCCAGCGGGTCGAGGTGCTCCAGCAGGTCGTTGGCGTTGTTGCCGCCGATGGTGGTGAAGACGGCCTCGACCTCGGGGTCGGCGAACAGCTCGATCAGCGCGCGGGCGCGCTCGCGGCCGGTGCCCGCGATCGATCCCGCGTACCGGCCCTCCGGAGCGAGCCGCACGGTGCAGCCCAGCTCCCGCTCCAGCGCGGCCACGGCCCGCCGGGTGCGGACCGGGAAGCGACCGGCGGCCCAGGCGCTGGTCGCGGCCACGCCGACCACCGCGCCGGGGGTCAGCCGGGGCGGCGGCAGTGTCCCGGCCGTGCCGGTGTTCCGTTCGCCGGTCACGAGGCGCCGAACAGGAAGCGCAGGGCGTTGCCGGACAGCAGCGCGTCGGTCTCCGTGCCGGAGAGCCTGAGCGAGCCGAGGATGCGGTCGAGCGCCTCGGGTATCTCCGCGCCCAGCACCCGCCCGTCGTCCCAGGGCTGGAGGTGCCACGGCGTGTCCAGGGAGAACATCAGCCGCTGTCCGTACCGGCCGATCAGCTCGGCCAGCCTGGTGTCGGCGTCCGCGGGCCCGGGGTCGCCCACGGTCCGTTCGCAGACGGCCTCCCAGGGCCCGAGGTCGGCGTACACGCCGGGCCGGGCCAGCACCTCGTCCAGGCCCGGGTTGAGGAAGCCCAGGTGGGCGATGCTGATCCGGGCTCCGGCGCGGACCGCGGCCTCGACGACCGAGTCCGCGATCTCCGCCAGATCACCGAGGCGTCCCTGGGGGGAGCAGTGCAGCACCGTGGGGACGTTCCAGCGCGCGGCCAGGTCGAGGTAGCCGCGGTCGACGTACTCGGCGAGCGGGGTCTCGGCGGCTGGCGGGTGCCACTTGAGCGCGAACACCTCGTCCGTACGGGTCTCGTAGTCGGCGGCGAAGTCCTCGGCCGAGCGGAACGGGTCGACCATCAGGGCGGTCAACGGCAGCCCGGCGGAGGCCGGGTTGTCCCGGCGGAACCGGGCGCACTCGTCGAGGAGTTCGAGGTTGCGCTCCCGGATCACGCCGCTGCACGTGGCGGGGTCGACGGGGGTGCCGGTCGGCTTGAACCTGCGGTAGTACGGCATCGGCAGCACCAGCGCACCGGTGACCGCGGGCGGTCCGGACGGCAGCGCGGCACCGAGCGAGGTGAGCAGGCCCATCAGCTCGTCGACCGACTGGCGGTAGGTGTGGTGCGAGTCCTCGCGGTGGTAGACGAGTTCGGCGCCGGCGTGTTCGTGCGAGCTGATCAGCGCGGGCCCGGTGGACAGCAGCGCGCGCGTCCGATCGCGCAGCCGGCCGGGCCGGTCCGGTGCGGTGGGGGCGGCCTGGACGAGGTCGGCGGGGAGCAGCCCGTAGACCACGCTGTCGACCCGCCCGCCGTGCGTCGTCAGGGCGCTGCGCAGCACCCCTTCACGGACGAACCCGGCCTTCTCGGCGACGCGTTGGGAGGCCCGGTTGCCGGTGGCCGCGAGGAGCGTGATCCGGCGCACCGGGGTGACCTCGAACGCCCAGGCCGCCAGGGCGCGCACCGCCTCGGGGGCGAAGCCCCGGCCGCGCGCGGCGGGTGCGGCCCAGTAGCCGATCTCCGTGGTGGACTCGGTCCAGTTGGTGGACTTGAGGCCGAAGCACCCGACCAGTTCGCCGCTCTCGGCGTCCTCGGCGGCGAACTGCACCCCGTCGCCGGAGAGCAGCGACGCGGGGGCGCCTTCGGTGCACCACCAGTGGGCGTGGTCGAGGGTGTAGGGGCGCGGCAACGGCAGCCACTGCTGGGTCAGTTCGTCGTCGCAGGCGGCCTGGACCGCCGGGACGTCCTGCACGGTGAAGGGACGCAGGACGAGCCGTTCGGTCCGCAGGGACGCGTCGGGAAACCTGGTCATCTCGCTACTCCTGGATGGGACTTGAGAATGCGGGTGCCGCGGTTCGGCGTTCGGGCCCGCCCGGTCGGCGGGTGTGTCCGGTGCGGGGTGTGTCCGGTGCGGGGTGTGTCCGGTGCGGGCGTCACTTCTCGCCGCGGAACTTGCGGCCCAGCAGCACCGAGTCCGCGGTCGCGCTCCCGCAGTGCGCGCACGGCCGGGTCGCGGCGGCGCCGTCCCCGCCGGGCGTGCCGAACACGCCGTACGCACCGCGCGGGCGGCCGATCACGTCGAGCACGTCCTGCGCCAGTGCAGCCGACACGCAGGCGTCCGCCGCGCAGAGCGGCAGCCGGGCCGCCGCCGGGACGCCGTCGAGGTCCGCCCGGGTGGGGAACCCGGTCAGATCGACCACCCGGGAGCGGTGCTCCTGCTCCCTGGTGCGAACCAACTCGCGTCCCAGTGATTCCAGTTCGGAGGTGACGAGATCCGCGAGCCGGTGTTCGGCGACCGGCTTTCCGGTGCCGGCGTCCTCGCCGAGGAGCAACTCCCCTCCGTCGGCCTGCTCGTCCCGGACGGTCAGGAAGAGCGGCGCGCCGTGGGCCCTGGCCCGGGTGACCCGGGCGGCGTAGCCGCGGTGGTCGTCGAAGACCGTGGCGCGCACACCGTGCGCCAGCAGCGCCTCGGCCAGAGCGTTCGCCCAGTCGGTCCCCTCCCGCACGGCGGGAACGACCGCGACCTGCACGGGGGCCACCGAGGGGTGGTACACCGGCTTGTCGGCCTCGGCGTGCGAGTGGACGAGCAGCGCCAGCACCAGCCGGGCGGAGAACCCGAAGTTGAGCATGGACAGGGCCCTGCCCTCGCTGCGGATGCCGAACGTGTCGCTGAACCGGGTGCCGAGTTCGTACACCGAGGTCAGCGTGGTGGACGTGCCCTCGGGCAGCAGGGTGACGACCTCGTGGCGGCGGTCCGCGTACACCCGTCCGTAGTCGGGCGCCTGGAGCCGCTCCACCGCGACGGTGGGCAGGCCGATGGCCGAGCAGACCCGCCCCGGACCGTGCAGCATGAAGTCGACGTCCGAGTCCGCGTCGTCCAGGAACGCGGCCTGCGCCTCGAAGAACGGCCAGACGAAGCGTTCCATCCACAGCGGGCGCATGCCGTGGCCCTCGTGGCGGCCGACGGTGCGGACCGAGGTGACGCGGAACGGCGGCAGGCGGCCCTCGTCGAGCCACTGCGCCATCACGGTGGAGATCTGTGCCTCGATGGTCGAGGCGAGCGCGTGCGGCGCGGTGCCGCCGTCCGCGCCGTGCAGCACGTAGATCCGGTCCAGGAAGCTCTTGATGGAACCGGCCTGGCGCTCCAGCACCTCCAGCGGCACCGCGGAGGGCAGCCCCAGTTCCTCGTAGCCGGCGTCGGCGAACAGCCGCCGGAAGCGGTCGAGGACGTGGGAGCAGAGTTCGTAGCCGTGCGGCAGCCAGCCGCTGGCGCCGGACACCGGGTACTTGGCGTTGATGATGTGGGACCGCTGAAGTGCCGCGGCATCCCCCGCCCACCGCTCGGTGCTCATCGTGCGGTCACCTCCGTGCCGCGCAGCAGCGCGTACTGACTGATGTGGAAGAAGGAGACGGACAGGGGCTGGAGCCGGTTGTCGGCGTCCATGTAGCAGGCGCTGTACTGCTTGGCGGCCGCCGCGGGCAGCCGCTCCAGGGAGGCGGTCACCCGCCCGTCGTGCCGCCAGACCAGCGCCGTGCCGCCGTCGCCCTCGCCGCTTCCTCCGCCCTCGCCGCTGCTGCCGCCGCCCTTCAACGCCCAGGTCTCCGGGGCGGGTTCGGCCGGTACGTCCAGCTCGGTGAGGATGCGTCCGATCAGTGCCGCCAGGTCGGTCTGCCGTTCCTGCGGTTCGGCGAGCAGTCCGTCCACGCAGACCAGGTCCTCGGCGTCCGGACCCGATCCCGCCACCGGTGCCACGGCCGGCCCGCCGGTCCAGTAGCCGACCGGGAGGTCCCGCCAGCTGAAGCGCTGCTTGGCGACGAGCGGAAGCCCGCGCAGGCACAGCCCTGCCGTCGGGTACCAGCCCTTGGGCTGGTCCGATCCGTGCGTGGTGAGCACGACCTTGCGCAGCTCCGGGTTCAGCCAGTCGCGCACGGGATTGGTGAGCAGCGGGGGCACGAGCACCGGCAGGTGCGTGCGGCGTACCGAGACCGAGCGCAGCAGCGGCTCGATCCGCAGCTGCGATTCCCGCAGCCGCTCCAGGGCCCGGCCGGTGAGTACGTAGTGGCCCTCGGGGCCGTACTCACGCCGGATCAGCCTGTCCTCGGCCGGGGCAGGCGTACTGCTGGGGGGCAAGAGCATGGTCAGTCCAGTGGGAGGGTGCGGCTCGCCGGGCCCTGGAGCGCAGGGCCCGGCGACGAGCGTCACGGGGTGAGGGAGACACCGTTGAGGCGCGGGGCGAGCTGGAGCTCGCGGATGTCCTTCTGCTGCAGGACCCACATCAGCCAGCGCTCGATGCCCAGACCGAAACCGGAGGTGTGCTGCGGGTGGGTCTCCTTCATCCGGACGTACCAGTCGTAGTCCTCCTCGGGGACCTCGTGGTGGGCGAGGGCCTTGCGGGTCTGCTCGCCGTCGATGTGGCGCTCGCCGCAGCCGACCGTCTCGCCGATGCCGAAGAGCAGGTCGCCGTTGAGCGCCGTGCGGCCCTCCTCGTCGCCGTACGCCTGGTAGAAGGGCACCGACAGGTGGTCGTAGTGGGTGACCCACAGGATCGGGCTGATCTCGTTGAGCAGGCGGCGCTCGCCGTGCCGGGAGAGGGTGCGCCAGCCGTTGTGGTGCTCCACGGCCTCCGGGTCGTCACCGAGGTGGGCGACGGCCTCCTCGAAGGTGATGCGCGGGAAGGTCTCCAGGCCGGCCATCTGCCGGAGGTGCTCGGTGGTGCCCGCGATCGCCTCGACGTCGTCGGCGTAGCGGTCGAGGACCGCCTGGGCCAGGCGGCGCATGTAGGCGTCGACGGCCTCGATGCACTCGTCGAGGCCACCCGGAAGCTCGGCCTCGCTGTGGAAGAACTGGTTGAGGTGGGTCTCGTCGGCGTCCTCGCCGCGGAAGCTCGGCATCAGGTACCAGCTGCCCGTGGGGCTCAGGCGACAGCCGTACTCCAGCATGAACTGCATGGAGTCGGCGAGGTAGGTGCGCTGCCCGAACAGGTCGATCTCCACCGGCAGCGAGTCACTGCCGAGGCCCATGGGGCTGGAGATGCTGTTGGTGGTGATCGGCAGGTGAACGGACTTGACGCCGCGCTCGCTCCAGAAGGCGGCGGTCTCCGTGGTGGTCAGGTCCTGGAGGTCGACCAGGGTGCGGAACAGCGGCTGGTCGACGATCTCCAGGAAGCGGTCCGCAGAGGGACGCCATCCGCCGTGGGTGTACGTGGGCGTAGCCAATTTAATTCCCCTTGAGTGAGATGCGGTTCGCGTCCCGGAATTGGACGGACCGTCGCAGACGGGCGCGATTTTCTCGGTGCGGTACTTCTGCCGCTTCCGCCGCGCACTGCCGTCTTTCTGTGTCTCCATCCTGGTCGACCGCCGGCCGAAAAGCAGCAGATTTCGCTGGCGCGAGGATGCCTGGCAGTTTGGTGCTCGGCCGGGGGAAAGGCGGAATGCAGAAAGAGGCCGGCGTCCTCAGGAATCCCTGAAGACGCCGGCCTCGCCGGTCGGAACACGCGGGCGGTCGTCCGCGCGTCCGCCGGTGGAAGAGAGGGCTAGCCCATGTCCACGGCGTGCATCCAGCCGTACGGATCGGCCTGCTGCCGGTACTGGACGGCAGCCAGCTCGTCCCGCAGCCGGGTGGTGACCTTTCCGGGCCGGCCGTCCCCGATCCGGGCGCGACCCGACGGCGTCGTCACCGCGCCGATCGGTACGACGGACGCGGCGGTGCCGCAGGCGAACGCCTCGGTGACGCGTCCGTCGGCCGCGGTGAGCTCGTCCACGGACACCGGCCGCTGGACCACGTCGAGACCGAGGCCGGCCGCGAGCGTGAGCAGGCTGTCCCGGGTGTTCCCGGCCAGGATCGTGCCCGACAGGCCGGGAGTGATCAGCTGGTCCGTGCCGTTCTCCCCGCGTCCGACGCAGAAGAAGTTCATCGCGCCGAGCTCCTCGACCCAGCGGTGCTCCGCCGCGTCCAGCCACAGCACCTCCTGGCAGCCGTTCGCCAGCGCCTCCGCCTTGGCGGAGAGGCTCCCGGCGTAGTTGCCCGCGCACTTGGCCGCCCCGGTACCGCCGGGAGCGGCCCGGATCTGGTCGGTGGCGCACCAGACGTCGATGGCCTGGTAGCCACCGGCGAAGAAGTAGTCCACCGGCGAGGCGATGACCGCGAACAGGTACTCCTGGGCCGGCCGTACGCCCAGACTCGGCTCGACCGCGACCATGAAGGGCCGCAGGTAGAGGCTCTGCCCGTGTCCCCTGGGCACCTCTGCCGCGTCGGCGCGGACCACGCGTTCGCAGGCGTCCAGGAACATCTCGACGGGCAGTTCGGGCATGGCGAGCCGCCGGGCACTGAGCACGAACCGGTCCGCGTTGGCACGCGGGCGGAACAGTGCGAGCGAACCGTCCGCCGCCGGGTAGGCCTTGAGCCCCTCGAAGACCGCCTGTCCGTAGTGCAGGGCCATGGCGGCCGGGGACAGGCTCAGCGGACCGTGCGGGACGAGTTCCAGCGGCGTCCAGCCCCCGGCGGGGGTCCACCGGGACACCACCATGTGCGGGGTGAAGTGGACGCCGAACCCCAGGGCGGGTGCGTCCGACCCCGTGCGTGCGGTCGGGCCGCCCGTTGCGGTGGTCACGGCGTCACTCGGCCATCTCGTAGGCGGGCAGCAGCGCGGCCTCCAGCTCGGCGGCCCGCTCCCGGAACTGCTCCTCGCTGTCCGCGCCCAGGACCAGCAGCAGGCACCACACGGACGGGTGCAGCTCGCCGATCTCGGACCCGGCGTGCCGCGACCGGACGGTGTCCAGCACGTACGGGAAGCGGGAGACCAGCTCGTCGGAGGGCTCCGCGACGATCGTGCCGGGCCGGTCCGGAGCGAGGTTGATCCAGCCGACGTACGGGTACGGCGGCTCCTGCAGCTCCAGCGGCTCGCGGCCCTTGCCCATGATCGCCTCGACCCACAGTTCGCGCAGGTCGGCGCCGAGCGGACCGAAGCTCTCGGGGATCGCGCCGCCCGCCACCCGGGTGGCGATCTCGGAGAACCACAGCTGCCCGTCGGCGCGGCGGAAGAGTTCGAGGTGGGTGATGTCGTCCGTGATGCCGAACCCGGTGTTGATGCGCTCGTGCAGCGCCTCGACCTCTTCGTACAGGGCCTGCTCGCGCTCGCGCGGCAGCAGGATCGAGCCGTTGTCCCGGCCCGGCGTCTCCACCAGCATGCGCGGCCGCAGGTAGCGGCTGACGCCGAGGACCTGGGCCCGGCCGTCCTCCCAGACGGCGTCGACGTGGTACTCGTCGCCGTCGATCGGCTCCTCGGCCAGGAGGAACTGGGCGAGCGTCTCCCGCCCGGCCGCGCGCAGGATCGCGGCGAGCTCCTCGGGACCCTCGACCTTGGAGGTGTCGACCGAACCGAGTCCGGCGGCGGGCTTCACGATGACCGGGAAGCCGATCTCCTCCTCGACCCGGCGGACCGAGCCCTCGACATCGGCCGTGGAGAGCGAGACGTACCGGGCACAGGCGATCCCGGCCTGCCGGGCGCGGTCCTTCATGGCCCGCTTGTCCCGCATCAGGACGGACTTCTCGATGGCCGGCTGCTCCAGCCCGAGCAGCGTCGCCAGGTACGCGGCGCTGAACTGGCTGAACTCGGAGAGGCTGAGCACCCGGTCGATCTTCACCCCGGAGGACCGGATCTCCACCGCGAGCTGGGCCATCTCGTCGAGCGCGTCGAAACTGCGGATCACGTAGTGCCGCTCGACCCTGGCGATCAGCTCCGGGTCGATGGCCCGGTTGGCCGCCTCCCACTCGTCGTAGACCAGGGTCACCCGGGCCCCGCGCTCAAGCAGCGATCGCAGGGTTGTCTGATCCCACCGGCACACCAAGACGTTCATTCGCTCTTCCCCTGCCTCTTTCCGTCAGCTCTCTTCGTCCGGCCGTCCCGGTCAGTCCCAGTTGAGGCTGTCCTGCGCGAGGGGGGCGGCGGCGGCCGTCTGCTGGATGGGGCTCCTGGTCACGTCCGCGGCGGCGGAATTCGCGGCGCTCAGCGCGAGAACGGCGGCAATGCCGGAAAGGACGGCGGCAGTACGAGTCAGGAGCTTCATTTCTTTTTCCCACCCTGGTTCACAGATACGGCAGAGTTCTCGTCGGCCCGGCGTCCGAACGCCGGCCGCGACCCCCTCTGGACAAAATCTTGCAACGCCCTCCGTCCCAGGCCAAGCGTTCCGTTTGGCATCTTCCGGTCTGGCACCCAGGTGCAATGCCCGCGGGCCTCGATCTGTTCTGAAAGCACCCGGAGTGTCCGGGTCCCGCGGTCCGCCCGCCCGGCCGTCGGTGCGGGCGGGAGCCGCGGACGCGGGGGCTCCGGTGCTCCCCCCGGCGGTCGGCCGCCGACCGGAAACCCGGCGGATCGATCTTGCGGAAGTTAGGATCCACGGTTGTGGAGCTGAGGCAGTTGGAGTACTTCGTCGCGGTCGCCGAGGAGCAGAACTTCACCCGGGCGGCCGAGCGGGTGCACATCAGCCAGTCCGGTGTCAGCGCCCAGATCCGCCAACTGGAACGTGAGCTCGGAGCCGAGCTGTTCGACCGGTCGGCACGCAGCGCCACCCTCACCGTCGCGGGAAGGGCCGCGCTCGGCCACGCCCGCGCGGTGCTCGCCGCCGCCGGGGCGGTCGGCCAGGCGGTCGGCGAGGTGACCGACCTGATCCGGGGCCGGCTCACGGTGGGGATGGTCACCGGCTGCACCCTCACACCGCTGTTCGACGCCCTGGCGGCGTTCCACCGGGCGCATCCCGGCGTGGAGATCTCGCTGCTGGAGGACAACTCGGACCGGCTCGTCGAAGGGGTCCGCGCCGGCACCGTCGACCTGGCCCTCATCGGGACCGCGACGGCCACCCCCGAAGGGCTGGACGCGCTGACGATCATCAGCGAGCGGCTCGTCGTGGCCGTCCCGGCCGGGCACCCCCTGGCGGAACGGCGCCGGGTCGTGCTGGCCGACCTGGCGGCCCATCCGGTCGTCTGCATGCCGCCCGGCACCGGCCTGCGCACGGTGCTCGACCGGGCCTGCGCCGCCCAGGGCCTCCGGCCCGTGATCGCGTTCCAGGCCAGCGCCGCCGACGCCATCGCCGACCTGGCCGCCCGTGGGCTCGCCGTCGCCGTCCTCAGCGAGTCGATGGCCGCCCGCTACCGCGACCGGCTCACCGCCCGCACCATCGACGACGTCGAGACCCCAGCACTGCTCGCCCTGATCTGGAAGGGCGCGCACGGCCCGGCGGTCCGCGAGTTGCTGGCCCACAGCCGGCAGGCGTTCGCCGGGCCCGCGGCCGGCTGAGGGACGGGTGCCGGTCAGGGTCCCGGTCCTGACCAGGGGTCAGAACCCTGACCGGCACCGCCGGGTCGGGCCGACGGCTCAGACGTGTGCCAGCGCCGTGGCGTCGTCGAGCGAACCGAGCCCGAGCAGAGACCGGCTCCGTTGCGCCAGTCCGTGCGCACTGATCCCGTAGTGGGCCAGCACGTCCAGCTGGGAACCGTTCACGATCGGCTCGTCGGGGATGCCGAGCGCCGCGAACCGGCAGGAGGTGCCGGCGGTCAGCAGGACCCTGCCGATCGCCTCGCCCAGCCCGCCGTGCACGCTGTGCTCCTCCGCGACGACCACCGCGCGGTGGGCCGCGGACAGGCGCACCAGACCGGCCTCGTCCAACGGCCGGATGGTCGGGATGCTCACCACCGACGCGCCGACGCCCTGCGCCTGCAGCAGGTCCGCCGCCTGCAGGCAGACACCGACCGTCTCGCCGGTCGAGAACAGCACGACGTCCTCGCCGGTGCGCAGCTGCGCCGGCTCGGTGATCGACGGTACGGCGGGCAGGTCGCCGTGGACGCACTCGAGCGGGCGCTTGCCCAGCCGGATGTACACGGGTTCGTCGGCGGCCGCGGCGTACTCCAGCGCGAGCTGCGTCTCGCAGTTGTCGGCCGGGGCGATCACCGTGATGCCCGGTATCGCGCGCAGCGAGGCGTAGTCCGAGATCGAGTGGTGGGTCGCCCCCAGCGGGCCGTAGCTGATGCCACCGCTGATCCCGATCAGGCGGACGGGGTTGGCGCAGTACCCGACGTCGACCTTGACCTGCTCCAGCGACCGCGCCGTCAGGAAGCAGGCGGGGGAGATGACGAACGGCTTCCGGCCGCACGCCGCCATGCCCGCCGCCACACCGACCAGGTTCTGTTCGGCGATCCCGATCTCGACGACGTACTCGGGGAACTGCCGCGCGAACGGCTCCAGCCGTCCTGATATCCGGGAATCCGCCGTCAGCACCCGGACCGTCGGATCCGACTCGGCCAGCCGGCGCAGCGTCCGGTCCAGCACGTCCAGGTTCGGCAGGCCGTCGGCGAAACCGTGGGCTTCGCTGAACGCGCTCATCGTCCACTCCTCAGCAGCTCGACCGCGTGGTTCACGTCCGCCACGGCGGTCGCGTACTCGGCGTCGGTGGGTACCTTGTGGTGCCAGCGGATGTTGTGCTCCATGTACGAGATTCCGCTGCCCTTGACGGTGTTCATGATGATGACTCCCGGCTTGCCCTCCTGGACCGGAAGCGAGGTCAGGGCCTGCTTCAGCGCGGTGACGTCGTGGCCGTCGACCTCGCGGACCGCCCAGCCGAAGCTCGCGAACTTGTCGGCGAGCGGCTCGGAGCGCATCAGGTCGTCCGTCCGTCCGGCGATCTGCAGCCGGTTGCGGTCGACGACCGCGACCAGGTTGTCCAGGCGGTAGTGTCCGGCGCACATCGCCGCCTCCCACACCGAGCCCTCCGCCAGCTCGCCGTCTCCGAGCAGGACGAAGACCCGGTAGTCGCGCCCGTCCTCCTTGCCGGCGATCGCCATTCCGGCGCCCAGCGACAGTCCGTGCCCGAGGGCGCCGGTGCTCTGCTCGATCCCGGGCACCTTGCGGGTCGCGTGACCGACCAGGTCCGAGCCGAACTTCAGGTAGGTGTCGAGCAGTTCCCTGTCGAAGAAGCCGCACTCGGCGAGCACCACGTACAGCGCCTCGACCGCGTGGCCCTTGCTCTGGACGTAGCGGTCCCGGTCCGGGTCGTCCAGTGCGTCGGGCGAGATGTTCAGGACCTCCTTGTACAGCACGTACAGGAAGTCCAGGCAGGACAGGCTGCCGGCCATGTGCCCGTTCCCGGCGTTGCGGATGAGATCGATGACGTCGATCCTCAGCTGCCGGGCCCTGATGGCGAGTTCCGTGTCGGTTGAATCGGTCATCCGCAATGCCTCACATTCCAACGACCGGTGGACGTTCGCATCCGTTTCTGCACCGTCCCGGATCACCTCGCCGGGACGCCGTCGAAGCCGCCCTGGTACAGCACCAGGTCGCCCTTGCGGAGGTGGCCCTCCAGCAGGACCCGGGCCGTCACATCGCCGCTCCTCGCGCCGACCGCGAGCTTGCGGTCGTAGTCGACGTCGAACTTCGGGTCGAACCGCCGCGTCCATTCGTGCATCGCGTTCGGGTTCCCGCTCCGGACGGACTCGTGCAGCCAGTACTCGGCGGCGTCCACCCGGCCCTGTGCGGCGAGCAGCCGCCACAGCCTGAGCTGCGCCTCGTCACACCCCAACGAGGCCGCGAGCGCGACCGGTTCCACCGCCTCGTGGCCGTCCTCGGCCGCGTACGACTGCCGGATCGCCTGCCGGCTGTCGACCGCGACGGACACCGGACGGTCGGGGAGGTCGACGCCGTCACCGGAGTCCGCACCGCCGCCGTGCAGCAGTTCCCGTTCCTCCCGCAGGACCGCCGACTCGAAGGCGGACAGGCCCTCGTCCGAGATCTCGGGGGTGTCCATGCCCAGCCGCTTGCGAAGCCGCCATGCCAGGATCCGGCCGAATCCGGCCGCTTCGCCGGCTGCCGCGTCGTACAGGTCGAGGGCGTCCAGGAACAGACTGCACACCTCGGCGGTCACGCCCAGGGCCAGCGTCGCGACGTGGGTGGCCTGGTCCCGAAGGGCCGACAACTCCTCGGCGCCGACCGGGACCAGGGGGATGTCGTTGAAGTTGAACCAGTGGGTCGGCGAGTTCCCGCGGCGGATGAACTCGGCGACGTTTTGCACGTAGGCACCCGCCACCTCGACGGCCGAACGCCGCGGGAGCACCGCGTCGGCGACCGCGCCGACCGAGATCTCGACCGGCGTCAGCAGCGACTGCGGCGGCAGCAGCCGGCGCCGCACCCGGTGAACGCGCTCCCGCCACTCGGCGGCGCTGATCGCACCCTCGCCGCCGGCTCCGGACAGCGCCAGCCTGTGCACCGCGATGGCGGTGTCCGTGGCCACGTCCAGCGTTCCCCACGAGTCCGCCTCCGTGCGGTACGCCAGCCGGACGTCCGTGCGGTCGTTGGTCCCGGTGCCGTCCGCCCCGGTGTCACCGGCCTCGATGCCGACGTCCAGATAGCCGGCCGAGGGCAGCGCGGGCGCCGGATCGACGATCTCGAAGCTGACCGGCTTGATCTTCTGGCTGGTCACGTGGTCGTAGCCGACCTCGGCCCGGCGCTGCCAGTCCTCCCCGTAGGTGCGGGCGAGGTACACCCGGCAGGCCGCCTCCGGAGGGGCGGGCAGCCGGATCGGGCCGAACGGATGGTCGACCAGCCCGTCCAGGTCGGCCGCCGGGAACCACTGGGCCGACCACCGTTCCCGGCAGGCCGGTGAGCTGAACGCGGCCCGGTCCTCGAAGGAGCGCCACGGGAAGATGTCGACGATGGGGTAGCGCGGCCGGCCGATGTTGCCCTCCGAACGGAGCCTGCGCCCGTCACCGGAGAAGATCTTGAGGTTGCCCATCCGGCCGAACGAGGAGAAGATCCCGCGCCGGGCCAGCACCGGCAGCACCTCCTGGCGGACCCGGGGGAAGTCGGCCTCGCTCACGCCCAGGTCGCCGTCGTCGTCCCAGGGGATCACTCCGCCGTGGCGGATCGCCCCCAGCAGGGTCCCGCCGGTCATGAAGTACGGGATCTCGTGTTCGCGCAGGACTTCGTCCAGAATCGCGTAGGTGCGGTAGAGCGAGTCGATGACCGGCTGGGCGGTCCGCATGTCCTGGTGTCCCATTCAGTGTCCCTCTGTCGGTCGGGTGGGTCGGGTTCGGTCTGGTCGGTCTGGTCGGCCGGGCCAGGCAGGTCAGGCGGGTCAGGGTCGGCCCGGCCGGTCAGGTGGGGCGGCGCGGCAGTGTGCACGCGAGCGGCCCGGCGGCTGTTCCGGCACGATCACTCCGGGGCACCGGAGAGGGCCGGGACGGGTGTCCGGCCGAGTTTCAGGAAGAGCGTCGACAGGCCTGACAGGAACAGCACGGCCGCGGCGACGGCGAAGGTCGCGCCGGTCCCGTAGAAGTTCGCCAGCACACCCCAGACGATGCCACCGACGCCCATGCCGCCCTGGAGCACGATCTGATAGATCGACATGCCCCGGGCGCGCATGTCGTCGGTCAGTGAGTGCTGCATCTCGGCGCTGAGCGTCGACAGCGCGGCGATCGCCAGGAACGCGGCGGGCAGCAGCGCGACGCAGGCGATCCAGAGGGTGTGCACCGAGGGCAGCACGAGGAGCGTCGCGGCGAACACCCAGCAGGCGGCGCGGTGAACCGCGTCCATCGAGAGGAACTTCCGCAGCGCAGGCAGGCAGAACGCCGTCACCCCGGCGCCCAGGCCGAAGGCGGCCAGCAGAACGCCGTACTCGCGCGAGCCGGCGTGCAGGGTCCGGGAGGCGTAGACCGGCAGGAGCGGCCAGATCACCCCGGAGACCGGGCCGAAGGAGACGAGCCGCCAGATGACGGTCGACTTCACCCGGCTGCTCAGCACGTCCACCACGGCGTCCGTGATCCGGCCACCGGTGCCGGCGGCCGGCGCCGGCACCGTCTGCTCGCGCCAGCGCCCGAAGACGACCGCGGTCACCAGGTAGCTCAGCGAGTTGAAGGCGAAGGCGCCGCCGATGCCGACGGCCTGGACCAGGGAACCTCCGGCGATCGGGCCGAAGATCCTGGCCAGGTTCATGCTCGTCCCGTTCAGGGCGGCCGCCTGCGACAGTTGCTCGGCCGGAACGAGTTGCGGCTGGATGGCGTACCAGGACGGTGCCATGACGGCCTGGCCGCAGCCGATCAGGAACAGGACGGCCAGGGCCACGACCGGCTGGACACTTCCGGCGAGCGCCAGCAGGACCAGCAGGACTCCGCCCGCGAACATGAAGAGCTGGGTGCCCACCAGGATGGGTTTCTTCCGGTGGCGGTCGGAGAACCGGCCGGCCGGCAGCAGCAGCACCAGCACCGGGATGATCCCGACCGCCTGCACGAGCGCCACCATGACCGAGCCGTACGGCAGCATGAACCACTGCAGGGCCGACGTCTGGGACCAGGTGCCGACGTTCGAGAACATCTGGGCCAGCCAGATCCGCCGGTACGTTCCGTCGGACAACGGGCCCAGTGCCGCCGCGCCCTTCACGCTCGCCATCGGCACCGTCACCCGCTGATCCGGGAGATCACGTCGGTGGTGGAGACGCCCTCCGTACGCGGCAGGTAGACCACTCGGCAGATCTCGGACAGGTGATCGAATTTCCCGGCCCAGTCGTCACCCATGATCAGAATGTCTGCTCCGTGTTCCCGAAGGTATTTCGGTTTGTCGGCGAGTGACCACTCGACGAAAGCGTCGTCGACGTGCCTGATCGCCCGGATGATTGCGATGCGCTCGGCCAGTGAGTAGGTCGGGGCTCGGCCCTTCTTGGTGATGCTCAGCTCATCGCTCGACACACCGACCGTGACCCGACCGAATTCGGCACAGCGTTGCAGAATCCGTATGTGCCCGATATGCAGCAGATCGAACGTTCCGAAGGTGAGTACTCTCATGACATCTCTCCCGGTGGCTGCCCGGCCGGCCGGTGCGATCGGCTCTCTAGCACTTGCCGGGCATTGCACCGCTGTAGCCGGAATGCCTTCCCCACGCTCGCGGCGTCACCAGCTGTCTCCGGCATCCGGTTCGATTCCGGCATCGACTCGTGCACGGCACGCTGCGTATTGACCGGGGTTCGCAGCTCCTGGTCCGCGTGGATGATCGCAAAGACTCCGGTCGCAGCGGCCTCGGTCGCTCTCGGGCTGGGACACGCGGTCGGCAGAGCGGTGACCGGTCCCCGCTGCTCCGGTACTCCTGCCGGACACCCCGTCGGGCGGCGCGGTCGGCGACGACCGGCCCCCGCGGTGCGCCCACCGAGCCGATGGCCGGTCCGACGACGGCGGCCGCCGGTTTCTGCGGAGCCGTCGAGTCGAGCGCGCCGGATCCGGCGGCAGCGGTCGGGCCGGTGCCGTCCGTACCAGCTTCGACTCGCGCGGAAATGCACGGGGCCGGCGCCCGGCCGGGGAGTTCCCGGTCGTCGACCATTGTGTTGTTGAAGTCGACGGACGTCACGTCATGCAGGGGGCCGGATAATCCGGCGTGATCCGACCCTGGGTGAACTCCGGTGTCGAAATGTTCGCGAAGGGTGCCAGGTTCGGCATTGCCCGTGGGGTCGAGAGTCGCGGATTTCGACGGAGTTGGTGCACTGACACTGTCCGCGCTCGGCCACTGCCTGCTTAACCCCATCAAACCCCCCAAGGTCTGCGCCCGTCGCCATAGCTCCCAGCATGACGCCACGGATTTCCCGATTTATTGGCTACCCGGGCGTACGCGTCAAGAGAAAACAACTGGGAGGCAAGTGAACCGTGGAAGGGCTTCGGCCGGTCCACATTGTCTGCATTGTCGGCACTGTCCAAGGGTGGGCGAAGTAGACCCGCAACAGGCAATGTCACGACCGCCGCAGTCGCTCCTCGTATGCGCCGGCGTCTCGCCCGGAGCCCGGCGGCCGACGATTAATAAGTTCGTGTTGTGACACCGGCTCCGCCGATGCGGTGGGCGACGTCCCGCCGAGGGCGCTTCAGCACTGGGCCGGCAGTGAGAGGCGGGCGTTGTGCCGGATGCCGTGGACGGGAGCCGGCGAGCCGGGGCCCCGAGAACCAGGTGGCGTCCGGTGCCGGCACGAGCGGAGGACGCGGCAGGGTGGGCGGCACCGCCGGCCGCACCCAGCGGCGCCACGTCCCCCGACTGCGGGCCGGCGACCCCATGCGCGGCGGCGAGGCGACCGGCTTCCTCGGCGGCGGCCACGCGCTGTCCCCGCACGGGCCATGAGGATGGATCAGTGCAGTCCCGCTACGACCACATCACCGCAGGGATGCGGCGGTCGCTCATGGCGGCGCTCACCGAGATGTGGGCGGAGGCGCTGGAGGCTCGCCGGGTGATGAGCCCAGGGTCGCCCGTGGCCGTCCTGGACATCCCGCTGAGGGAGCGCCAGTAGGGGCCGTCCTGGAGACGTTTTCCAAGATCTTCTCCGGGATTTCTCCCGAGCGGCCCCGGAAAGCCAGTCAGGGCCGGTCTCCCTTGCGGGAGACCGGCCCTGAGCTGGTCTTACTGGGTCGGGGTGGCGGGATTTGAACCCACGGCCTCTTCGTCCCGAACGAAGCGCGCTACCAAGCTGCGCCACACCCCGGTCTTTCCTTTGTTGCTTCCGTCTCCGTTGCAACGAGTAGAACTCTACCGGACGAGCGCCGAGAGGTGAAATCCGGTTCCTCGGGCGGTGTCGGAACGGCTCGCAGGGGGGTGGGCCGGGGGTGTCGGCGGGGTGGGTCAGGCCTTGGGGGTGAGGGTGAGGAGGGTGGCCTCGGGCGGGCAGGCGAAACGGACGGGGGTGTAGCGGTTGGTGCCGCAGCCGGCCGAGACGTGCAGGTAGGAACGGTGTCCGCCGGCCTGGTGGGTGGAGAGGCCCTTGACCCGGTCGGTGTCGAGGTCGCAGTTGGTGACCAGGGCGCCGTAGAAGGGGACGCAGAGCTGTCCGCCGTGGGTGTGCCCGGCGAGGATGAGGGGGTAGCGGTCGGCGGTGAAGGCGTCGAGCACCCGCAGGTAGGGCGCGTGCACCACGGCGAGCGAGAGGTCGGCGTCCTCGGAGGGGCCGCCGGAGACCTCGGCGTAGCGGTCGCGGCGGATGTGCGGGTCGTCCAGTCCGGTGAACTCGATGTCGAGCCCGGCGACCTTCAGCCGCCCCCGGGTGTTGGTGAGGTCCAGCCAGCCGGCCGCGTCGAAGCCGTCCCGGAGCTTCTCCCACTCGATGTGGACGGCGCCGGTGATGCCGCGCTTGCCGGTGCCGTCGGGGTTGTTCAGCCCGTGGACGCCGGTGCGCAGCGCCTTCAGGTAGCGCGCGGGGTTCTTCTTGGCGGGCCCGTAGTAGTCGTTGGAACCGAAGACGTACACGCCGGGGAAGTCCATGAGCGGCCCGAGGGCGTCCAGCGTGGCCGGGATGCCCTCCGGGTCGGAGAGGTTGTCGCCGGTGTTGACGACGAGGTCGGGACGGAGCGCGGCCAGGCTCTGCAGCCAGCGCTGCTTCTTGTGCTGTCCGGCGACCATATGGATGTCGGAGACCTGGAGCACCCGGATCGGCCGCGCACCCTTCGGCAGGATCGGGACCTCGACCCGGCGCAGCCGGAACGAGCGGACCTCGTAGCCGACGGAGTAGACGAGGCAGGCGGCGCCGGTGGCGGCGATTCCGAGGGGGACGGAGTACAGCGGTCGCATCGGTCCATGGTCGCAGACACCGAAAGCACGTGTGAACGGGCGGTTCCCGGTCCGACCGCCCCGGTGGAGCGCGCCCGGAAGGCCGATCTGACGGCCGGTCGGCCCTGCGGGCGCCGGGTGCCGGGTCGGGGTCCGGTGGCGGCTTCACGGCGCCCGGCGCGGGCTGCCGCAGCCGGTGCGGTCGGGTGCGGTCGGGCCGTCCCGGCGCGGTGGCGGGGCAGGGCGTGGCCGGGGCGGAGCGGTCGATCGGCGGGGCGCCGCCGGGGCCGGCGGCCGGACGGGTCCGCAGTCCGTCCGGGGAGGAGGGGGAGGGGCGCGCGGGGCGCGGGGCGCGGCGAAGCGGTGTGACGGTCCGTCGGGACGGTGGGGCGGGCGGGGGTTTCGCCCACCTCGCGGCGTCGCGACGCGAGTGCAGGGCGGTTATTCGTGAGCATCAGGTTTCGGCAGGTGGGACACTCATCAACATGACAACGCTCAAGGTGCAGCTGCAGGAGGACCTCACGGCTGCGATCAAGGCCCGGGATGAGCTGCGCTCGTCCACGATCCGGCTCACGCTGGCCGCCGTCACCAGTGAGGAGGTGGCGGGCAAGACGAAGCGCGAGCTCTCGGACGACGAGGTGCTGAAGGTGATCGCCCGGGAGGCGAAGAAGCGCCGGGAGGCGGCCGAGGCTTTCGAGACGGCCGGGCGAACGGATTCGGCGGCCCAGGAGCGCGCCGAGGGCGAGGTGCTGGCGCAGTACCTGCCGAAGCAGCTCAGCGACGAGGAGCTGACCGCGATCGTGGCCGCTGCGGTGGCGGAGAGCGGGGCGACCGGGCCGCAGGGCATGGGCGCGGTGATGAAGCTGGTGCGCCCCAAGGTCGAGGGCGTGGCCGAGGGCGGCCGGGTGGCCGCCGCCGTCAAGGCCGCACTGGCGGGCTGACCGGCCCGAACCGGGCGCGGGAGCGAACCGCGCGGACGGTCGCCACGCCGTACGGCCGCGAGACCGTACGAAGGACCTGGCCGCGGTTCCCCGCGGCACCGTGCGGCGGCCGTCGGCCGTGGCGCTTCACGGCGCTTCACGGTGTCCCATGGCGCCTCACGGCGCCCGACACGCCCCACGGCGGCCGGCGCCGTATGACGGACATGACGAAGGGGTGCCCCCCGTCCGGGAGGCACCCCTTCGTCGTACCGCAGGTGGTCAGTGGTGCTTGCCCGGCTTGCCACCGGTCGCGCCGCCGGCCCCGCCGCCGATGACGCCCGGCGGCAGGGTGAAGCCGCCGTCGATCAGGCCGGTGGTGCCGGTGCCGCCGGTGGCGGCCGTCCCGTCGCCGGGCGGCGGAGCGGGGGTGCCGGGGTCGGCGCCGGGGCCGGTGGCGCCGCCCGGGGGAGTGCCGGGGTCCGGGATCGAGACCAGCTGGAAGGTGCTCTTCGGGGTGCCGACGACGGCGTCGTTCATGGCCATCTGCCAGATCGGGCCGGGGCCGTCGGAGCCGTAGACGGAGCTGAAGTACTCGCCGCCGATCGTGATGTTGCGCATCGAGACGTTGCCGCCGGGGCCGCCGAGCCACACGGCGGTGGCCAGGTCGGGGGTGTAGCCGTTGAACCAGGCGGCGTAGCGGTTGTCGGTGGTGCCGGTCTTGCCGGCGAACTCGCGACCGTCATTGATCTTGATGTTGGCCGCGGTGCCCTTCTCGGTCACCGTCTTCAGCAGGGTGTTGACCCCGTCGGCGGTGGACCCGGCCATCGCCTGGTTGCAGTTGGCCTGCGGGACCGCCATCTTCTTGCCGTCGGCGCCGACCACCGAGCTGATCGCGATCGGGTCGCAGTACAGGCCGCGGGCGGCGAAGGCGGCGTAGACGGCGGCCATCCGCATCGGGCTGACCTCGACCGAGCCGAGGATCGAGGAGGGCACCTGCGGCAGCGTCTTGCCGCTGGCGAGGGTCTTGATGCCGAGCTTGTTGATCATCTGCTTCATCGGGCAGAGGCCGACCTCCTGGCCGAGCTCGACGAAGTAGGTGTTGACCGAGCGGGCCATCGCCTCCTTCATCCCGAACGGCCCGACCTCGGACGAGTTCTCGTTCTCGACCGTGCTGCCGTCGGCCTTCCAGGAGCCCTCGCAGGTGCTCATGGTCGGGTACGGGATCTTGAACTCGGAGGGGTACTGCTGGGTGATCGGGATGCCCGACTCCAGCGCGGCGGCCGCCAGGATCGGCTTGAAGGTCGAGCCGGGGGAGAAGCCGTTGCCGCCGCCCATCGCCGCGTCGACGTTGAGGTTGACCACGGTCTGGTGCTGCTTGTCGTCCAGTCCGTAGGGACGGGTCTGGGCCATCGCCAGGATCTCGCCGGTGCCGGGCTTGACCATGGTCATCGCGGCCGAGACGTCGTCCGTCGGGTTGACCTTGGTGGTGACCGCCTTGTACGCGGCCGCCTGCTTCTCCGGGTCGAGGGTGGTGTAGATCTTCAGGCCGCCCTGGCTCCAGAGCTTCTGCCGGTCGGCCTGGGTCTTGCCGAAGACCGGGTCCAGCTTCACCACGTGCCGGACGTAGTCGCAGAAGAAGCCCATGCCCGACTGGGCGGTGATGCAGCCGTTCAGCGGCTCCTTGTACTTGATGCCCAGCGGTGCGGCCAGTGCGTCCTTGGCCTGCTGGGGGGTGATGTGCTTGTACTCCAGGAGCTTGTTGATCACGGTGTTGCGGCGCGTCTGCGCGGCCTGCGGGTGCAGGATCGGGTCGTACGCCGTGGGGTTCTGCACCAGTCCGGCCAGCATCGCGGCCTCGGGGATGGTCAGGTCCTTGGCGCTCTTGCTGAAGTAGCGGCCCGCGGCCGCCTCGACGCCGTACGCCTGGTGGCCGTAGAAGGTGATGTTCAGGTAGTTGGTGAGGATCTGATCCTTGCTCAGGTCCTCCTCCAGCTTGATGGCGTACTTCAGCTCCTGGATCTTGCGACCCATGCTCTTCTTGGTGGCCTCCAGGAACGCGTCCTGGTCGTCGCCGGCCTTCTCCACGTTGACGTTCTTCACGTACTGCTGGGTCAGCGTGGAGGCGCCCTGGGCGGCGGAGCCGGACTCGGCGTTCTTGCTGGCCGCGCGCAGGATGCCCTTGAGGTCGATGGCGCCGTGCTCGAAGAAGCGGTTGTCCTCGATGTCGACCTGGGCCTGCCGCATGATCGGGGCCATCTGGTCCTTGGTGAGGACGGTGCGGTCCCGGTCGAAGACCTTGGCGATCACGCCGCCCTTGGCGTCGTAGATGTACGAGGCCTGGGAGAGCGGCGGGGTCTTGAAGTCGTCCGGGATGTTGTCGAAGCTCTCGGCGGTGTCCTTGGCGGTCAGCCCGAGTGCGCCGACGGCCGGCAGTGCCATGCCCGCGACCAGCAGTCCGGCCAGCACGCTGGTGCCCAGGAACTTGAGTCCGAGGCCGGCCTTGTCGACGGAGAGTCCCGGGGGTCGCTGAGGTGCCATGGGGAAACCCTACGTTGCCAAATACCCGGCGAGGGGGCAGGTGTTCGCCTACGCTTGTCACAAGACTGCGACAGCTTCGCTCTGTTCATCGTCATCACTCTTGTGAGTGATGAGCTTTGCCCGAATCGCCCCTGTTTGGGGTAGCTGGAATCGGGCCCCGTCGGCGATCTCATGGCAGAGCGTGACGAGAGTGGTCCAAGCGGCCCTGACAAGCCCCGCGACCTGCGATCACTCCAACGAGTGAGAAGTCAGATACCCATAGTCCGATCGGGTCATTTGAGATTGAGCCCGTAGGGGCTGTTGCACGCTGTCGTTCTTCCGTAACGTCCTCAACTGGCAACGGTGAATATGCCGTTGCCGCCGTGGGGGAGCCCCGATTCGGGAGAGGACGGCGCCGGCATGGGCTGGGTGGACGACTGGAGTGCGCAGGCTGCCTGCCGCACGAGTGATCCGGACGAACTGTTTGTTCAGGGGGCAGCACAGAATCGCGCCAAGGCGGTGTGCAGCGGTTGCCCGGTGCGCACCGAGTGCCTGGCGGACGCGCTCGACAACCGGGTCGAGTTCGGCGTGTGGGGCGGGATGACCGAGCGCGAGCGCCGGGCGCTGCTGCGCCGCAGGCCGACGGTGATGTCCTGGCGCAGGCTGCTGGAGACGGCGCGTACGGAGTACGAGGAGTCGCTCGCGACCGGTGTCATCCTCACCGACTACGCCCAGGCGGGCTGACCGGGGCCAGGCCGTGCGAGGGCGGGCGGCTCACTCCGTCCCGCCGAGGCGGTTGCCGATGGCACGCAGGCCGTCCAGGTCGTGCACGTCGCCGGGCAGTGCGCCGACCTCCACGATCGGCACGTCCGGGTAGACCGACACGAAGCGGTCCCGGGTGCGCCGTTCCCGGTCCATGATCTGCATCCGCTCGGCGTGCAGTCGGAGCAGCCCGGCGGCCAGCGCCTCGGCTGCCGGCGAGGAGTTCGGCGAACCGTTCTCCTCCAGGGCCTCGGCCGCCGCGAGTGCGCGCTCGGTCGTGAGCTGCGGCGCGTCCGTGCCGTGCACCCGGTTGAGCACCAGCCCGGCCAGCGGCATCTCGTCCGCGGCCAGCCGGTCCACGAAGTAGGCCGCCTCGCGCAGTGCGTCCCGTTCGGGCGCCGCGACCACCAGGAAGGCCGTGCCGGGTGCCTTGAGCAGCTGGTAGGTGCGGTCCGCCCGCTCGCGGAAGCCGCCGAACATCGAGTCCATGGCGCCGACGAAGGTCTGGACGTCGGTCAGCAGCTGGGCGCCGAAGATCTTTCCCAGCGTGCCGGTGATCAGGCCCATGCCGACGTTCAGGAACTTCATCGCGCTGCGTCCGCCGACCTTGGCGGGGGCGGTCAGCAGGCGGATCACCCTGCCGTCGAGGAAGGAGCCGAGGCGGTTCGGCGCGTCCAGGAAGTCCAGCGCGGACCGGGACGGCGGGGTGTCGACCACGATCAGGTCCCATGCGTCGGCCGCCCGCAGCTGGCCGAGCTTCTCCATCGCCATGTACTCCTGGGTGCCGGCGAAACCGGCCGACAGGGACTGGTAGAAGGGGTTCTCCAGGATCGCCTTCGCCCGCTCGGGCTCCGCGTGGGCCAGCACGACCTCGTCGAAGGTCCGCTTCATGTCGAGCATCATGGCGTGCAACTCGCCCGCCCCGGCGGTGCCCTTGACCGGGCGCGGGGTGTTGTCCAGCTCGCTGAGGCCCATCGACTGGGCGAGCCGGCGCGCGGGGTCGATGGTCAGCACGACCACCTTCCGGCCGCGCTCCGCCGCCCGCAGGCCGATCGCGGCGGCGGTGGTGGTCTTGCCGACCCCGCCGGAGCCGCAGCACACCACGATCCGGGTCTTCGGGTCGTCGATCAGTGCGTCGATCGCCAGCAGTGCCGTCATGCCGCCCCCTGTCGCTTCAGCTCGCCCGCCAGCCGGTAGAGACCGCCGAGGTCCACGCCCTCGCCGAGCAACGGGAGTTCGTACGTCGGCAGCCGCAAGTGCTGCAGCGCCGAGCGCTGTTCGCGCTCCAGCTCGACCCGCTCGGCGTGCTCGCGGGCCTGTTCGAGCAGCGGGTCGAGCAGCGGCTCGACCGCCGCGCGGACCGTCGTCGCGGCCCGGGAGCGCCCGCCCAGTCCGGCCTCGCCGAGCGCCCGGGCGACCTCCTCGCGGTGGTCCCCGTCGACCGCCGCCACCGCGGCGGCGTCCAGTACGGGTGGCCGGACCATGTTCACCATGACTCCGCCGACCGGCAGTTGGGCCTCCTGGAGCTCGGCCACGCCGTCCACGGTCTCCTGTACCGGCATCTCCTCCAGCAGCGTGACCAGGTGCACCGCCGTCTCCGGCGACCTGAGCACCCGCATCACCGCCTGCGCCTGCCCGTGGATCGGCCCGATCCGGGCCAGGCCCGCCACCTCGGAGTTGACGTTCAGGAACCTGGTGATCCGTCCGGTCGGCGGTGCGTCCATCACGATCGCGTCGTAGGCGCGGCGTCCGTCGGGGCCCTTGCGGCGGGCCGCCTCGCAGGCCTTGCCGGTCAGCAGGACGTCCCGGACGCCCGGTGCGATGGTCGTCGCGAAGTCGACGAAGCCCACCTTCTGCAGCGCCTTGCCGGCCCGGCCCAGCTTGTAGAACATGTCGAGGTACTCGAGCAGCGCCAGCTCGGTGTCGATCGCCAGCCCGAAGATCTCCCCGGAGCCCTTGCCCGGCAGGCCGAGCTGGGCGGGGGTGACGGCGGCGATCTTCCGCTCCTGGTACGGCAGTGCGGCGATCCCGAACATCTCGGCGATGCCCTGCCGGCCCTCGACCTCGATCAGCAGCGTCCGGCCGCCCTCGGCGGCGAGGGCGATGGCGAGCGCGGCGGCCAGCGTGGTCTTCCCAGTGCCGCCCTTGCCGCTGACGACGTGCAGCCGGACGCCCTCCCAGTCCCGGTCCCGCCCGCCGTCCGGTGCCCTCTCCCCGTCCGGTGAGCCGGTCCCGGGTGCCCCGGAGCTCCCCGCCGGGGCCTCCTCGGGGCTGGGTCGGTCCGCCTGGCCGGGAGTCCTCGCCACGCTCCGTCTCCGTCCGTCCGTTGGCCGGCACCCCTGGGTGCCCTCCCCGCGAGAGTAACCAGCGGGGGCTCCCGATGCGGGGAGCACCCTGGTACCCCGGCGGATTCCTGCCCGCTTTGTGGCTCACCTCACATCCGGGGCGGGCGGCCTCGCGGACGCGCTGCGTACCGCGCGGAGCAGTGGCCGGTCCTCGTCTAGAGTCAGCGCCATGACCAAGTGGGAATACGTCACCGTGCCGCTGCTCGTGCACGCCACCAAGCAGATCCTCGACACCTGGGGCGAGGACGGCTGGGAGCTCGTCCAGGTCGTTCCGGGGCCGAACAACCCCGAGCAGCTGGTTGCCTACCTCAAGCGGGAGAAGAGCTGATGAGCAAGGTTGAGGAGAAGCTGGCCGAGCTCGGTCTGACCCTCCCCGAGGTGGCCCCGCCGGTGGCCGCGTACGTCCCGGCGATCCGTTCCGGCGAGTACGTGTTCACCTCCGGCCAGCTGCCGATGGTGGCGGGCAAGCTGCAGCACACCGGCAAGGTCGGCGGCGAGGTCACCCCGGAGGAGGGCAAGGCGCTCGCGCAGATCTGCGCGCTCAACGCACTGGCCGCCGTGAAGTCCGTGATCGGTGACCTGGACCGGATCGAGCAGGTCGTCAAGGTGGTCGGCTTCGTCGCCTCCGCCCCCGACTTCACCGGTCAGCCCGGTGTGATCAACGGCGCCAGCGAGCTGCTCGGCGAGGCGCTCGGCGCGGCCGGCGTGCACGCCCGCAGCGCGGTCGGCGTCGCGGTCCTGCCGCTGGACGCCCCGGTCGAGGTCGAGATCCAGGTGCGGGTCAAGGCCGGCGCCTGACCTGCGGAGCAGCGCGGCCGGGGTCGGCAGTCGTCCGACCCCGGCCGCCGTCCGGCCCGTGGCCCGCACCGTCGGCGCCGACGGGCGAACCGCTGTCCGACCCGGACCTCTGTCCAAGCCGGGCCCTGCCCGCTTAGCATCCGGGCATGGATCATCGAGCACCGTCGCTCCCGATGCCGCCGTCCTGGCCCGCCCGGATCCGGGCGGTCGACTCCGGCGAACTGACCCCGCCCGTGCCGAAGCCGTCGGCCACGGTGGTACTGCTGCGCGACGGGGCCCGGGGCCCGCAGGTGTACCTGCTGCGCCGCCGCACCTCGATGGCGTTCGCGGGCGGGATGTACGCCTACCCGGGCGGCGGGGTGGACCCGAGGGACGCCGACGCCGAGCCGGCGTGGGCCGGGCCCTCCCCGCAGGAGTGGGCCGAACGGCTCGGGGTGGATGCCCGCACCGCCCAGGCGGTGGTCTGCGCGGCCGTCCGGGAGACCTTCGAGGAGGCCGGCGTCCTGCTGGCCGGACCCGACGCCCACAGCACCGCCGCACCCCGCGACTGGAGCGCCGAACGGGCTGCCCTGGAGGCGCACGAGCTCTCCTTCGCCGAGTTCCTGCAGGCCAACGGGCTGCTGCTGCGCAGCGACCTGCTGGCCGCCTGGGCCCGCTGGGTCACCCCGGCCTTCGAGGAGCGCCGGTACGACACCTGGTTCTTCGTCGCCGCGCTGCCGCCCGGCCAGCGGGCGGCGGTCGAGGTCGGCGAGGCCGACCGGGTCGCCTGGCTGCCGCCCGGGGAGGCCGTCCAGGGGCAGGCGGAGGGCCGGTACGGCATGCTGCCGCCCACCCTGACGGTGCTGCGCGAGCTGCTGCCGGTCCGGACGGCCCAGGAGGCGCTCACGGCGGCGGCTGCCCGGCGGATCGAACCCGTCCTCGGCCGGGCCACGGTGGCCGGTGACCGGCTGACGGTGCGATGGTCTGGGTACGAGGAGCTGACCATCGACGGCCACTTCCCGCCGTGACCCGCTGTGACCCGCCATGAACCGCTGTGACCCGCCGTGAACCGTCGGTCTCCGACGTGACCCGCTGTGAACCGGCCGACGGCACCGGTGCCGCCGTCCGCGATCCGCAGTCGATCCGCGAACCCAGGAAGGAACCCCGCCCGATGAACCACGACGATGTGGCTCTGCGCCCGGCCCACGCCCAGCCCGGCGGTGACCCGCTGACCCGTCCGCTCCCGGCCCGTACGCTGGCCGGCCAGTCCGCCGTGTGGGTCGAAGGGCCCGGCAAGCGCCGACTGGTGCGTGAGCTGCCGTCGCGCACACTGATCCGGATCAGCGAGGGCAGCCGGTGAGCGGTCTCCTGCCGGGTGACCCCGCCGCCACCATCGGCGGCGAGGCCACCTCCCGGGCGCTCTGCGTCCTGGCGCCCAACCCGTCGCCGATGACCCTGGACGGCACCAACACCTGGCTGCTCGCCGAGCCGGACTCCGACCTCGCGGTCGTCGTCGACCCCGGTCCGCTGCACGAGGGCCACCTGCGGCGGGTCGTCGACGCCGCCGAGCAGCGGGGCAAGCGGGTCGTCCTCACGCTGCTCACCCACGGCCACCACGACCACGCCGAGGGCGCCGCGCGGTTCGCGGAGCTGACCGGCACCGAGGTCCGGGCCCTCGACCCGGCGCACCGGCTGGGATCGGAGGGGCTGCACGGCGGCCAGGTGCTCGACATCGGCGGCCTGGAGCTGCGGGTGGTCGCCACGCCGGGGCACACCGCGGACTCGTTGACCTTCCACCTGCCCGCCGACGGCGCGATCATCACCGGTGACACCGTGCTCGGCCGGGGCACCACGATGGTCGCCCACCCCGACGGCAGGCTCGGCGACTACCTGGACTCGTTGCGCCGCCTGCACACGATGGCGGCGGACCACGGCGTACGGACCGTGCTGCCGGGGCACGGTCCGGTGCTCGCCGACGCGCTCGGCGCGGTCGACTACTACCTGGCCCACCGGGCCACCCGGCTCGCCCAGGTGGAGACGGCGGTCGAGGACGGCTGCCGGACGGCCGCGGAAGTGGTCGCCCGGGTGTACGCGGACGTGGACCGGGCGCTCTGGCCGGCCGCCGAGCTGTCGGTCCGGGCCCAGCTCGGCTACCTGGAGGACCACGGCCTGATCTGAGGCGGGACCCGAGGCGGGCCGGAGGTCTTCAGCCGGGTGGGGACCCGCACGGCGCGGCGGGGCCTCCCGCAGCCGACCCGGCCCGCTGCGACGAGTGCGCCGCGCGACCTGCCGATGGGGCGGAGCGGCCGGCCCACCGGCAGGTCGCGCGGCGCGGTGCTCTCCCGCCCCCGGGGGATCGGTCGGCCTGTGGGCACGGCCGAGCCGCGGCCCCGGGGATCGGTGGGGCCGCGGCTGTGAGACGCCTCAGCGGGAGCGGCGGGAGAGCCGTTCGACGTCCATCAGGACCACCGCGCGGGCTTCCAGCTTGAGCCAGCCGCGCCCGGCGAAGTCGGCGAGCGCCTTGTTGACCGTCTCGCGGGAGGCGCCGACCAGCTGGGCGAGCTCCTCCTGGGTGAGGTCGTGGGCGACGTGGATGCCCTCCTCGGACTGCACGCCGAAGCGGCGGGAGAGGTCGAGCAGCGCCTTGGCCACCCGGCCGGGGACGTCGGAGAAGACCAGGTCGGACATGACGTCGTTGGTCCGGCGCAGGCGGCGGGCGATGGCCCGGAGCAGCGCGATCGACACCTCGGGGCGGGCGTGCAGCAGCGGCAGCAGGTCGCCGTGCCCGAGACCGAGGAGCTTGACCTCGGTGAGGGCGGTGGCGGTGGCGGTGCGCGGACCCGGGTCGAAGAGCGAGAGCTCGCCGATCATCTCGCTGGGGCCGAGCACGGCGAGCATGTTCTCGCGGCCGTCCGGCGAGGCGCGGTGCAGCTTCACCTTGCCCTCGACCACGACGTAGAGCCGGTCGCCCGGGTCGCCCTCGTGGAACAGCGACTCGCCACGGGCGAGTGTCACCTCGGTCATGGAAGCGCGCAGCTCGGCGGCCTGGTCGTCGTCGAGAGCCGCGAAGAGCGCGGCACGCCGCAGAACGTCGTCCACGAGCTTCCTCCTGCTGGGTGTGGGGCGGTCCTTCTCGTCAAGACTGCATCACCAAGGATGACGCATGTCGCTCCGATCATATGAGGAGGGGGTGGGGCGCGGGGCGCGGTACGCGGCCATTTGTACTCACCGTGACCTTCGAATCCTGGGTGTGGCACCGCTGAGCGTCCGTACACGTCCGGTAAAGAGAAGGTCAAGGCGGCGCTGTCGAGGTCTGGACTGGACCAATAACATGCAGTCCAGTCCATGTTTGGACTGTAGAACATGTATCGACGTGAGTCGTCCTTCGGAACGGGAAGATCTGTGGCTATGGGGAGTGGCAGGCGAGGAGAGCTCAACCAGCCGGTGGCGGTGGTCGGCCTGGGATGCCGGTTTCCGCAGGCCGAGGGGGTGGACCGGTACTGGTCGCTGCTCATGGCGGGCACGGACGCCGTGACGCCCGTCCCGGTGGACCGCTTCGACATCGACGCGTACTACCAGGCGGAACCCGGCACCGCGGGCAAGACGGTGTCGCGGCACGGGGGCTTCCTGGCGGACGTCTTCGGCTTCGACGCCGGGTTCTTCGGCATCTCGCCCGCCGAGGCGAGGACCATGGACCCGCAGCAGCGGCTGCTGCTCCAGGTCGCCTGGGAGGCGCTGGAGGACGCCGGCATCCGCCCCTCCTCGCTGGCGGGCAGCCGGTCCGGGGTCTTCGTCGGGCAGGCCACCGCCGAGTACGCGGACCTGCCCCAGCCGCTGTCCAGGCGGGGCATCCACGACTCCGCGGGGCGCCGGATCCGGGCCGTGACCGCCGGGCGCCTCTCCTACGCGCTGGACCTGCGCGGTCCCAGCGTCGTCACCGACACCGCCTGCTCGTCCTCGCTGGTCGCCGTGCACTCCGCCCGGCAGAGCCTGCTGACCGGGGAGAGCGACCTGGCGCTCGCGGCGGGCGTCAACATCATCCTGGCCCCCGACGACGCGGTGGCGTACTCCCAGGCCGGGATGCTCGCCGCCGACGGCCGGTGCAAGTTCGGCGACGCCGCCGGGGACGGCTTCGTCCGCAGCGAGGGCATCGGCGTGGTGGTGCTCAAGCGACTGGCGGACGCCCTGCGGGACGGCGACGAGGTGCAGGCCCTGCTGCTCGGCAGTGCCGTCACCAACGACGGGCGGGCCAGCGGCTTCCTGCTGCGCCCCGCCGTCGACGGGCAGGTGGCGATGCTCCGCGCGGCCTGCGACAGCGCGGGCATCACCCCGGCGCAGCTGGACTACGTCGAGGCGCACGGCACCGGGACGGTGGCCGGGGACGAGGTCGAGCTGACCGCCCTGGCCGAGGCGTTGGACGGAGTGCGGCCGGCGGACCGCCCGCTGCTGATCGGGTCGGTGAAGTCCAACATCGGGCACGCCGAGGCGGCGGCCGGGATCGCCGGGCTGATCAAGGCGGTGCTGATGGCGAAGCACGGCAGGGTGCCCGCCTCGCTGCACTACCGCACCCCGCACCGGCTGCTCGCCGAGGGCACGCTGCCGTTGCGCCTCGCCGAGGCGAACCAGCCGTTGCGGCCCGCCGGGCGGACCGCGCTGGTGGGAGTGAGCTCCTTCGGCCTCTCGGGGACCAACGCGCACGTCGTGGTCGGGGCGTACGAGCCCGCGGCCGATCCGGATCCGGAGCCGGAGAACGCCGTGTCGGAGAACGCCGTGCCGGAGGAGGCTGCGCCGGAGGCCGCCACGCCGGGCCGGCCCGAGCTGCTGGTGCTCTCCGCGCGCTCGCCCCGGGCGCTGCGGCAGCTGGCCCGCGCGTACTCCGGGCACCTGGCGGGAGTCGGACGCGGGTACCCGCTGCGCGACGTGTGCGCGAGCGCCGCGCTGCGCCGCGATGCGCAGCCGTACCGGCTGTGGGCGGTCGGGGCGGACCACGACGGGCTGGCCGAGACACTGCGGGCGCTGGCCGACGGGGAGGAGACGCCGGACGGCGCGCTCGGCGCGGAACCGGCGGCGGACGGGGCGCCGACCGTGTTCGTCTTCCCCGGCCAGGGCTCCCAGTGGGTGGGCATGGGCCGCGAGCTGCTGGCCCAGTGGCCGGCCTTCCGGGCGGCGATGGAGGACTGCGACCGGGCGGTCCGGGCCGAGACCGGCTGGTCGCCGCTGGCGGCGCTGGCCGCCGGGGACGGTGCGGTGGGCGGCGGGGTGGCGGCGGTGCAGCCGGTGCTCTGGGCGATGGAGGTGGCGCTGGCGGAGGTCTGGCGCAGCCACGGGGTCGAGCCGCGGACCTGCCTGGGCCACAGCATGGGGGAGAGCGCCGCCGCCCGGGTCGCGGGGGCCCTGACGGTGGCGGACTCGGCCGCGGTGATCTGCCGTCGCAGCGCGCTGATGGCCCGGCTGTCCGGCCGGGGCGCGATGCTGGTGGTCGAACTGCCCGGTGACCAGGCGCGGGCGCTGGCCGACCGGTCCGGACCCGAGGTGGCGCTGGCCGTTGAGAACTCCCCCTCGTCCAGCGTGCTGGCCGGTGACCGGCAGGTGCTCGACGGGATCGCGGCCGACCTGCGGGCCCGCGGGGTCTTCTGCCGTCCGGTGAAGGTGGACGTCGCCTCGCACTCGCCGGGCATGGACGTCCTGCGCGAGGACCTGCTCGCCGCGCTCGCGGACCTGCGGCCGGGGCCCGGCACCCTCGAACTGTTCTCCACCGTGCACGGCCGCCCCGTCGAGGGCGGCGAGCTGGACGCCGGGTACTGGATGGACAACCTGCGCAGGCCCGTGCGGTACGCCGAAGCGGTGGCCGGACTGGCCCGGCGCGGGGAGCACGTCTTCCTGGAGATCAGCCCGCACCCGCTGCTCACCGCCGCGACCGAGGAGAGTCTGGCGGCCGCCGGGGCGGTGCCCCGGGTGGTGCCGAGCCTGTACCGGGAGCAGTCGGAGACGTCGGCGATGGCCAGAGCGGCGGGCCGGCTCTTCACCCACGGCACCCGGGTCGACTGGCGGCGCTGGTACGGCCCCGGCACCCGGCGGGCGCCGCTGCCGACCTACGCCTGGGACACCGAGCAGCACCGGGAGGAGCCCGCTTCGGCCGAGCGGAGCCCGCGGCGGGCCGGGTCGCCGGAGCGGAGCGTGTTCCTGCCGCTCGGCCGGGTCGGCGGGACCGCCTTCCGGGGCAGCATGCCGCTGCCGGGGGCGGTGTACCTGCTGGCCGCGCTGAGCCGTGCCGCCGGTGCGCCCGGCGCCGAGGGCCGGTGGGTGCTGGAGGAGGTCCGCTTCGGCTCGGAACTGGTCGAGGAGAGCTGGGCCGAGGGGCTGCGGGTGCGCTGGCGGCCGGTGGCGGCCGCCCGCCGGGCCGGGGCCGAGCCGTGGGAGACCACCGTGCACGCGGTGGGACCGGGCGGCGACGCGGTCTTCGGGCTGCACGCCCGGCTGCGGGCGGGAGCCCCCGACGGCGGTCGGCTGCCGTCGGGGCACGAGAACCGCCTGGACAGCGCGCTCACCCGGTGCACGGGCTACCTTTCGGCGGACGCCTTCCTGGCCGTCGCGCGCGAACGGGGGTACGAGATACCGCCCCACCTGCGGACCGTCCGGCGGATGTGGCGCACCGAGGGCGAGTCGGTGGCCCGGATGTCCCGCCCGAACACGGCGGGCGGCTGGGGGACGGCCGAGGGCGCGGGCGGGAGCGCGCGCGACGACGCCCGGCACGGCGTCGCCCGGCAGGGCGCGCACTGGGAGGCGGCGCTCCAGCCGCTGCTGGCCACCTTGCCGGGCGCCGGGGCGGCCGACGCCGACGGGAGCACCTATGTGCCGACCGGGATGGCCAGGGTGAGCCTGGCCGTGCCGGAACTGCCGGCCGACTACTGGAGCCTGACCCGGTTCACCCCCGCCGACCAGGACGGTCCCGACCGGGCCGACGTCACGCTGATCGACGCGGACGGCGGCGTCCTGGCGGAGTTCTCCGGCATCACGCTGCACCGCCTCACCGGCAGGACCGCCAGAGCCGCGGCCGTTCCCGCGCTGTTCGGGGCGGTCCCCGCGGTCGAACCGGGCCGGGTGCCGCCGCAGCTCCCGGCGCCGGCCGGGACCGGGCGGCCGGTGACGTCCGGGCAGGAGGCACCCCAGCCGCCGGCGGTCGGTCAGGACGCGGTGCTGGCCCGGGTCGCCGCGGTGCTGGGACTGCCGGTGGCGCGGCTGGACCGGCGCAGGTCGCTGCGGGAGCAGGGGCTGGACTCGATCATGGCGGTCCAGCTGCGCCGCCGGCTGGAACAGGAGTGCGCGGTGCCGGTCTCGGCCGACCGGCTGCTGGGGCCGGAGAGCGTGGCCGAGCTCTGCGCCGCGCTGGTATCGGATGCTTCGGATCAAATATGTACTGCAGGCCAAGATTGTGTTCTGGTATAAATTTCCCAGGGGGCTGTCAGCGGTCGGCCGGTAGCACCACCGAGGCGCAGGGGAGATGCAGCGGATGGAGAGGCCGACCGCGACAGCGGCACCGGGGCGGCGCGAGCGCAACAAGCAGCGGATCAGGGAGCGGGTCTACCAGGCCGCCCTGGAGCTCTTCGCCGAGCAGGGCTACGACGCCACGTCGGTCGATGCGATCGCCGAGCGTGCCGATGTCGCGCGGGGGACGTTCTTCAACCACTTCCAGCGCAAGGAAGACCTCATCACGGAGTGGGGTGAGCGACGGCGCGCGCGGCTGAAGGCCGAGTTGGAGGGGGACGTGTACGCGGAGGGGGGCGAGTTCGAGCTCCGTCTGCAGCGCTGCATGACGGTGCTCAGCCGGATCAACGAGGAGGAGCGGCACACCACGCCGGCCATGCTGCAGGCCTGGGTGCAGGCGGGCCAGCCGTTGCTGGAGGAGCCGTACGCCGCGCTCATCTTCGCGGAGATCGTCGAACGGGGGCGGGCCGGAGGGGAGTTCGCCCCCGACATCGACGCGGTCCGGGTCGGGAACATCCTGCGGGACACCTACCTGGGTGCGCTCTACCGCTGGACGAGGGCCGAGGAGCAGCGGCCCCTGCACAGCGAGTTGGACGAGATCCTGGCCATCGTCCTGAACGGCATCAGGAGGAGCCCCGACGCGTGCTCCTGCTGAGGCCGACCGCCTCGGGAGGAGAGCGCCTCAGGGCGATGTGGGCATGAGGGAGTCAATGCCGCGAGAACAGGTCGAACCGTCGGTGCAGCACGGATCGGCAGGCCGGGACGGTTGGCGTGTCCTGGTGGTGGAGAGCGACCCGCGCGCTGCCGGGCACCTGGTCCAGAGCCTGCGCCGGCACGGCCACGAGGCCCTCTGGGCGGACACCGGCGGCAAGGCGCTCCGGGCCTACCGCAGCGCCGACATGGTGCTGCTCGACCTCGACCTCCCCGACCTGGACGGCCTGGAGGTCTGCCGGGAGATCCGGGCCGCCGGTGACACCCCGGTGATCGCGGTGACCGCCCGGGGCACCGAGCTGGACCGGGTGCTCGGCCTCCAGGCCGGTTCGGACGACTACCTGGTCAAGCCGTACGGCTTCCTGGAGTTGATCGCCCGGATGGAGGCCGTGATGCGACGGGTCAGGCCGCGTCCCGCCGTCGCCAGGACGATCACCCGCGGTGCGCTGCACATCGAGCCGGGCTGCCGGGAGGTCAGCGTGGCCGGCCGGCCGGTCGAGCTCACCCGCAAGGAGTTCGACCTGCTGCACCTGCTCGCCTCGCAGCCCGACGCGGTGGTCCCCCGGGCGCAGATCGAGCGTCAGGTCTGGGGCAACGCCGAGGTGAGCCGGAGCCGGACGATCGACACCCACGTCAACAGCCTGCGCAACAAGCTGGGCGCCGGGACCTGGATCGTCACCGTACGGGGAGTGGGCTTCCGGTTCGGCCACGGCTGACCGGGGTGCGGCGGGCCCGTGGCGCGCCGCGGGGCCGGGAACACGGTGACCCGAGACGGTGCGAGCGCCCCTTGAAGCCCCGGGCCGCCCGGGCCGCCCGGGTCCCTCCGGCCCCCGACCGGCTCGACGGTATCGATCGACCGCCGAACCGGCCTCCTTGGCAGGACAGTTGACAGCAGGCCCGACAGAGGGGAGGGGACGGTGCGCGAGGGGCTGGTCGTCCTCGGGCTCGGCGGCGTCGGCCGCGCGCTCGCCCGTACGGCGTGCCGTGCGGGATGGCGGGTCGTGCTCCTCGACCGGGACGAGCAGGCGGTGGACCGGATGCTCCGCGAGGGCTTCGCCGCGACCACAAAGGAGCGGGTGCTCGGCACCGTGGGGACCGTGGCGATCTGTGCGGCGGTGCCGCAGGCCCGGGACGGCGCGTTCGACCTCTCGGCGGTCAGGTGCGCCTCGGAGGCGGTGAGCCGGCACCTGCGGCCGGGCGCGCTGATCGCGCTGGAGTCCGTCGGCTGCCCCCGGATCGCCGAGGAGGTGGTGCGGCCGAGCCTGGAGCGGTCCGGTCTGGCCGCGGGCACGGACTTCCGGCTGGCCTGGTCGCCCCGGTGGGACGATCCCGCCCTCGGGCAGCCGAAGGTCGTCACCGGTCTGACCGCGCGCTGCGCCGACGCCGCCGCCTCCTTCTACGGGACCTTCCTGCCGAGGGTGCGGCAGACCGCCGCCGGCGGCTGTGCGGTGGGCGCCCCGCCCGGCGGCTGCACGGCCGCCGGCGGCCGGGAGGGCGTGCCGCGTCAGCGCGGCGCGAACGGCCGGCCCTGAACACCGGCGGCGCGGGGAAGCCGTGCGGCCGGCCCGCTGCGGAGGTGCACGGCCGCTCGTGCGGCTCCCCGCGCCGCCGGGTGGCGCACGGTCAGCCGGCGGAGACGACCTCGGCCTTCTCGATCACCACCGACTCCTTCGGGACGTCGCCGTGGCCGCCCTTGCTGCCCGTGCTGACCGAGCCGATCCGGTCCACGACGTCCGTGCCGGCGACGACCTTGCCGAAGACGGTGTAGCCCCAGCCCTGGGTGTTCTTCGCGGTGAAGTTGAGGAAGCCGTTGTCGACCAGGTTGATGAAGAACTGGGCGGTGGCCGAGTGCGGGTCGCTGGTGCGGGCCATCGCGGCGGTGTAGGCCACGTTGGTCAGCCCGTTGTCGGCCTCGTTCTGGACCGGGGCCTGGGTCGGCTTCTGGGACATGCCCTCGGTGAAGCCGCCGCCCTGGATCATGAAGTCCTTGATCACCCGGTGGAAGACCGTGCCGTCGTAGTGCCCGCTGCGGACGTAGGACAGAAAGTTCTCGACGGTCTTCGGGGCCTTGGCCGAGTCGAGTTCGAGGTCGATGTCGCCGAAGTTGGTGGTGAGCCGAACCGTGGTCATGGTTTCCCTTTACTCGGTGGGTAAGTAGGGAACAGCTTGTCACGGACCGCCCCGCGTCCCGGGGGATCCTCCCGAACGTGCCGCGCCGGGCCCCGGCCCCGGGCGGTACCGGGCGGGGTCAGCCGGAGACGTCCTTGCGGGTCGCCGCCAGGTAGCCGACCAGGGCCAGGATCGCCACCGTCCAGCCCGCGGTGACCGGACCGAGGCCGAGGTCGAGACCGCCGCGATCGTGCGAGACCGCCATCCAGTCGGCGAACGAGGCGCCCAGCGGGCGGGTCAGCACGTAGGCGATCCAGAAGGACGGGACCGCACCGAGGCGCAGCCACCGGTGGGCGACGGCGGGAACGGCGATCAGCACGGCGAACGCGATCCCCGAGGCCAGGTAGCCCAGGCCCATGGTGGTCGCGGTCAGGTCGCCCGCCGCGGTGCCGAGCGCGAAGGTGGCCAGCACGGTGGCCCAGTAGAACACCTCGCGCCGCCGGGTGTGGATGCTGTGGATCGACAGCGTCCGCTCGGTCGCGAACCAGACGCCGAAGACGGCCGCCAGTGCGAGCAGGAAGAACGGGGTGGACACCAGGTACGGCACGCCGAGGCCGACGTGCAGGACGTCGGCGGCCATCGTGCCGAACACGCTGACCATGACGATGGTGGTCCAGTAGATCCAGGCCACGTACCGGCGGACGGCGAACTGCACCGCCAGCGAGGCCACCAGGGCGACACCGCCGAGCGCGACCGCGACCATCGGGTCCATCACGTGCGCCAGGTAGTCCGAGGCGGTCTCGCCCATCCCGGTGGTGAGCACCTTGATGATCCAGAAGAGCGCCGTCACCTCCGGCACCTTGCTCATCGTGTGCCGGGCGGAGGACAGCGGGCCGTTCTGCCGGAGTTGGGCGGTCGTCATGGGCCGCAGAATCCCACACCGTTTCTGAAGCCAACCTGAAGACGGCGGCCGAGCGGGCCCGGGGGCGGGCTGCTCCCGGGCCGCGGCCCCGGACCGGCCGGCGTACGCGGCAGGACCGCTACCTCATGACGGGCAGCACCTGTTCGTCCGTCCGGCCGGCCGCGGACTCGATGAAGGCGACCGGGTCGGGCACGCCGGCCAGCAGGCCGCGGGTCGCCTCCAGGGCGGCGGCGGGCGGCGGCGGACCACCGACCGCCGCGATCAGGTCGAGCAGGTGGACCGTGGCCTCCATGACGGCGATCTCGCCGAGCGCCCCGAAGGTCACCGTGCCCAGGATCGGATGCGCGACCACGGCGGTCGGCGGTACGTCCGCGAATGCGGCGAACGCCTCCGGTCCCTCGACGGCGAACCGGTCGACCAGCTCCTTCGGCGACAGCGCCCCGGCCGCCTGGCGGGCCTGCTCCTCGATGGCCGGGGCCGCGACATGGGCGACGCCGCCGGGCCGGTTGTAGATCCGCAGGACCTCCGCCCCGCTGGTGACGGCGGCCGGCTCCTCGGTCAGGGCGCCCCTCAACTGGCCGAACAACTCCGGGTCCGGCGCGACATGGGCGAACAGCGCCTGCACCGACCAGCCGGGCAGCCGGGTGGGGGCCGTCCAGTCGTCGGGCCCCAGCTGCGCCCCGCGTTCGGCCCAGGAGTGCCACAGATCGGTCAACATCCGGCTGTTCGCATTGATATGACGATTCATCAAAACCTCCCCTGTCGGGTCGAGTCTACGAGTCGGCCGGTGGCCGCCGACGGCCTGCCCGGCCGGAGGCCGGAGGTCACGTACGAGGAGCACGCCTTGACGGAGCGGACGGGGCCTCGCCCGGGGCCGCGTCCAGGCGGCCGGGGAGGCCGAAGAGCGGGAAGAGGGTCTCGGTGTCGAGGAAGGAGTTGAGGCCGACGATCCGGCCCGCCGACATCTCGATCACCTGGAGCGCCCACGGCTCGTGGCCGCCGCCGGGACTCGGCCGGTACTGGCCGAAGGCGGGGGTGCCGTTGGCCGTGGTCGCGACCAGCCGGGAGCCCCGGCAGCCGCTGCCGGGACCGAGCAGCCACTCGCGGATGTCGGCGTGCCCGCGCAGCCAGAGCTCGTACGGCGGCATCGACAGGGTGGCGTCCTCGTGCAGCAGCGCGGCCAGCCCGTCCATGTCGTAGCCCTCGAAGGCCGCGACGTAGCGGGCCAGCAGTGCGGTCTGCTCCTGGTCCATCGGCCGGACCGGGTCGGTGGCCGCCGGCTGCTGCGCCGCCAGCGTCGAACGGGCCCGCTGCAGCGCGCTGTTGACCGAGGCCACCGTGGTGCCGAGCAGTTCGGCGACCTCGCTCGCCGGCCAGCCGAGCACCTCGCGGAGGATCAGTACCGCCCGCTGCTTCGGCGCCAGCCGCTGCAGCACCGAGACGAACGCCAGCCGGACCGACTCGCGCTGCGCCGCGATCTCCGCCGGGTCCCCGGAGCCCGCCACCACCCGGCCGTCGGGCACCGGGCCGATCCACGTCACCTCGGGGCGCCGGGAGAGGCTCGCCGTCGCCACGGTGGAAGGGCCGGCCAGGTCCATCGGGCGGGCCCGGTTGTTGCGGCCGTTGAGCGCGTCGAGGCAGACGTTGGTCGCGATCCGGTACAGCCAGGAGCGCAGCGCCGCCCGTCCCTCGAAAGCCCGGTGGCCGCGCCAGGCCCGGATCATCGTCTCCTGGACCGCGTCCTCGGCCTCGAAGGCAGAGCCGAGCATGCGGTAGCAGTACCCGGTCAACTCCCGCCGGTGCCACTCCAGCTGGAGCTCCAGCGGCCGGTCGGCACCGCCCGCCGTGTCGCCCTCCGCCGCAATCCTGAGATCGGCCATCGATAGCCCCCCGTCGACTTCCCGTCGGCACGCACCGTACTGGACGCCACCGACAGTCCGGCCGCCCCCGTACCGGGCCGGTCCGGGTGGAGGCCGCCGGGCAGGAGTTCGCGGCCCGGGGGATCTCGGTGAACAGCATCGGCCCCGGCCCGGTGGACACCCCGCTCTTCTACGGTCAAAAGACGCCGGAGCGGGTCGGGTTCCACGAGTCCCGGGCCATGGGCGACCGGCTCACCAAGATCGAGGAGATCGTTCCGGTCGTGAAGTTCCCTGCCGTGGAGGGCTGGTGGATCACCGGCCGGACCGTCTTCGCCGGCGGCGGTTGCACCACCCGTTGAGCGGCGCCCCGTCGCGGTCCTCCCACACACGACCTCCACCGTCTGTGGGAAGACTGTTCACAGCAGCCCTGTGGCACGCCATACTTGGCCAATCGCCCCGGGAGCATCCGCTGTTCTGCGTGCACGGGACGCGGTCGCCGTAGCGGTCGGCAGTCTTCCGGTGGAGGAGTGGGGTGGAGCTGGTGAACCTGCGTGGATCCGAAGGGTATTCGTATTCCCGGGCACGTGCGGCGCCGGAGTCCACTCTGTCCGAACAACCCGGCTCCTTACCGGGATTGACGGCCGGGTCGGGCAATCCCGGGCGGGCGGTCGGCGGATGTCATGTCCTCGACCCGGCCGGTGGCGGCTGCCGTGCGGCGGGCTTCGGGGCTGGTCAGGGCCCTGGACCAGCGCGGTGGCCCGGTAGTGACCGCGGTTCCCGCCGCACCGGATCTGGCAAGAAGCTGCCAGTCGGTTGCACATTCTTTGCGTGTCATGCAGTGATAGTGGGCGATGGCAGGACTGCCTCCGGATCGGTTCCGAGCAGTGCCAATCCGGACCGGCCCACTGCCGGTCTCGGTACGTGGATGGAAAGCAAGGGGACGGGCGGCCAGGTCTACAGTTCGCCGGGAGTGGCGGCGTTGACTGCCGGGCGTGGGGGGCGAACGGGTACACGCTTTCGGCAGGGCGATTTCGGCACTCCGGATATCTCTGAAAATCTTGGTGAAATCAGGGTGGGGTGCGATCCGCAGCGGTTGCGCGCCGACTCGGGGTTTCCTCGGTTCGCAGCTGAGTGAGGGGATCGACGATGATGCCGGGGGGAAGTGTGAAAGCCCAGCGGGGAGACTCCGACCAGCAGGGGCTCAGTCACGAGGAGCAGGAGAACCGTCCCCGGCCCGCCGACGCGGCGTTCCTGGGTGCGGTGGAAGAGGTGGACCAGGCCCTCCTCCAGGCCCGCTCGCTCATCGACTCCATGGAGTCCTACCGGCGGCGCAGCGGTTCACCGGGGCGCCTGCTGGTGATCGAGGACCAGACGACGCTCGAGGAAGCCGTCGGAAACCTCGTGGTCGGCACCGTCCGCAACGTCAGCGCGGTGGTGCCCGGGGGCGGTTCGGAGGCCGAGATCCTCGGCGCGGCACTGGCCTGCACCAAACAGGTGGCGGCCGAGGAGGCGGCGGTCCGGCTGCTCTTCTCGCCGCGGGCGATCCGGCAGGAGCCGGCCCGGGAGGCCGCGCGCCGGATCCCCAGGTGCGAGGTGCGGGTCTTCGACAGCGCCCTGCCGGAGGCCGTCGTGGTGGACACCGGGGTGGCCCTGGTCTGGTCGGACCTGGGCGCCGGGGGGCGCCGGGTGTCGCTGGTCCGGGACGCCGCCGTGGTCGGCGCGCTGACCTCGCTGTTCGCGGTGGCCTGGGCCAACGCGTCCCGTACGGCGGCCAGGCCGGCCCTGGGCGGGCGGGTGCGGACCGAGGTCGGCCGGCGGATCCTGGAGGCGCTCCGGGCGGGCCAGACCGACGAGGTGGCCGCGCGCGAGCTGGGGGTGCCGCTGAGGACCTACCGCCGCCACGTGGCCGACATCATGCGGGAGATCGGCGCGAGCTCGCGGTTCCAGGCCGGTGCGCGCGCGGTCGAGCTGGGACTCCTCTCGGACGGCGAGTAGCGGACGGAGCGCGGCGGACGGCGCGCGGCGCGCGGCGCGGTGTGCGCGGTGCACTTCGTCCGGTGCGGTCCGGTGCGGTCCGGTGCAGTGCGGTGCAGGGGGTGATCGGTGCCGGGGCAGGCGGTAGTCCCCGGTGGCGAGCTGGGCCGATTCCGGTCGGGGGACGGGAATCGGCCCGACCAAACAAAGGTGCTGGTAACGACTTGCGGGGCGGTAATGGTCGAGCCTTACGGGGAGACGGATTCGCTGGTGGCCGAAGGCGGATCCGGGGGTGATGAATCGGTGGTCGCGGACGACGAGTTCGGCCGGGCGCTGGTCAATGTCCGCGGCCTGATCGAGACGGCGGTGTCCCGGTACCGGGACTGGTCCCTGAAGAGCCGCCTGGTCGAGGCGCTCGAACCGGGTACCGGGCCGGTGCGGGAGGCGCTGGTCGAGGTGATCACCGGCGTGGAGTGCTGCGTGGACGTGGTGATCGCGGCCGAGGCCAGCCGGGCGGCGGAACTCTGCGGGGATCTGCAGGTGCTGCTGTCGGGGCTGGGCCGGGACATCCGGGTCCGGGTGCTGTGCACGCACGCGGCGCTCGACCAGGGTTTCCGCCGGGAGCAGTTGGGGGACGGGTACCCGATGGAGGTCAGGGTGGCCCGGATCCCCTTCCTGGAAGCGGCCATCGTGGACGGTCGGGGTGCGGTGGTGCGGACCGACTTCGGCGCGCAGGCGTCGGTGGTGCGGTCGCTGGTGGTGATCGAGGCGCTGCAGGCGCTGTTCGGCAGCGCGTGGCGCAACGCGGAGCTGCTGGGCGACCGGATCGACCTCGGCCGCTCCGTGCGCAACGACTTCGCGGGCCGGATCCTCGGATCGCTGCACACCGGTGCGACCGACGAGGTGGCCGCCCGCGAGTTACGCGTCTCGGTCCGCACCTACCGGCGGTACGTGGCGGAGATCCTGGACGCGCTGGGCACCAAGTCCCGTTTCCAGGCCGGTGTGCTGGCGGCCGAGGCGGGGCTGCTGCCGGTGCGGCCCGCGGCGGTCGGAGGGGCCGGCCGGCCCGCGTCCGGCCGGCCGGTCCGCCATCGCCACCTGCTGGCGGCGCGGGGTGCGGGGCGGTTCGAACCGGCGACCTCCGGGGCCGTGGCAGGAAGTGGCCAGTGATCCGGTTCTGGTGAACTCGCTGCGGGAACAGTACTACTGATGAGTAGTCAGCTGTGACACCTGTTCGGCAGCGCGCTCGGCGGCGAGCGGCCGGGAACTCGGAGATGCCATGGGGCACTACAAGTCCAACGTCCGCGACCTGGAGTTCAACCTCTTCGAGGTGTTCGGCGCCGAACAGCGCTACGGCGTCGGCTGCTTCACCGAGATGGACCCGGCCACCGCCCGGAACGTGCTGGCCGAGGTGGAGCGGCTGGCCGTCGGGCGGCTGGCCGACTCGATGGTCGAGTCGGACCGGAACCCGCCGGTGTTCGATCCGAAGACCAACTCCGTCACCCTGCCGGAGAGTTTCAAGAGCGCCTTCCACGCGTTCCTGGACGCGGAGTGGTGGCGGCTCGGTCTGGCGGAGGAACTGGGCGGTACGCCGTGCCCGCCGTCGCTGTTCTGGGCGATGGCGGAGCTGGTGCTCGGCGCCAACCCGGCGCTGTGGATGTACGGGGGATTCCCGTCGTTCGCCTCGGTGGTCCGGCGGCTCGGCACCGAGGAGCAGTGGCAGATAGCCCAACGGATGGTGGACCGGCGCTGGGGCGTCACCATGGTGCTCACCGAGCCGGACGCCGGTTCGGACGTGGGGGCGGCCCGGACCACGGCGCGGCGGCAGCCCGACGGCTCGTGGCACCTGGAGGGCGTCAAGCGGTTCATCACCGGCGGCGAGCACGATCTGGCCGAGAACATCGTCCACTTCGTGCTGGCCAGGCCGGAGGGCGCGGGTGGCGGGACCAAGGGGCTGTCGCTCTTCCTGGTGCCGAAGTTCGACTTCGACTGGGCGACCGGCGAGCTCGGCGAGCGCAACGGCGTCTACGCGACCAACGTCGAGCACAAGATGGGCCTGAAGGCCTCCACCACCTGTGAGCTGACCTTCGGTGCGGGCCGGCCGGCCAAGGGCTGGCTGCTCGGTGAGCGGGCCGACGGCATCCGCCAGATGTTCACCATCATCGAGTTCGCCCGGATGCTGGTCGGCACCAAGGCCATCGCGACGCTGTCGACCGGCTACCTCAACGCCCTGGAGTACGCCAAGTCCCGGGTGCAGGGCCCGGATCTGACGGCCTTCGCCGACAAGTCCTCGCCCCGGGTGCCGATCACCCGCCACCCGGACGTGCGCCGCTCGCTGATGACCCAGAAGGCCTACGTCGAGGGCATGCGGGCCCTGGTGCTCTACACCGCCACCGTCCAGGACCGGGTCATCGAGGCCGAGCGCAGCGGCCTGCCGGCGGCGGACGCCCGGCGGCTGAACGACCTGCTGCTGCCGATCGTCAAGGGCTACGGCTCGGAGAAGTCGTACGACCAGCTGTCCCACTGTCTGCAGACCTTCGGTGGCTCGGGCTACCTGCAGGACTACCCGATCGAGCAGTACATCCGGGACGCCAAGATCGACAGCCTCTACGAGGGCACCACGGCGATCCAGGCCCTGGACTTCTTCTTCCGCAAGATCGTCAAGGATGGTGGCCTCGCTTTCGCCGCGCTCGCCGGCGAGATCAGGGAGTTCCTGGACACCTCGGACGCCTCGGACGCCTCGGCCGAACACGACCTGCTGGCCGGGGCGCTGGACGATCTGGAGGCGATGCTCGGCGCGATGCTGGGGCGGCTCACCGATTCGGCCGAGGAGCCCCGGAACATGTACCGGGTCGGCCAGAGCGCCACCGCGCTGCTGTTCGCGGCCGGGGACGTCGTGGTCGGTTACCTGCTCCAGCGGCAGGCCGCCGTGGCGGCCGCGAAGCTGCCCACCTGCTCGGCCAAGGACCGGCCGTTCTACCAGGGCAAGGTCGCGGTGGCCGGGTTCTTCGCCCGTACCGTCCTCCCCCAGGTGGCCGCGCAGCGGCGGATCACCGAGGCGACCGACCACTCGCTGATGGAGCTGCCGGAGGCGGCGCTCTGATCCGTGCGCGGGGGTGCTCTGTCAGGCGCGCCCCCCGCGCACGGTGCTCAGTCGGACCCGCCGCCGTAGGGGCATCCGCCGGCGGCGGACTCCGGCGCTGCGGGCTCCGGTGCCGCAGGGTGCAGGGGAGCCGGCCGCCCGGCGGGGCCGTCCGGCCGTCCGCGCCGCTCGACGCGCATCGGCAGCCCGCCCTTCGGGCGCAGGGTGACCATCGGCTCCTCGACCGGCGCGGGCCCGTCCACCGGCCGCAGCCGGGCCTGCTGGGCGAGGGTGGCCAGCACCACGTGGCCGTTGAGCAGCGCGTGGTGGTTCCCGATGCAGACCCGGTGGCCGGCCCCGAAGGGCAGGTAGGCGTGGCGGGGGATCCGGGCCTCGCGTTCGGGCGAGAACCGGTCGGGGTCGAAACGCTCCGGGTCGGGGAAGTAGTCGGCCCGCCGGTGCAGCACGTACGGGCTGAACACCACGGCCGTGCCCGCCGGGATGCGGTGGCCGAGCACCTCGACGTCCGCGGTCGCCTGCCGGGTGAACATGTAGACGGGCGGGTAGAGGCGCATGGCCTCCTTGAACACCTGGAGCGCGTAGGGGAGCCGGGGCAGGTCCTGGAGGGTCACCGGGCGGTCCCCGAGCACCTCGTCCACCTCGGTGAGCAGCCGCTCGTACGCCCGGGGATGCCCGGCCAGCAGGTGGAAGCTCCAGGTCAGCGCGGTGGCAGTGGTCTCGTGGCCGGGCATGAACATGTTCAGGGCCTCGTCCCTGATCTGCCGGTCGCCGATCGGGACGCCGTCCTCGTGCCTGGTCTCCATCAGCAGGTTCAGCCAGTCGTCCGGCCGCCGGGTCATCGCCCGCCGCTCGGAGAGCAGGGCGTAGAAGGTCCGCTCCAGGCGGTCGATCGCGCGCCGGTAGCGGAGGTTCGCCGGGGTCGGCCACTCGATGGTCAGCGGGACCAGCGCGCTGGCCTGTGAGTCGAATCCGTGGATGGCGTCGGTGAGCGCGTTGCCCAACTCGTCGGCCTCGTTGAGGATGTCGCGGCTGAACAGGTTCTGGCCGACGATGCCGAGGACCACCTTGACCATCTCCCGGCGGACGTCGACCACCCGGCCGTCGGCCCAGCCGGCCGCCACCGTCCGGGCGACCCGGGCGGGGACGTCGGTGGAGGTCTTCACCGCGGCGGTCCGGAACCGGGGCTGGATGATCCGCCGGTTGCGCCGGTGCTCCTCGTTCGTCGCGGTCAGCAGCCCGTCGCCGAGCAGCGGCCGGGCGAAGGAGCGGAACCGGTCGGTCTTCTCGAACAGGCCGCCGTGCCGGATCAGGATCTCGTGGATCAGCTCGACCGAGTTGGCGAGGTAGAGCTCCTGTCCGGCGATCGTGTAGCTGCCGAGGTCTCCGCAGTCCTGGAAAGTGCGGGTGAAGAGGGAGAGCCGGTCCTGCTTGAACTCCCAGGTGTTCCCGATGACGGGACGCCCTTTGATCTTCGGCACCGTCGGGTTCGTCCGGGTGCGGGCTTGAGCCATTTCCCCTGCCTTTCCGTGGCGGAACGCAGTCGAATGCGACGTCCGGGTCTCGGCAGAATTCAAGCGCGCGGCGGGGCGGGCGGCAATCGGCCGGACAGCTAGTTGCCAGCCGGACATCTTGCTGCCAGATCCTGGGGGGTGGCAGCTGGACGACCCTATGGTCGGTTCGGTATCTCATGGCCGGATGCGGTGTGATTCGCCGGTCCGCCCTGAATTCGACCGGACGTCAGGATGAGCTGCTGATGAATACCTTGCTGACCGGGGGGTCCGCGAAGGACCGGGTGGCCGAGCTGCACGATCTGCGGGAGAAGGTCCGCCGGGGCCCGAGTGAGAAGGCGACCGAGGCGCAGCACGCCAAGGGGAAGCTGACGGC
>NZ_JBHJVK010000026.1:102588-103090 GCF_042264695.1 Kitasatospora sp. NPDC056138 | reverse complement strand
GCGGTGGCCTCGGGCACGTTGAGGCGGACGCCCCTGGCGCGCCGGGCACGGGCCAGTTCGGCCGCTGTGAAGATCAGCAGCCGGTCCCGTTCGGTCGGTGTCAATCGCATGATGCCTCGTCTGGGAGAGGGCGTCCGGTGAAGGCGAGGACGCTCGAAGGACCGGTCTGCCGCTCGTCGGCAAGGTCGCACGCACCCACGGCCGGCATGGTCACGGTGGGTGGGGCGTGCTCGCCGAGGCGGCCCCGGCACGGTCAGCGCCGTCGGCGCGGTGCAGCGGATTCGCGGACAGCGTGGTGCCGCGGACAGTGCGCTGTCGCGGTGTCCCGGTGCAGAGTCGCTGTCGCGGTGTCGCGGTGTCGCCGACGGCGAACCGGGGGGGCGGGGGGGCGCACCCCCGCCGCCGCCCCCCCCGGGACGGGGTGGACAACCCACCACCCGCCCCCCCCCCCGACACCCCCCCCCCCCCGCGCCCCCCCCGCGACCGGGGTGCCGTCGTGGTT
>NZ_JBHJVK010000026.1:0-102578 GCF_042264695.1 Kitasatospora sp. NPDC056138 | reverse complement strand
TTCGCGGTGTCCCGTGCCTGTGGCGCTGCCCCGGTGTGGCGGCTTCGCCGACGGGGACGGGTGGCCCCGGGGCGGCAAAGCGCTCCCGGGCCGACCGGGGTACGGGTGGAACCACCACACGGCGGGCCCGGCACGTGAACCGTCCCCGGCCGCCCGGTGTGGTGACCGGACTCTCAGGCTGCCGGCTTGCCGGGCTGGTCGTGCGTCGAGCAGTGGATCCCGCCGCCGCCGGAGGCGATGTTGTCGATCTTCAGCGGCACGATGTCACGGCCGGGGAAGTGGTCGCGCAGGATCTGCCGCGCCCGGTCGTCGGCCGCGGCGTCACCGAACCGGGGCATGAACAGCGACTTGTTGGCGACGTAGAAGTTGATGTACGACGACACGAAGGCGTCACCCCGGCCGGTGATCCGGTCCGGGTCGGGCTGGGGCAGCTCGATCACCTGCAGGCGCTTGCCGTTCGCGTCCGTCGCGTCCTTGAGCACCTCCTTGGCCTGCGCGGCGGAACGCGACCAGACGTCGTCGGGGGCTCCGGGGAACGGCTGGTCCAGGATCACGACACCCGGGGCCGCGAACCGCACCAGGCAGTCGACGTGCGCGTCGGTGATGTCCTTGTCACGCACGCCCGCGAACCAGATCACCTTCGTGACGCCCAGCGCCTGCTTCAGCTCGGCCTCGATCCGGTCCCGGCTCCTGCCCGGGTTGCGGCGCTCGTTGACCACCGAGCTCTCGGTCACCAGCAGGGTCCCCTGGCCGTCGGTCTCGAAGGAGCCGCCCTCGGCGACCACCGGCGTCGTGATCCGCGGAATGCCGTACTTGCCCAGCACCGCAGCGGCGAGCTTGCTGTCGTTGCCGTGCTCCTTCTGCTTGTTCCCCCAGCCGCTGAAGTTGAAGTCGACGCCCTTGAGCGTGCCCGCGTCCTCCACGAACACCGAGATCGAGTCACGCGCCCACAGGTCGTCCACGGCCAGCGGGACGACCTCCACCTCGGACCCGCACGCCCGCTGCGCGGCATCCGCCTGCCCCGGCCGCGCGAACATCACCACCGGCTCGTAGCCGGCGACGGCCCGCGCCAGACCTGCGATGTCCGAGCGGACGTCCGGCAGTTGGCTGTCCCAGATGCCGGTCGAAGCCGGCCAGGCCATGAACGTCCGCTCGTGGCTCTCCCACTCCGCGCCGAACCGACGCCCCTGCGTGTCACCCGGGGCGGACGGCTGGGCGCCACCCGGGGCGGGCGCTCCGTCCACGTCGTCGTCGCCCGACGGGCCGCAGGCGGCGGCTCCGAAGGCCAGCAGGCCGACACCGGCCACGGACCGCAGCATCGTCCTACGGGAAAGGGAAGAATCTGACACAGGACACTCCGACAGAGAAAGGGTGAGCTTCTTCTGGGGCGTGGACACCCCACTTCGTCCGGCTGCGGGGCAGGGCAGCCAGGCGGGTCTTCGCGGTCTGGGGAGTCCGCTGCTTCTGGTCCGGGCCCGGATCCAGGCTACGGCAGCGGCTCGTGCATCGTGGAGCAGTGGATCCCGCCGCCGCCGGCCATCAGCCGGTCGACATCGAGCTGGACGACCTCGCGCCCGGGGAAGGCTTCGGCCAGGGTCCGCCTCGCCGCCGCGTCCTTCACCTCGTCGCCGAACTGCGCGGTGATCACGGCGCCGTTGACCACGTGGAAGTTGAGGTAGGAGTCGACGAACTTGGCGTCGCGGGACCGCACGGTGTCGGGACCGTCGACCCGGAGCACCTGCAGCCTCCGGCCCCTGGCGTCGGTGGCCCCGGCGAGGATGCCGAACTGCTCGCGGGCGTCCCTGGCCCACACGTCGGTGCGGTCCGCCGGGGGCAGTTGGACCATCACGACGCCCGGCCGGACGAACCGCGAGGTGACGTCGATGTGGTCGTCCGTGATGTCCTTGCCCTTGATACCGGGCACCCAGATCATCTTGTCCGCACCGTAGGCGTGCAGGACCGCGTCCTCGATCTCGTCCCGGCTCATCCCGCGGTTGCGGTTCTTGTTCACGAGGCTGCTCTCGGTGGCCATCACGGTGCCGTCGCCGTCCGTCTCGATCGCCCCTCCCTCGCCGACGAAGTCCGCCCTGCTGAATCGCAGGCCGTCGTGGTCGGCGACGTTCCGCGCGACCAGGGCGTCGTCGTCGTGGACCTGCTTGTCGCCCCAGCCGTTGAAGTTGAGGCCGACGGCGTCGAGGCCGCCACGGCCGTCCCGCCGGAAGACCGGCGCGATGTCGCGCATCCAGAGGTCGTCCGTGGGGATCGAGCTGATCACGCTGACGCCCGGACCGCACCAGGACCGGGCGACGGCGGCACTCTCCTCGTCCGGGGCCGCCATGACCACCGGCTCGTAGCGTGCGATCGTCCGGGCGATCAGGGCGATGTCCTGCTGCACGCCGCCCAGTTGCCGGCCCCAGACGGACTTGCGGGACGGCCAGGACATCCAGGTACGTGCGTGCGGCACGTCGTCCCGGTCCACCCACCAGGTCGGGGCCGCTGCGCTCGCGGGCCGCGCGGCACCCACCACCGAGCCCAGGGCCACCCCGGCCGCGCCGAGGCCGGCGGCACCCAGGACCCCCCTGCGGGAGGCCGTCGTCCCGAAGAACCGGCTGCCGAGCGAGCGGCTGACACTGTACGGATCACTCATGAGGGTCTCCAGATCAAGTATTGCGTGCCGGGTCGGCGGGGCACCGCTCCGGTCGATGCCCCGATGCCGGCCCTACGGCAGCCGCTGCCCACCCGCCCGCGTTCACCGGCGGGGCGCACGGCCTCGCTGATCCACCGCCGGGCAGGGTCACCGGGCGCCACTCGTACCGGGCGCTGCCGTACCCACACTGTGGCACTGACTGAAAATTCAGTCAAGAATGGAGGAAGTGTGCGTGGCACCTCGCCCACACCGGTGAACGCCTGCGGAACCGCGGCGAGCGGAGCCGCTCCCCGGGGCCGGGACCATCGGCATCGACACCGCACGGATTCGGACGGCGGGCCCAGCCCCGGGAACGGGCGCGCGGACCACCCCGATCCAGCCGAACGGCGGCCCGCCCGGGCAAGCCCATGGGCGGGCGCACGCGCGCCGCGGACCGCCGGGAACTGTCGGGAGCTGCCGGCACGTGTGTCTCGCGGGCGCGTCGGAGAGCTGCTCCGGTGCGGGTGGGCCCCGTGGATCCACAGCAGCCGGGCGGCGCGGGCGTCAGCGGCCGATCGGCGGGCCGGCGCGGAGACAGCGCCCGGGCACCTGCGGCGGGCGGCCCGCACGTCTCCGTCGAGGCCGGAGAAGCGCCGTTCACCGCCTCGGACACGGGCCGCCGTCGCAGCCCCGAGGAACCGGCCCCGGCGGGAGCACCGCCGCGTCCGCAGGCCCGGGCAGCCGCGCAGCGCACCGTCCGCACCGTCCGCACCGTCCGCGCCGTCCGCGCCGCCTGCGTCGCGGCGCCGCGTCACGCCGCCCACGGGCCGCCGTCGGTGCCCGGCTTTCGGCGCCCGGCTTTCGACGCCCGGTGTCAGCGACCGGCTGTCAGCGCAGTCGCTCCAGCTCGGTGTCGATCGCACACGCCATCAGTTCGCGCGCGTGCGCCAGCGGCAGGCTGCCGCTGAGCCAGCGCACGCTCAGGCCCTCCAGGAGCGCGGTCAGGCGCTCGGCCGAGCCGGCCAGCGCCGCAGCCCCGCCCATCGGCCGGACCCGGCCCAGCAGTTCGGCGATCTCCTGCACCCACACGAGCGTGGCCCGCGCCAGGTCCTCCCGCAGTTCGGGGTCGAACACCGCGCTCGCCCGCAGCTCTCCCCAGGCCGTGCTGTTCTCCCGCACCTCGGCGGTGTCCTGGAGCTCCAGCAGCAGCGTCTGCTCCAACTCGCCCCGCGCATCGAGTGGTTGGGCGCCGGAATCCCGCTCCGTCGTGTACCGCTCGGCGCGGTCGCTGATGAACTCCAGGGTCGCCCGCAGAATCCCGGTGCGGTCCTTGAAGTGGTAGTAGATCAGCGCGGTGGACACGCCCGCCTCGGCCGCGAGTTCCTCCACCCGCAGGCCGCGGACTCCGCGCCGGGCGATGACCCGCGCGGCCGCTTCCATGATTGCTGTTCTACGGTCAGCCACAGACCAACACCCTACCTGGGGTTCCGCCCCGTCCCGACCCGTCCCGAACCTCAATCCTGACTGAAATTACAGTCGGGTAGGATCCGGTGTCACTCGGAGCGACGCACCCCGGCCGGACCTCGCGGGCGTGCCCCGCCGGACGAGCGGGCCGGTGCCGTCGGGCCGCCGGAACCGCACAGCGACTTACAGGACCTACAGGAGGTGCAGGAAAGCAGCGTGGGCCACTGCCGCAGCCCGGCGCCGGCCAGTCCCGGTTCCCCCTCGTGAGCTCGCCGACCCCGCCCCGGGGCGAGCGGACCGGTGGCCGAACGTAGCGGACGGCCACGGACCTCGGAGCTCCCCCGCCCCGGACGACGGGACACCCCCGGGCGTCCACCGGCGTCCGCAGCGCAGGCCGTTCGGGCACAGCGCCGGCAGCACGCGTCCTTCACACGGCCCGCCACCACGAGTCACGACCACGTCGCGCGACGATCCGTGAAATCCGCCCGCAGCAGCGGGCCGGCCCCCACCGCGCATCCGCCTACCCCTCCGGAGAACCACCATGACCACCGAACACCCCGGCACCCCGCTGCCCGCAGCCTTCCAGACGCTGTCCGCGGACGACCCGCGCGAGGTGGGCGGTTACCACGTGTTCGCACGGCTGGGTGCCGGCGGCATGGGCCGGGTCTACCTGTCGTACACCCCTGGCGGGCGCCCGGTGGCACTCAAGGTCGTCCGGCCGGAGCTGGCCGGGGACCCCGAGTTCCGGCACCGGTTCGCCCAGGAGGTCGCCAGTGCCCGGCGTATCCACGGGCTCTACACCGCTCAGGTCGTTGACGCCGGCCCGGACGCCGCGACACCGTGGCTGGCCACCGCCTACGTGCCGGGCCCCTCGCTCCACCAGGTGGTCCACCAGTACGGGCCACTGCCCCAGCGGACCGTACTCCTGCTGATGGCCGGGATCGCCGAGGCGCTCCAGGCGATCCACTCCGTCGGCGTGGTGCACCGCGACCTGAAGCCCGCCAACGTCCTGATCGCCGCCGACGGCCCGCGCGTCATCGACTTCGGCATCGCCCGAGCCGCCGACGCCAGCGCTCTCACCGGAACCGGCCTGCGCATCGGCTCACCGGCCTTCATGGCACCCGAGCAGGCCCTGGGCAGGCCGGCCGGACCGGCCACCGACGTCTTCGCGCTCGGCGCGCTGGCCGTCTACGTCGCAGGCGGGACACCGCCGTTCGGCGACGGACCGGAGCACACCTCCCTCTACCGGGCGGTGCACGAGGAGGCGGACCTCACCCGGGTGCCCGCCGGACTGCACGGGCTGCTCCGGCACTGCCTGGCCAAGGACCCCGCCCACCGGCCGACCACCGCCCAGGTGATCGAGGCCGCGCGCGACCACCCCGCGATCGGCGGACAGCTCCGGTTCGCCGAGGACTGGCTGCCGCAGCAGGTCAACACCGAGATCCTCCGTCGCAGCGATCTGCCCGCGGCGCCCACCGCGCCGTTCACCGCCCTGGACGCGGTGCACGCCGTCGCCGACCTCCAGACGGTCCGCGCCGCCTACCCGGCGCCGACGCCGGCCCCGCCCGCGGACCCGACGTCGCACCTGCACTCGCCCCCGGCCCCGCACCCGGCTGCGGCTCCGGCTGCGGCTGCGGCTCCGGCTGCGCAGACACGGACCCGGCCGCGGGTCCGGACGGGCGCCCGGCGCCGCAGCGCCCGAACGGCGTTGGTGGCCGCCGCAGCCCTGCTCGTAGGGGCCGGCGCAGCGTACGTCCTGCTCGACACCGGCGCCGACGACGAGCAGACCGCCGACCTGTCCCCCACCGCCACGGAGACTGCCACGGCCGGGGGAGACACAGCCGCCGTCCCCGGGTACGCCACTGTCTACACCGGCACCGAGCTCACATCGCCGGACCACACCTACGAGTTCGACATCAAGTCCGGCCGAGTGTCCCCGCAGGACACCGCCACCTGGTACCTGGGGCGCAGCGCCACGGACTTCTACGTCCCCGAGGACAGCGACGCCTATGTCGCCCAGGACGGCCGGCTCACCCTCACCGACTGCGTCAAGGGCATCGAGAGCCGACCCGTCACGGCCCTCCCCTTCAGCACCCTGCAGGCCGGCCGGGCCTTCTGCGTACGCGGCCGGGGCGGCCGGGACATCGCGATCGTGCGGGTGATGGCGACACCGGAGGACGACGGGCCGGTCAAGGTCTCGATGGACTACTACCGCCGCGCCGACTGAACCGCCGGGGGCAGGGCAGCGAGTCCGGAGTGGTGGCCGGCCGGCGGCCGACTGCCTGGCCTCGGACACGGGGCGAGCCGTGGTGACCTGGTGGTGGCCGATGGCGTCGGCGGCGACGGGGACGGGGACGGCATCCGGGTACTACAGCATGCTCGCCTCCCGGACGGTGTGGAGGTGGACCAGGACGTCGTAGGCCCGGCCGATGGCGATCTCGGGCGTCCTGTCGTTCGGGAACTGCGTGCCGACTTCGTACGTCGGGCGCGAGGTGTCCAGCCACTTGCCGGCCGCGGCAGGAGCGTTGCGCAGGTCGGCGTAGTAGTCGCCGTACCGGACCTGGTCCAGCGTGTACTCGTTCGTGCCCGGACCGGCCGGGTCGACGGTGAACTTCTTCCACTCGCCGCCGAGCGCCTGGTCCTTGGAGAGAAAGGATCCCCGGTCGAAGGTGGTGCCGATGGCGAGGTAGTCCGTGCCCAGGGTGTCGCGGAGGAACGAGCCCTGGGTCTTCGGATACGTCGTGGGATCGGAACTCGCGTAGCCGACGTGGTCGTCGTGGGCCGACAGCAGGATCCGGTCGCCGGTACGCCGCTGCCACCACGTCGTGGTCTCGGCCATCACCTGGTCGCGGTAGCGCTCCATGGCGGTCAACGAGTCCGGGGCGTCGACGTCGAGGGTGAGGAAGGTGTAGGTCTGGGCGATGTTGCGGGCGTTCTGCAGGGCGAACTCGAAGTCGTCGTTGCCCGGCTCTCCCAGGCGTTCCGTCAGCTGGAGCAGCTGCTGCGCCCTGGTTGCGTTCTGCTGCCGTTCCGCGAGCGGCCGCTCCAGGTAGCCGATGGCGTCGTCGAGCGGGCGCAGGCCGGTGAGGAGATCGTTCAGGCGCGGCAGGGACTCCGGACGGGTCCGCCGGACGTAGTCGGTGACCGCGTCGAAGACGAGCTCGTCGAGTCCGGGCGCGCCGATGTCGTCACCCATGAAGTGGACCGGGTGGTCGGGGTGTTGGCGGTTGTGGTCGCGCATCCACTGGACGAGGGTCACGAACTCCGAGCGGTCCCAGGGGGATCCGGCCATCGTCTCGTGCACGACCTGCCGTGCGTCGCCGTCGCCGTGCTGGAGGTAGTCGTCGATCCGCAGACCGGCCGACCAGCTGACCTCCAGGGCGAAGGTGGTGAATCCCTTCTGCTCGACGAGGTAGCGGAAGACCCGGTCCTTCAGTGCGAAGAACTCGTGCGAGCCGTGTGTGGCCTCGCCCAGGCCGACCACCTTCGCACCACCGACCATCGCCCCGAGGGCGCGCAGGTCGGCCGTGCCGGCACCCGGCTCGGTCGACCGCAGCGGATGGGCGATCCGGTCCAGCGCGCGGACGGGGGCCGGCGCGGTGGCGGATGCGGACGCCGCCGGTGACGCGTACGCGGCCGTCGCGGGGGCGAGTGTCGCGGCCAGGGCGAGAGCCACCGCCGTGCGCCGCTTCCCGTTGCCGGTCATGTCTGATCACTCCTCAACCTGCGTGGTGTCAAATGCTGCTGAGAAGATCGTCACGCCTGCGGCGGCCCGGGCGCGCTGGGGCCAGCCCGACACTTTCACGGGGGACAACCCCATGACCGGGGTTTCGAGTCCGGCGCTCTGGGCCTGTGCGAACGAGTTGGGGGTGTGCCCTCCCGGGCGGTCCTTCCGGTGGTCTCCCACGGGCACCGTGGTGGAGGTGACCGGCCGACCCCCGGAGCACGGCTGACGAACGGCTGCCGGAGCGGTGCCGCGGTGCAGACCACCGACCGGTGCGGCACCGCTCCGGCGGTGGCACCACGCCGGTCCGCGGCTTCACGGCACGGCGGTGGCAACGCGCCCGGTCCGCGCTTCACGGCCCCCGGGCGAGCGCCTGGTCGCCCCGGGTTCGGGCCGCCCTGGCGGGCTCGGGCCACCGGCGGCGGTCCGCACGACCGCCGGGAGGCGTCCGGACCCACCGGGAAGCACCCGGCACGCCGACGCCCGGCACGTCCACGCGCGGCGGCTGGAGCGGCGTCGAGTCCCGGAGGGCTTCCCGGTCCCGCTCGACGACGCCGTCCCGGGTCTGCGAGGTCGTGCCCTGGAGGGCCGGCCTGAAGTCCCTCCCCGGGTCGACGTCCGTTGTGGTCGCGGCCGTCTGCTCAGATATCGGACTCCAGGAAGGTGAGCATGTCGTCGGCGTGCTCCTCCTCGCGGGCCAGGATCTCCTCCAGGATCCGCCTCGTGGTCGGGTCGCCGTCCCCGAGCCAGTCGATCATCTCGGTGTAGGAGGCGATGGCGATCCGCTCCGCCACCAGGTTCTCCCGGATCATCTGTTTGAGGTCCGTGGCGGGGACGTACTCGGAGTGGGCTCGTCCGACCACCCGCTCCGGGTCCAGGTCGGGTGTGCCGCCGAGCTGGGCGATCCGGCCCGCGAGCAGGTCGGCGTGCCCCTGTTCCTCGTTGGAGTGCGCCAGGAACTCCTGGGCGACCGGCTCCGAGTCGAGCCCCTTCGCCATGAAGTGGTGCTGGCGGTAGCGGAGCGTGCAGACGATCTCGGTGGCCAGGGCCGTGTTGAGCAGTTCGACCACCCGGGGCAGGTCCGCGTGGTACGCGTCGGTGACCGGGCCGTTCATGATCTCGGCGCGGGCCTTGGCCCGCAGCTCATGGACATCGGTCAGGAAGTCAGCCATGGAGTCCTCCGGGGAAGGGCGCGCCGGGACGGCGCGCGGGGGACGGCGTCCGGCCCGCGCCTGCCCCAGCAGATCATCCGCACACCGATCCCGCTCGGCGGCGACGCACTCGGCGCGGCTGGGCCGTTCGGGTGGAGTCCGGGCGGCCGTCGGGCGGGCGCGGGCGTACCGGGGGCGGGGCGCACCCGGTCGACGGGGCTCCCACCGGGTTCCCACCGGCTTCTGAGTGGGCGGTGGTTCGCTTCTCGCATCGCACCGACCGCCCGGTCGGCCGCGGAGGAGAACAACACGAGAGGAGGGACCTCCATGTCGATGGTCCTCAAGCTCCAGAAGATGGACACCGTCGAGGGTCACGGCCCGATCGACCAGGACGCGATCAGCCTGAGCTCCTGCGACTCGCAGAGCTGCTGACCGAACCCCACGGGGCCCCGGCGGTGTCGCACCGCCGGGGCCCGCTCCGCAGCGGCCCATCTCGTCCGGACGGAACAGCCCATGCTCTCCTGGCAATCGCTCCAGTACTACCTGCAGTTCGACCGGCGCTGGTACGAGACCGCCGACCGCCACCGCCCCGGCCCCGCCCACCTGGCCGTCTTCCGCTCGCTCGTCCCGGACGGCTGGCGGACCCGCCGGCGCGGGCTGTGGTTCATCGCCGACCCGCCCACCGGAACCACACCGGCCCAGGGCTGGAAGCTGCACGTCACGGCGGTGCCCGGGGAGAGCGCCGAGGTGCTGCGGCTGGCGCTGCCGGTGCTGGTCGAGAGCGGGACCGCGTTCAAGTTCCTGATCGACCCGTTCTCGGTGGAGCTGACCAGCGGCAAGAACTTCTCGCGGACCGCGAGCGGCAAGTTCATCACGGTCTACCCCGCGGACGAGGAGAGGTTCCGCGCGGTCGGTGCGGCGCTGGCCGCCGCGCTGGAGGGCCGCACCGGCCCGTACATCCTCTCCGACCGCCGCTGGCCCGGGTCGACCGCCGTCTACTACCGCTACGGCGGCTTCTCGGCGGTCCGGCGGCTGCGGCCCGACGGCGTGAGCGATCTGATGATCAGTGCGCCGGACGGCACGGCCGTCCCGGACGTCCGCACACCGTACTTCGAGGCACCGCCGTGGGCCCTCGACCCGTTCCCCGCCGAGGAGGAGCAGGAGGGGACGCTGAACGGCCGCTACACCCCGCACACCGCGCTGGCCTTCGGCAACCGCGGCGGCGTGTACCTCGCGACCGACTCGCACACCGGCCGGGACGTGGTGCTCAAGGAGGCCAGGCCCGGCGTGCTGGTCGGCCGGCCCGGCCACCTGGTCACCGAGGTGCTGGAGAAGGAGTACCGGCTGCTCGGCGAGCTGGCCGACACCGGGTACTTCGTCCGCCCGATCGACTTCTTCCACGAGTGGGACCACGCCTTCCTGGTCGAGGAACTGCTCGACGGCCCGCACTACAGCCGGCACTGCATCGGCACCAACCCGGTGATCACCGGCCGGCTGGACCCGGACTCGCTGCGCGCCTACTACCGTGCCCAGCAGGGACTCTGGCGCCGGATCGCGCAGGCCGTGGCGGCGGCGCACGGCCGTGGCATCCTGCTCGGCGACCTGTCGTACACCAACGTGCACGTCACCTCGGACGGCACTTCGGCGACCGTGCTCGATCTGGAGACCGCCGTCCGCGAGGGCGAGGACCCGCACCTCGGCGTCCACACCGTGGGCCTGGCCAGCCCCCGGCTGCGGGCCACCAACCGGTACGACCGGGCGGCCGACTGGCACGCGCTCGGCTCGCTGATCCTCAGCTCGGTCATGGTGGTCAACAACACCACCGGGTTCCACCGCCCCGCGCTGTCCCGCTTCCTGGACTCGCTCGCCGCCGACCTCGCGCTGCCGGCCGAACTGGTCGAGCTGATCGGCCGGTTGACCGATCCGGAGGCGGTGGACGCGGACTTCGACCCGGCCGGGGTGCTCAAGCTGATCGACGCGCTGCCGTTCGAGGACCCGGCCCTCTGGGCCGCCGACGTCCCGCTCGCGCTGCCCGCGACCGACCGGTACCGCGACCCCGAGCAGGTGCCGGGGCTCGGCGACGCCGAACTGGCGGCGCTCACCGCGCAGCTCGCCGACCACGCCCTGGCCGCGGCCGACCCGCAGCGCCAGGACCGGCTCTTCCCGGCCAACCCGCTGGTGTTCCAGACCAACCCGCTGTCGCTGGCGTACGGGGCGATGGGCGTGCTCTACGGCCTCCACCGGCTGAGCGGCGAGGTGCCCGCGGAACTGCTCGGCTGGGCGCTGTCCAAGGACGTCGACCCGGCCGCGTACCCGCCCGGCCTCTACCTCGGACAGTCCGGCCTCGCCTGGGCCTTCGACGAGCTCGGCCACGCCGGGGTGGCGGCGGCGCTGATGGACCGCGCCCGCAGCCACCCGCTGCGGTTCGCCGTCTCCGGCGTGCTGTACGGCGCGGCCGGCTACGGCCTGGCCTGCCTCCACCTGTGGCGGCGGCAGGGCGACGACCGGCTGCTGGAGGACGCGGTGGAGGCCGGACTGGCGCTCGCCGCCACCGCCGTCCGCGACGAGCGCGGTGCCCACTGGCCGGAGACTCCGCCCGGTGAGGAGCAGCCGCGGATCCGGGTCGGCTACGGGTACGGTGCGAGCGGTGTCGCGCTGTTCCTGCTGTACCTGCACCTGGCCACCGGCGAGGAGCGCTGGTACCGGCTCGGCCGGGAGGCGCTCGGCTTCGACCTCCGCCAGGGCACCCGGCTCCCGGGCGGTACCTGGGGCTTCCCGAGCTTCGCCCGGGACGCCGGGGCCGAGGGCCCGCAGGTGCTGCGCAACTACTGGGACGAGGGCACCGCGGGTGTCACCACCACCGTGCTGCGCTATCTCGCGGCCCGGCCCGACGAGGAACTCGCCGCGCTGGTCACGGACCTGCTGACCGACTCGGCCCGGAAGTACGCGGTGTTCCCGCAACTGTTCCACGGCCTCGCCGGGCTCGGCAACGTGCTGCTCGACGCCGGCGAACTGCTGGGCGAGGAGCGCTGGTTCGCCGAGGCGCGACGGGTCGCCGAGGGCGTGCTGCTGAGCCGGATCGAGCACCCCGACGGGGTGGCCTTCCCCGGTGAGCAGGCGCTCCGCGAGAGCTGCGACCTGGCCACCGGGTCGATCGGCGTCGCGCTCTTCCTGGACCGGCTGCGCCGGGCCCGGCCGGGCGGACGGAGCAACTTCAACTTCACCGTCGACGGGCTGCTGCCGTGAGCCCGCTCTCCGGGCGGTTCCGCCTGGTCGGTGCCAACCCGCTGTTCCGGCGGCTGTGGATCGGCCAGTTCACCTCCGAGCTCGGCAGCTCGATGACCGTACTGGCGATCCCGCTGCTGGCGGTCGCGGTCACCGGGTCGCCGGGCCGGGCGAGCGTGCTGGCCACCCTGGGGTTCGTCACCACCTGGCTGACCGCCGTCCCGGCCGGCCAGCTGGCCGACCGGGTGGGGCCGCGCCGGCTGATGCTCGCCTGCGACACCGTCCGGCTGGCCTCGGTCACTGCGGTCGCTGCCGGGGTGCTGCTGGGCGGCCCGCCGCTGTGGCTGCTCGGCACCGCCGCGGTCGTCTCCGGTGCCGCCATGACGGCCTTCAACCCGGCGGCCGGGAAGATGCTGCGGACCGTCGTGCCGGCCGAGCAGCTGCCGGAGGCGGTGTCGGCCAACCAGATCCGCGGCTACACCGCCGCGATCGCCGGTCCGTCCGTCGGCGGCGCCCTCTTCGGGCTCGCCCGCGCGGTGCCGTTCGCCGCCGACGCGCTCTCGTACCTGGTGTCGCTGCTGTGCGTGCGCGGCCTGCCCGAGGGCCGGGCCGCCGACACCGGCGGCGGCCGGCGAACCTGGCCGAATCTGTGCGAGGGCCTGGGCGTGCTGTGGCACACGCCGTTCCTGCGCGGCACCCTGGCGTACTCGGTGCCGGCCAACCTGGCGGTCTCGATGCTGATGTACATCCTGCTGCTGCGGCCCGAGGCGGCGGGCGGCGGCATCGGGGCCTCGCTGAGCGGGGCCGCGGTCTGCGGGCTGGTCGGCTCCACCTTCGCCGCCGCCGCCCACCGGAGGTTCGGCCTGCGGCGGGTCATGATCGGAACGGGCACGGTACGGCTGCTCGCCGCGCTGACCGCCGCCCTGGTGGGCGGCCCGGTCGGGCTCGGGTTCGCCCTGGGTGCCGTCCTGCTGCTCGCTCCGGTGGTCGGCGCCGCCATCAGCACCACTACCCTGCTGGTGGTCGACTACGAGGTCTACGGCCGGGTGAGCGGCACGACCTCGTTCATCGCCGGCGCGCTGCAGCCGCTCGCCCCGCTCGCGGCCGGCTTCCTGCTCCAGACCGCGGGCCCCACCCCGGCCCTCGGCGTGGTGGCGGGCCTCTTCGCGCTCTGCGTCCTCGCCGTGCTGGCCGGCCGGCGCGGCCTGAACGTCACCGTTCCCGCACCGGCCCCCGCACCGGCCGGCACCTGACCCGTGGCGGGATCCGCCTGACCCGTGACGGGCCCGCGGCGGCACTCGGTTCGCCCCGACCCGACGACGGGGCCCCGGACCGAGCGGGTCGGCCCGGACCGAACGGGTGGGCCCTGACCGGTGGGTCGGCCCCGGCCCGGCGGGCGGGGAAGCCGACCTGCCGGGTGACGGGCCGTCAGCCGAAGGCGGCCGGCCAGCTGAGCGTCGGGTCGTGCGCCAGCACCCGCTCGGTGATCCGCGCGAGTTCGGGTCCCGGGGAGACCCCGAGTTCCTCCCGCAGCACCCGCCGGGCCGAGCCCAGCACCGCGACCGCCTCGGCCTGCCGCCCGCAGCGGTAGAGGACCTGGGCCCGCAGCGCCCAGCCGGACTCGCGCAGCGGCGCCTCCGCCGTCAGTTCCTCGCTGTCGGCCAGCGTGAGGTGGTGGGCGCCCTGCGCGAGCAGCGCCGCGATCCGGATCTCCCGTGCCGTGGACCGCAGTTCCGCCAGGCGTCCGCTCTCCGCCTGGACGAACCGCAGGCCGTTCAGGTCCGCGTAGGCCGGGCCGTGCCACAGCCGCAGCGCCCGGTCGGCGTGTGCCAGCGCCTCGTCCGGGCGCCCCTCGACGCGGGCGTGGGCGGCGGCCCGTACCAGGTTGACGAACCGGGCGCTGTCCACGGCGTCCTGACTCACCGCCAGCCGGTAGCCGCCCGCGTGCCGCAGCAGCACCGAAGGCGTCTGCCGGGCGCCACGGCGGGGTTCGAGAGCTCGCCGCAGGTCGGCGACGTAGGTGTGCAGGGCCTGCCGGGGCTTGCCGGGCAGCCGTTCCTCCCACACCGCATCGATGATCTGCTCCTCCGTCACCAGGTCGCCCCGGGCCAGTACCAGCGCGGCCAGGACGGCCTTCGGCCGAGGGCCGCCCAACTGGACCCGGTCACCGTCCACCGCCGCCGTGATCGGTCCGAGCACCTCGATCGCCGGCTCCGTCGTGTTCTGCTCCATGGGGCGAGCCTGACGCGGCGGCAGTCCGCTTCCCATGGGGGTCGGCCCCCGTATTCCGGCACCGCCCCCGGTGGCCCGGCGGCCCGGACCGGGAATACGGGGGCCGGCCCCCATGTCCCGGCTCCGCGCAACTGGCATGCTCTGCGGCATGACGCATCCAGGGGTGGGCAGTGAGGACGAGCGGCCGGACGGGCCATGGTGGGTCGGGGGGCTCAGCCTGGCCGACCGACTGGCCGCCCCCTGCCCGCCCCTGGGTGCCGATTCGCCGGACGCCGTGCCCGACCACGCGCCCGACATCGCGTCCGGCGCAGCACCTGGCCCCGCGTCCGACGCAGCGCCCGTCAGCGCGCCCGGCGCGGGGCCGGACCGTCGGCTGCAGGAGTGGCGGCAGGACTACTCCGGTCCGCACACCGGCCTGTTCGCGGCCCGCCTCGCCGACGCCGGACTGGACGAGGCCGGCCTGCGCGCCCTGCTGGCAGAGCCCGCCGCCGCTCTCGCGGAGCGGGCCGGGGAGCCGGCGTGGGCGGGCTACGTCCGCGAGGCCCTGGCGGCGGCGCCGGAGGAGGGCCGTCCGCCGGGCCCCGGGCCCACCTGGGCAGCCGGGTTCGCCGCGGTGCTCGCACCGTTCACCGAGACGGCGGCCCGGCGGCTGACCGCAGCGCCGGAGTGGGCCGCCGTGGAGGCACTGGCGGACCTGGACGCGCTCCGCGCCTGCTTCACCGCCCAACTGGCCGCCGGACTGGTCCGGCTGGCCCGGCGCACCCTGGTGCTGGAACTGAACGTCATGCGGGTCACCGGCCGTCTGGCCGGGGCGAGCGGCGAAGCCCGGTTCGCGGACTTCGTCCGGCAGGCGTCGGGCCGGACCCGGCTGACCGCGCTGGTGACCGAGTACCCGGTGCTGGCCCGGCTGCTGGCCCAGACCTGCCGACACACCGTCGACGCCTGGGCCGAACTCCTCGGCCGGTTCGCGGGGGACCGGGCCGCACTGGTGACCGCGGTGCTGGGCAGCACCGACCCGGGGCGCCTGGTGCACCTCGCCATCGGTGCGGGCGACCGGCACCAGCGCGGCCGGGCGGTCGCGCTGCTGCGCTTCGAGCAGGGCCGACGGCTGGTGTACAAGCCCAGGCCGCTCACCGTGCACCGGCACTTCAACGACCTGGTGCACCGGCTGAACGCGCTGCTGCCGGACACCGGCCTGCGCACCCTCGCCGTACTGCCCCGCCCCGGCTACGGCTGGGCGGAGTTCGCCGAGCCGGCCCCGTGCACCGACCACGACGGACTCGACCTCTTCTACCGGCGGCTCGGAGTACTGCTGGCGCTGCTCCACCTGCTCAGCGGCACCGACATCCACTACGAGAACCTGGTCGCCTGCGGTGACCAGCCGGTGCTGGTGGACCTGGAGACGCTGTTCCACCCGGCGCTCGGCAGGCCCGAACCGCCCGGCGGCGACCCGGCGCTGCGGCTGCTCACCTCGTCGGTGCACCGGATCGCCCTGCTGCCGTTCCCGCTGATCGGCGCGCACGGCGTACTCGACCTGTCCGGGCTGGGCGGGGACCGGGACTCCGTCCTGCCGATGGACGTGGCCGGCTGGGACTCCCCCGGCACCGACGAGATGCGGCTGGTCCGCGGCCCGGCCAGGTTCCCCGGTGCCGTCAACCGCCCCCGGCTGAACGGTGTGGACGCCGACCCGGGCGACCACGCCGAGGCGCTGCTGTCCGGCTTCCGCGCGGGCTACCACGCACTGGCCGACGCCGCCGGTGAACTCGCCGGTCCGGACGGCCTGTTGGCACTCTTCGCGACCGACACCACCCGGGTGGTGGTCCGACCGACCCGCAGCTACGCCGCGTTGCTGGACGAGTCGACCCATCCGGACGTGCTGCGCGACGCCCTGGACCGCGACCGGCTGCTGGACCTGCTGTGGCGGGAGTCCGCCGACGACCCCGTCCGCCGTCCGCTGGTGACCGCCGAGCTGGCCGAGCTGTGGGCGGGCGACGTCCCGCTGTTCGCCGCCACCCCGTCCGCCCGCCAAACCTCGGTCGACGGACGTCCGGTGGGCCTGCCGTGGGCCGAGACCGGCCTGGAGCAGGCGCTGCGCCGGCTCGGGGAGCTGGGCCGGACCGATCTGTACGACCAGGAGTGGATCATCCGGGCCGCGCTGGCCACCCGGCGCGGCGGGGTCCGCTGCGGCACCAGGGCCGTGCCACCGGGCCCGCAGCCGCCGACCGTGCCGGACCCCGACCGGCTGCTGGCGGCCGCCTGCGGGATCGCCGACCGGATCCTGGCCCGGGCGCACGGCGACCACCACCGGGTGAACTGGCTCACCCTGGAGCCGATCGCGGAGCAGCGATGGGCGCTGATGCCGCAGGGTGCCGGGCTGGCCGGCGGGTACTGCGGGACCGCGCTGTTCCTCGCCCAGCTCGCCGCGCTCACCGGCACCGAGCGGTACGCGGAGGTGGCCCGCCGCGCCCTTGGGCCGCTCCCCGGACTGCTGGCGGTGCTGTCCGAGCAGCCCCGGCACCTCGCCGCGGTCGGCGCCGGCGGCTTCACCGGGCTCGCCGGAATCGCCTACGCGCTCGCCCGGCTGGCGCCACTGCTGGGCGACCCGGAACTCCTCGACTGGACCGCGACCGCCGTGCACCTGACCGCCGCCGCACCCGGCGGTGCCGAGCCGGACGCCCAGCAGCTGTCCGGCGACGCCGGCTGCCTGGCCGCGATGCTCGCCGTGCACCGGGCGACCGGACAGGAGGAGGCGCTGGCCATCGCGCTCGGCTGCGCCGAGCGGCTGGCCGCCGGGCCCGCGGACTCCGACGGCACCGACTCCGCCGCCGCGAGCTCCGCCGAGGACTCGGCCCACCGCGGCTGGGCACTGCGCCGGTTCGCCGCCGTCACCGGCCGGACGGAGTTCAGCCGGCCCGCACTGCGCCACCTGGAGGCCGGCCTCGCCCGTCATCTCGACGGCGGGCCGGCCGCCCCGGACCTCGGCTGGTGCGGCGGCCTGGCGGGCGCGGCGCTGGCCGTCGCGGACAGCGGCGTCCCGGCCGAGCGCCCGGCCTTCGCCCGCTTCCTGGCCGGGACGGTGGAACTCCTCGGCACCCACGGCCCGTTGGCCGACCACAGCCTGCTGCACGGCGAGGCGGGGGTCCTCGAACTCCTGCTGGCCACCTCGCCGAACGGCACGGTGGCCGGCCTGGCAGCCACCCGGGCCGGGATGCTGCTGTCCGCCCTCGACCGGTTCGGGCCGCGCTGCGGCACTCCGGAGGGCGTCCCAACCCCGGGCCTGCTCACCGGACTCGCCGGCATCGGGTACACCCTGCTGCGGCTCGGCCTCCCCTCGCGGACCCCCTCGGTCCTGCTGCTCGAACCGCCGCTCACCTGACCCTCCGTCGGCTCACCCCCTGAGCCGACGGGACCACTCCCCCCATCAGAACCTGGAGAACACATGAACGCCCAGACCCTGGTCGGCCTCTGGAAGAACCCCGCCACCCGCGCAGGTGCGGACGTACGCCACCCCGCCGGGGAGATCGAGCTGCTCGGCGGCGCGGAACTGCCGCTCGCCCGCCGGGCGATGCTGCTGAGCGGTTTCACCGTGCCGACCCTGGGCGGCCAAACCCTGGAGACGATAGACACCACGCCCAGCGAGCAGACCGTCACCTCCCTGTCCTTCCACTGACGACCCGTCGGCCGGTGGTCGGGAGAGCCTTCTCCCCCGGTCACCGGCTCCCCCGGCCGCCGGCTCGGCTCGGCTCCGCTCGGCTGACGCACGGGCGTTGTGGCGCACGGGCGTTGTGACGTACGGCGGTGCGTTGATACGGCGGTACAGCGGTACAGCGGTACAGCGGTGCGACGATACGGCGGTTCACCGCCCCGAGCCCGTACGACGGAGTCGCCGACACAGCGTCGGCACAGCGCGTCGGCACAGTGCTGCGGCAGCGGGCCGGCACCCCGTCGCCGAAGCCCTGACAGACAGACAGGCCCCCACTTGTGGTGAAGACGTGCGCAAAACGTTAGCCTCCGTGAATGCTCATCACATCGCCGTTCGTCGTGGGCCGCTCGCCGGAACTCGGCGTGCTCGGCACCGGTCTCCTCGCTGCCCAGCGTGGTGAGGGCCGCGCGGTCTTCCTGAGCGGCGAGGCCGGGATCGGGAAGTCCCGGCTGGCCGCCGAGTGCGCCTACCGGGCGATCGCCGGCGGCACGGTCGTACTGCGCGGACGCGGCAGCTCCACCGGGGCGCCGGTGCCGTTCCGGCCGATCGCCGAGGCCCTGCTGTCGCTGTTCCGGGTGGGCGGCCCGCCACAGGACGCCGGGCTGGCGCCCTACCGTCCCGCACTGGCGGCGCTGGTACCCGAATGGCGCGACGGCGCCGGGCCGGTGACCCCGCCGTCGCCGACCGAGATCGCCGAGGCGTTCCTGCGGGTACTGGCCGCAGTCGGCCGCGACCGGACCGACCGCCGTTCGACCGGCTGCCTGCTGATCGTGGAGGACCTGCACGAGGCGGACGCCGAAACGCTGGCGGTGGTCGACTACCTCGTGGACAACATCGCCGGCCTGTCGATCCAGCTGGTGGCCACCCTGCGGTCGCAGGCCGGGCCGGCCGCCGTTCTGGCGCACGCCGCCGTCGCACGCCGCTCCGCCGCCCTGGTCGAGTTGCGGCCCCTCGGACCGGACGAGGTGCGGGCCCTGGCCGAGGCCTGCCTGTCCGCCCCGCCGGGCGGTCTGCCCGAGGCGGTCACCGACCGGCTGATCAGTGACGCGGACGGCAATCCGTTCGTGGTCGAGGAACTGCTCAGCGGGATGATCTCGGCCGGGGCGCTCCGCCGCGACGAACGCGAGGGCTGGCAGGTCGGCGGCGACCTCGGCATCGAGGTGCCGATGACGGTGGTGCACAGCGTCGCCCAGCGGGCCGCCAGGCTCGACCCCGCCGGGCGTGAACTGCTCTACGCGGCAGCCGTACTCGGCCGCCGTTTCGCCCTGCCGGTGCTCAAGCTCGCGACCGGGCTCGACGACCGCAGTCTGCTGATCCACCTGCGGGCCGGGATCGACGCCCAGCTCATCTCACCCAGCGGACCGGTCGCCGACCGGTACGAGTTCCGGCACGCGCTCGTGACCGACGCGCTGCTGGCCGGGCTGCTGCCGGCCGAACGGGCCGCGATAGCCCGCCGAGCGGCGACGGCGGTGGAGGAGGCCTACCCCGGTCTGCCCGGCGAGTGGCGTCAACTGGTGGCGGTGCTGCGGCAGACCGCCGGCGAGACGGCCGCCGCCGGGCTGCTGTTCGCCGAGGCCGGCCGGGCGGCGTTGACCGGCGGAGCCGTCGACTCGGCGGTGTCACTCCTCGAACGGGCCAACGCACTGCTCTCCCGGGAACCGGCTGCCGCCTTCGGGACCGGTGCCCTTTCGAACGGCGCACTCTCGACCGGCGGTCTCGGATCCGGCGGTCTCGGGTCCGGCGGTCTCGGGACGGGCGGTCTCGGGTCCGGCGGCTGGGAGGGCGGCGCCGGCGCTGCGGCGAGCGCCGAGGAGGCGACGGCGGTGCTGGAGAGCCTCGTCTACGCGCTGCTGGACAGTGGTCGGCTGGACCAGGCGCTGTCGCTCGCCGACACCTTCCCACTCGGCGGACCCGGCGCGCTCGGCGACGCCCGTGCTGCGGCCCTGCACACCCGGATCGCCTGGGCCGCCGTCTCCGCAGGCCGGCCGGCGGACGCGGCGGACCAGGTGATCCTGGTGCGCCGCCTGCTCGGCCGGTTCGACAGCACCGCGCACACCCCCGCACTGGACGTGGTGGAGGCCCACCTCGTCCTCGCCGACACCGAGCGGCAACCCCCGGCGGTGGGTGGCGGGGACCGCGCCGCCGACGCCGAACGGCTGGCCCGGCGGGCCGCCGAACAGGCCGAGCAGGCGGACCTGCCGGTGGTCGCCTGCCAGGCCTGGCAGCTGCTGGCGATGCTGGAGCGCCGACGGGGCTTCGACCGGGCCGACCAGTGCCTGGAGCGGATCCTGGCGATCTCCGGCCGCCACGAGTTGCCGACCTGGCAGGTCGACGCGCTGCTGCGGCTCGGTGTCAACGAGTTCATGCGCGGCGGCACTTCGGCGCAGCTGGAGCGGGCCCACCGGGCTGCGCTCGACCTGGGCGCCCTGGACCTGGTGCACACCGCCGAGGTCACCATGGCGATGCAGGCCGTGCTGCGCGGCGAGTACCGCAGGGCCAGGGAACTGACGGACCGGTGTCTGGAAGCGACCGCCCGGCTGCGCAACGTCGACCACCACCAGTTCGTTCTGCTCACCCGGGCCGCGGTCGCCGCCCACCAGGGCCGGCGCCCCGAGATGGAGCAGGACCTCGCCGAGTTCCACCGCTGGGACGGCGCCCGCTCCCTCCAGCTCCCGCTGGCCTTCGGCAACTGCCGGGCGGTCTGCGCCCTGCTGGAGGAGGACCGCGACCTGGCGGTCGAGGAACTGGAGCTCGCGCAGAAGTGGGAGCAGCAGAACCCGACCGTCTTCTACCTGAACGGCCGTTACGGGCTGCGGCCGCTGCTCCGGGCGCTGTCCGGTGCGGACGGCCCGGCCGAACACGCCCGGGTGGCCGCCGACCACGCGTCCGGCCTGCGCTGGAACCGCCAGTTCGAGCGGCTGGCACATGCCGTCCACGAAGGCCGCGCCGGGCGGCACATCGAAGCGGTGCGCGCCGTCGAGCAGGCCGAGCAGGCGGCCCGGCCGTTCCCGATGGGGCGTCACCTCGGCCTGCGGCTGGTCGCGGAGGCGGCGCTCGCCGACGGCTGGGGGGATCCGGTGCACTGGCTGCGCACGGCCGAGGAGTACTTCCACCGCGCGTCGGTACCGGCGGTCGCCAACGCCTGCCGCCGGCTGCTGCGCGGGGCGGGCGCGACCGTGCCGCAGCGGCGCACCGGCATCGAGCAGGTACCGGCCGACCTCCGCCGGCAGGGTGTGACGGTCCGGGAGTACGAGGTGTTGCTGCTGGTCGCGCAGCGACTGGGCAACCAGGGGATCGCCGGTCGGCTGCACATCTCACCGCGCACGGTCGAGAAGCACGTGGCCAGCCTGCTGGGCAAGACGGGCCGGCCGCACCGCGCGGCGCTGTGCGACTTCGCAGCCCAGGCCACCGCTGCCGGCTGCCGGCTGCCGGCTGACGGCTGACGGCTGACGGCTGACGGCTGACGGCTGACGGCTGACGGCTGACGGGCAGGGGTTGAGGGGCGGGAGCCGACGCTCTGTTCATGCCTCCGGTTCGGCGGCGATGATGTCCAGCAGTCCGGGGAACCGCTGGTCGAGGTCGGCTCGGCGCAGGCTGGCCATCCGGCTGTTGCCACAGTCGACCTGTCGGATCAGCCCGGCTTCACGCAGCGTGCGGAAGTGGTGCGTGAGGGTCGCCTTGGACACCGGCAGTCCGAACGAGCTGCAGGTCCGTGCCGTGCCGTCGGGCTCGGCCGTCAGCGCTCGTACCACCCGGCGGCGCAGTGGATCCGCCAGGGCCGAGAGCACCGGGCCGAGCTCGATCTCCCCGACCGCCGGGTGGCCTTCGTCATCGGGCATCCGTGCGCCTCCCTTCAGGTATGGCTTGCATCATACCTCTGGGCTCGTTAGCGTCCCGAAGGTACGAAAGTGATCGTACCTATGGCGGAGGGAATCCCGTGGAGCAGCCGTTCACACTCGTCGGCATCGCCCGACCCAGACCCGAACGCGCCGAGGAGCTCAAGCAGCTCCTCCTGTCGTTCGTCGAACCGACCCGACAGGAGAGCGGCTGCCTGGAGTACCACTTCCACGAGGACCGCGATCAACCCGGCGTCTTCGTCTTCTACGAGGCATGGCGCTCGCAGGCCGATCTCGACGCCCACCTCGCCCTCCCGCACATGCGGGCCTTCTGGGAGCGCCGCATGGACTACCTGGAGTCCGACCTCGACATCCGTTTCCTCACCATGCACAGCCCCTACCGGCCTCCCGCCCTGACCTGACCCGATCCCGCCAGACCCGACCACCGCCCGACCGGACCACCGCCGCCTTGACGGCGGCAGCCCGTAGAGTGACCGTCGGTCAGGGAGGGGTTGCGGTGACTCGGTTGCAGAAGCAGCTGGTTGGGCTGTGGGTGGTACTGATGCTCGTCGGCGGGGGCCTGGCCCTCGCGATCCGGGACGACTCGCGCGGCGGCCGGCAGTACGGCTGGTTCTCGACCACCCCGACCAAGAGCCCGGATCCGTGCCGGCCCCGCATCCCGTCACCCGCGCCCACCGGCACCACTCTGGTGATCTGCACGGGCTGAGCCTGGGCGAGGGCTCGCGAACGGGCCGTCCTGCTCGGGCCCTCCCGCCCGGCCGGACCCCCCGGGCACCCCGTCGAGCAGCTGCCGATCACCCCGCCGGCGACGAGCACGCGCCACCCTTGGTCACGCCTCCGTCCGGCACCCGATCGATGCCGGACGACGGTGTTCCCGCCAACCGGCATGCGCCACCACGCAGTTGCCGGCCCCCAGGCCCGGCACTGTCACGGGCAGGAGGTGATGAACTGCAGCAGGTGTTCGTTGACCAGGTCAGGGCGTTCCAGGTTGAGTCCGTGGCCGGCTCGTTGGACGATCTCGGCTCGGACTCCCGGGATCAGCGAGGTGACCCTCTCCAAGACGTGGTGCGGTCGGAGCAGGGCGCTGCGGCTGCCCAGCAGGACGAGGGTGGGCAGGCGGATGGAGCCCAGCTCCTCGTCGGTGAACGGTCTGGCAGCGGGGCGGGTGTTCGGCTTGTAGGTGCGCATGCCCAGCATCAGGGGAGCGATCATCTCGGGCGGCGAGCTGAGCGCGGGGTTGGCGAGCAGCCGTCCCAGTGCGGGGCGGAAGCGCCGTGCGGCGAGCATCCCGAACAGACCGCCGATCATGTGGGCGTAGAACCGTGCGGGGACCTTCTCGATCCCGCCGGGGTCCAGCGGCGCGATCGAGGCCAGGCGTTCGGGTGCGTGGATGGCCTGGTTGAGGGTCAGCCAGCCGCCGTAGGAGAGGCCCACCAGGTGGATCCGTTCCAGCCCGAGACCGGCGAAGACCTCGCCGAGCCAGGCCGCGTTCTCCTCGGAACCGGCCGCGACGGCGCGCTGAACGCTGCGGCCGGGGTCGTCCAGCGTGTCGATCGCGTAGACCGGGTGGTGTCGGCCCAGGGCGGCGATCTGCGGGTACCAGTTGGACGCGTGTCCGGCATGGCCGTGCAGCAGCACGATCGGCTCGCCGGTCCGGGACCCGTAGTGGTGGACGTGGACGGTGCCGTAGGCGGTTTCGACATCGAGTTCCCGGCGGGGGCTCGGCCACAGGTCCATCGCACGGTCGTACGCCTCGAGGAACTTCGCTCGGGCTTCCTCACTGACGAAGTGTCCGACGCCTGTCCTGGTCATGTGCCCTCCCTGCTCACGCGACAGCACCGCTTGATGGTATGTTTGTACCATATAAATGTTCGAAGGGAACCCGATGCCGAAGCTGGTGGATCACGAGGAACGGCGAGCCCACATCATCGACGCGCTGCTCCGCGCGGCGGCGGACAGCGGTCTGCACGCCGTCACCATGCGGTCCGTCGCGATCGAGGCGGGCGTCTCGGTACGGCTCGTGCAGTACTACTTCGACACCAAGGAGCAGCTGCTGCTCGCCGCACTCACCCGGCTGGCGGTACGCATGGGCGAGCGGGTCCGCGACCGCGCGAGGAGGGCCGGATCCTCGACGGCTCCGCGCGACATCATCGAAGCGGTCCTGCTCGAAGCCGTACCGACCGACGAGGAGAGCCGCACCTTCCACCTGGTCTACACCGAGTACGCGGTGCTCTCCATCACCGACCCCGCGCTCGCCGGCCAGCTGTTCCTCTCGGCACCCGACGAGATGGAGGACTTCCTGGTCGGCCGACTGGCCGCCGCCCAGCACGCCGGGGACACCGATCCGCGCATCGACGCCCGCCAGGAGGCCGTCGTCCTACTGGCCGTCTCCGCCGGCCTCGGCCTGAGCGTCCTCCTCGGCCAGCGCACAGCGGACGACGCGACTGCAGTCCTGCACTACCACCTCGGCCGACTGTTCCCCGGTTCGCGGGCCTTTGACGGCGACAGCGGAAGCAGCCACACGAATCAGCGCCGGCCCGAGGCCGGATCCACGGGAGAGGCCCCGGACCGGTCCGGATGAGTGTCGGTGGACGACGCCATGGTCCCCGCCATGGGACAGGATCTCCTCAAGCACGTTGCGCCCCCGCCCGATCGGACCGGCCACGTGGGCGGCATCGAGTCGCTCATCGACCACTGTCTTCAGGCCGTTCGGGAGCACGGTGCACAGGCGCGACCCGACGAGCGGACAGTCGCGCGCTTCCACCTGGCCGCGGCGACACGGCATCTGCCGGGCAACTGGAACACGCTGTTCGCGCCGCTCGCGGAAGGCGTCATGAGTCACCGGTGAGCGACGCCGCATCAGGGCGGGAGCCCTGCCGACTGCATCTGTCCCCTGCTGCCGTGAGCGTCTCGGCGAGGGCGGTGCCGGGCGGCCGGCCCGTCGCCGTCCCCGCCTCCGCCCAGGAGGCGTGACCGGTCACGGGTCGACCGGACTCGGTGATCGATGGAAGCATCACCAGGCACGGCGGCCCGGCCGACGGAGCAGCCGCCGTCCGCCACGAAATCGGGAGCTGGTTCTCGTTGAAGAAGCCCTACTGGCAGCCGTACTGGTGGCGGCTGCTGTTCCGTGCGGACGGGGAGCCGGGATGGACGGTGACGGGTCCCGGGGAGTTCAGCCGGGTTCCGAACGATGCACTGAAGGAGGCGTCCCTCGAAGTGTGGGCCCATGCCTTGCTGGAGGAGGTGCCCGACGAGCTCGACGACCTGCGTGGGGACCTGCTCCTCGAGTGCTACGCAGAGCCCGCTCCCGCAGATGGCACTCCGCCGGTGTATTCACGCCAGGTACGGCTGCCGGGGTACGCCCTGCCTCCGCACCCCGGCCGATGAGGTGCTCGGTGTCATCGGCAGCACCTCACCGCTGCCGATGACACAGCCTGTCCGCGCGAGCTCTCAGTCCCCGCCGTCCCGGGTCCGGCGGTCCAGGAACTCGATCAGTCCCGGTTCCGAACGTCGAAGCCGCTCCCGTTGCTCACCGGGAAGGGAGGCCAGGGCGTCGGGCAGAACCCGCTTCCGCGGGACGTGCACCATGTTCCCGGAGTAGATCCTGCAACCGGAGCACCAGGCGAGTCCGATGCAGCGCTCGAACATGGAGGACTCGGGTGGATGAAACCGGTACCGGTAGGAGCGGACCGGCGTTCTGCAGGTGGCGCAGATCCGCTGCCCGCCTCCGGGTACGGACCATCCGGTCCCGACCTTGCGCCAGTGCTGCTGCCCGGCCGGTGCTCTTCAAGTCGTCATGCAGCGCATTCTCCCGCACCGTGGGCCTCCCGGCACAGCCGTCCGGGCAGGACCCGGGCCGACCGGACGGGGCGTCGCCTCCCTGGAGCAGGGCGACGGGCCCGGTAGAGCTGAATACCGGAATGAGCCGTCACCGACCTTGCGGGAGACGGGACCGGGGTCCGTCCCAGAAGTGGATCACCATCGCCAGGGTCGTCCCGTGGTGAAGCCGGCGCTGCGGGCGAGGACCTGGAGCGGAGACTGTTCGAACACTCCGACCGCACCCTGTCTCGACGAATGGGCCTGCACATGCCCCTGCCGCACCGCGCTGGAACGCCGGGGCGCCTTCCCCGCCTGGCTCCATCCACACCCACGATCACCACCACGGACACACCGCACCCGCAGGCGAGCCACCCGCCGGCCGCATCCCCGGCCGCACGGGACAGAACACCTAGCGGGCGAGCTGGGCGTCCAGGGCGGCGCAGAGCCAGTCGTGGGCTGCGCCGGCGGTCGGGGCGGGCGGGCCGGACGGCGGGGCGGTGAGCTCGGCGGTGAGCTGCCAGTAGCGGTCGATGCGCGGATCGGCGGCCAGTTGGCTGCCGAGCCGACGGCGCAGGTCGGGGGTGTCCCGCAGGCCGCGTGAACCGGCGTAGGCGGAGACGAAGCAGTCGAGCGCCTCGCCGTCGTACGGTGACCGCTGCGCCCGCAGGTCCGCCGAGGCCAGTGCGTACGACTCGAGGAGACCGTCGTAGAGCACGTCCGGGCGGAAGTCCCGGTCGGGCCGGTGCGATGCCGGCTGTGTGTGTTCGGGTCCGAGGTGTGGGTCGCAGGCACCGGAGACGAGGGCGTGCAGCCGGGCGAAGGTGAGGACCTGGGCCGGGGTCGGGTCGGCCGGGGGCTGCGGAACCGCCTGTTCGAGGATCACCGAGACCAGCCGGGCCGGGAGCCGCGCGGGCAGCCACTGCCGCCAGAAGCGTGCCAGAGCGGTCGTGTCGGGCGGTGTCGGTACGGCGCCGATCAGACGCAGGCGGTCGGCACGCTCCTCGGCGGTGCAGTCCGTGAGCAGCCGGAGCGCGGCCTCCCGCCAGCGCAGGGCGTTCAACTGGGTTCCGAGTGAACGAAGTTGCCCCGCGATGACGCCCTCCAGCACGTCCTCCCGGTCGAGGACCCGGCCCACCTCCGGCACCGGCAGGTCGAGGGCGCGCAGCGACCGGATCAGGCGCAGCCGGTCGAGTGCCTCGGCGCCGTACCGGCGATGACCCCCGGCGCTGCGGCCGGTCTCGGGTAGCAGGCCGCGATCCGAGTAGAAGCGGACGGTCTTGACGGTGACGCCCGCCTGCTCGGCGAGCTCGCCGATGCTCAACGTTCCATCGGGCAACAAGGCTTGAACCTCCCTCAGCGGGCACTCCCACTGTACCTGCGAACGGGTCGGGCCCCACGGGACCGCCCGAGGAGACGGTGATCACGACGACGGCGTTCGTCCTGATGATCACGGGCCGGGAGGGGCAGGAGGTCACCGAGCGGGTTCACCGCGAGGCCCCGTCCGGCCGGCGAGCAGGGTCGGCCGGCCGCGACGTCCGGAACGCCGCGTGGACGTCGTGTCGGCACGCAGGCGGTCCCGGACCGGAACCCCGGACCGGTCAGGTCTGCGACGCGTCGACGATGTCACGCCGGGCGGCGTCGGCCTCTCCCCGCCTGAGGCGCTGTTCGGCGGTCCAGTCCCGCATCTCCTGGACCTTGGCCTCGTCGGTGGCCGCGTCCGCGTCCAGCACCGTGGCTGCGCCGTCACCGAGGTGGACGACCTGCTGGACCATCCTGCCGGTGGCCAGGATCGACATGACCACGAGGAACTCGTCCGTCACCTCCGGGGTGAGATGGACCCGGTCCTCGGCGCGGATGTCGATGCCGATCTCGTCGCTCCGGGAGGTGAGCAGCCCGACGGACCCCGTGACCAGGCGGCCCAGCACCCTGAACTGGTCGGGGTCCATCCGGGCCTGGACCGTGGCGAGGTACAGGCGGACCTGGTCGGCCCGGCTGAGCGGTGCTTCGTCGTTCATGGGGATCATCCTGCCCCGGATCCCGGACAACCGACAGGGCCTGTCCCGACTGCCGGGTGCCGGGTGCCGATTCGCACAGCAGTCCAGGCGGCAGCCCCTCCTTCCCGATGGAGGCGGGTCCCCCGGGTCCCCCGGGTCTCGCGGGCGGCGAAGCGTTCGAGCTGCTGGTCGCAGGGGCGGGCGGCAGCTCCCGGGCTTGAGGGCGCGCTGCGCTCTCCCCGTGGCCGGAACATCGGTGCTATAAGCCTCTGTGGGGGCTCGCCGTCCGACCGGAGGAGACGAACGCCATGTCCGCAGCTGCCCCGGTGCCCCCGTTCCGCCCGTACGTCGCCGTCGTGGGTCCGGCTGACGCAACGCGGGAGGAGAGCGCGACAGCCCGTCGCGTCGGCGCCCTCCTGGCCGCACACGGTGCCGTGGTGGTCTGCGGTGGCCTGGGAGGCGTGATGGAGGCCGCCTGCGAAGGCGCACGTCACGCGGGCGGTACCACGGTGGGCCTGCTGCCCGGTGCGGACCGCGACGCCGGGAACGCCTTCCTGTCGGTGGCCGTCGCCACCGCACTGGGCGAGCTCCGCAACGGCCTGATCGTCAGCACCAGCGACGCCGTGATCGCGGTGGGAGGCAGCTGGGGCACGCTGAGTGAAGTGGCGCTGGCCCTGCGCGCGGGCAAGCCGACGGTCGTGGTCCACGGCTGGGAGGTGCTCGGGCCCCGGGCCGGGGACGGACCGCTCCGGACGCCGTCCCCCGACCTGGCGGTGGACGTCGTCCTCGGGGCCGTACGGAGCAGGCCACAGTAGCGGCGGGCCGACCCACGGCGGGGCCCACCGGACACCCGCCTGCCGGGTCCGGTCGGGCCCCCTGGAGCACTCCCCGCCCGCGGCGGCCGGCAGCGCTGCCGGTTCGGCAATCGCGTGGCCGGGTCGGCCGGCGGGCGTACATCCCCGGGCCGATGCCGCAGGGGCGGCGGCTGGCTAGTCTCCCGGCATGGACACCGCACCGACTGCACCGCCGCCTGCGCGATTCGCATCGCGACCTCCCGCCCGGGAGGGTGCGGCACCGATGACGAGCACGAAGGTCATGGCCTGGGTGGGGGGTGTCCTGTACCTCTTCGCGGTGGTTCTGATCGTGGGAGGCATGCCGCGGGCTTCGGGCGTGCTCCACGCCGTCGGGTCGCTGCTGGCTGTGAGCCTGCTCGTCGGTGTGCTGCGACGGACGCCACTGTCGGCTCTGGCCATGACGCTCCTCGGAGCCACCACCGTGGTGGTGGGCACCCCGAGCTCCCACCTGACGAGCCTGTCGGTGGCGTACCAGGGCCAGTTCCTGTCGTACCTGGCGGTGGACCTCGTCCTGGGCTTCATCGTCGCCACCTGCACGCGGCGAGCCTCGATCATCGCCATGGCCGCCTCCTTCACCGTGCAACTCCTGGTGATCGGCGGGTTCGCGCACGGGGACAACCTGACCGTCAACGTGGTGATCGCCCTCTTGGCGATGGCCGCGTCCTGCACGGTCGGCCTGCTGAGCCGCGAGCGCCGCGAGCACGCGGTGGCGCTGCGCTCGCAGGAGGTGGCCGAGGCCGTGACCGCCGAACGGCTGCGGATCGCCAGGGAGTTGCACGACATGGTCGCGCACAGCATCGGCATCATCGCGATCCAGGCCGGGGTGGGGAGCCGGGTCATCGAGACGCAGCCGGCAGAGGCGCGCGAGGCGCTTCGGGCCATCGAGGCGACCAGCAGGCAGACCCTGTCGGGTCTCCGGCGCACGCTGGTGGCGCTCCGTCAGGCCGACCCGGACGCGGCCTCGGGTCAGGCACCGCTCGCGCCGTCGCCGGGCCTGGCGGACCTCGAACGGCTGGCGGCGGCGACCGCGGACGCGGGGGTCCGGGTCGAGGTGCGCCGCAGCGGGGAGCAGCGGGCTCTGCCCGCCGACATCGATCTGTCCGCCTACCGTATCGTGCAGGAGGCACTGACCAACGTGGTCCGCCACGCGGGCACCGGGCACTGCCGGGTGAGCATCGACTACGGGGACGAGGAGTTGACTGTGGAGGTGGTCGACGACGGGCGCGGCGTCACCGGCGACGGCTCGGCCCACGGTTTCGGCATCGTGGGCATGCGGGAGCGGGTCGGCCTGCTGCACGGCCGGCTCAGCGCCGGGCCGCGTCCCGAGGGCGGCTTCCGGGTGGCGGCCCGGCTCCCGCTGCCCGAAGCCGTCGGTGTTCCGGGGGAGGCCCGGTGACCGTCCGGGTGGTGCTCGCCGACGACCAGCCGCTGGTGCGGTCCGGTCTGCGTGTGATCATGGCTGACCATCCCGACCTGGAGGTCGTCGGTGAGGCCGCGACCGGTGCCCAGGCGGTCCAACTGGTCAGTGACGTCAGCCCCGACGTCGTGGTGATGGACATCCGGATGCCCGGCATGGACGGGATCGAGGCCACCCGTCTGATCACGGTCGGCCGGACGGCGACCCGCGTCCTCGTCCTGACCACCTTCGACGAGGACGACCACGTCTACGGTGCGCTCCGGGCCGGCGCGAGCGGCTTCGTGGTCAAGGACATGGCGCTCGACGACATCCTGGCGGCGGTCCGCGTGGTCGCCGCCGGCGACGCCCTGATCGCACCGGGCGTGACGCGCCGTCTGATCGCCGACTTCGTGGGGCGCCCCGGAGCCGCCCCGGAGCGCTCCCCGCAGCCGGTCGAGGGCATCACCGAACGGGAACGGGAGGTGCTGACCCTGGTCGGACGCGGCAGGTCGAACACCGAGATCGCGGAGGACCTCTTCATCACGGTCGCCACGGCCAAGACGCACGTGTCACGGCTGTTCGGCAAACTGGGCGCTCGGGACCGGGTCCAACTCGTCATCACCGCCTACGAGATGGGGCTGGTCACGCCGCCCCGCTGAGCCGGTCCCGCAGGTGCGCGCCGGGGAGGACCGCAGCCGGGGGCGGGGTCGCTACGGTCGGCGGAGCACGGTGATGCCGTCCTCCTCGGCGACCGTCAGGTATCCGGCGACCCGGTAGATGTCGAGCATCCGGGCCGTCTTCGCGGCGGCGCACGGTGTCTTGACGGTGGGGTCGGTGCGGTCCGCGACCACCCAGTCGGGCGGTGTGGGGGCGTAGGGGCCGGGCTCCTGGCAGACCAGGCCGACGGTGGTGCGGGACACCAGGAGCGGGGCGAGCCGGTTGCTCGACGCCACCGAGGCGCCGTCCGGTATTCGGTCCAGCAGCCGGTGTGCGGTGCGGACATGGGCCGAGGTCTGCCAGGTCGAGGGCAGGAACAGGTCGTGCAGCGGGTAGACGGCGGTGGTGAGCGCGGCGAAGGCGGCGCAGCCCAGCAGGATCCGCCTGAGCACGGCCGGGCGACGGAACTCGGCCCGGCGCCCGAGCACCTCGATCAGGCCGGCGAAGAGAATCGGCATCAGCACCGCGCTGTAGTGGTAACTCGGCTGCCAGTAGTGGACGTTGTCGGCCAGCAGGCGCCAGGCGAGGGTGGGTGCGCAGAGCAGGACGAGTGGTGAGCGGAGACCGACTGCGGCGATCGGCGCGGCGAGCATGGCGAACAGCAGCCACTTCACCGGGGGCCAGACCAGCCGGAGCGGCAGCAGCAGCACACTGCCACCGGAGGAGGGTGCCGAGCCGGCCGAGCCGGGCAGTTGGTGCCAGTAGTCGAAGGAACCGTGCGGGTTGGCCATCGGCAGCAGGACCGCCATCTCCAGCACGGTCGCGGCCACCCCGAACAGGACCACCGCCAGGCCCAGCCACCGGGACCGCCTCCCCCGCCCGTACCAGGCGGTGTACGCCCCGACGGCCGCGACGGTCAGCCCGAGGTCCTCCTTGACCAGTACCAGCGGCAGCACCCAGAGGACGGCGGCCCGCCACCGCCGCCCGGCCAGCGCCTCCACGCCGAAGGCCAGCAGCGGTACGGCGAAGGCGATCTCGTGGAAGTCGTACGAGACCGCCGAGACGATCCCCCAGGAGGCGCCCGCCGAGCAGCCGATCACCAGTCCGGCCACCGGCCCGGCCGTCCGGTGGGCCCACCGGGTCAGTGGCAGGCAGGCGAGGGCCATCAGCGCCGCCTGGATCACCAGCAGGGTCAGCGGTGTGGGGAACAGCCGGTACGCGGGGGCCAGCAGGGCGAGCACCGGGTGGAAGTGATCGCCGAGCAGGTTGTAGCCCGGGCCCTTCAGCGCCACGATCGGCGCCTCGCCGTGGGCGTAGGCGCGGACGGCCTGTTCGAAGATTCCCAGGTCGTACGCGGCGCTCAGCATCCGTTCGTGCCGCCGGACCGAGACCACCACGTACAGGACGAAGAACAGACCGGTGACGGCGAGGGCCATCCGCTGCGGTCCCGGCCAGGTCCGCCGGGGCGCCGTTCGCGGGGGAACACGTCGATGGGTCAGGTTGTCGATCATCTGCGCACCAGTTCACTAGTTAACTAGTGGAATGGTGTGCAGCCCACCCCCAGCTGTCAAGGCCGGGCCCGACGGAGGCCCTCCGAGCTGGGCTCCTGCCAGGGCCCGGCTTGACGGAGAGCCGCTGGGCTGGGCAGGATTTAGCTAGATAACTAGTGGAATGGCGGTCAGCATGGTCGAGTACCTCATCGACCGGCACAGCGGACTCTCCCCGTACCTGCAGATCGTGGAGCAGACCAAGCGCGCCCTGCGGCTGGGTGTACTCCGCCCCGGCGACCAACTCCCCACCGCACGCGAGGTCGTGCAGGCCACCGCGATCAACCCCAACACCGTGCTCAAGGCGTACCGCGAGCTGGAACGCGAAGGGCTGGTCGACAGTCGCCGGGGGGTGGGCACCTTCGTACGGCGTTCCCTCGCCAAACCGCAGACCGTCACGGACTCCCCGCTGCACGCGGAACTGGCCGCCTGGGTCCGGCGCGCCCGCGCGGCGGGACTGGACCGCGAGGACGCCGCCGCGCTGGTCACCAGCGCCCTGGACAGCGGCTTCGCCGGCCCCGCACCGGCCACCGGCGAGACGGCCGGACCGACGGGGACAACCGGAACGGCCGGGACGGCCGGGACCACCAGCACGGCCGGAACAACCCACAGCATCGGCACGACCGACACCGACAAGGCCGACGAGGAGCCCGGGTGAGCCACCCCATACCTGACCCCGCTGATCAGACGGCGGACGACCCCCCGGCCCTGGAGGCGATCGGCCTCGGCCTGAAGTACCGCAAGCAGTGGGCGCTGCGCGACTGCGACTTCCGACTGCCGGCCGGGCGGATCTGCGGGCTGGTCGGCCCGAACGGGGCGGGCAAGAGCACCCTGCTGTCGCTCGCCGCCCACCTGATCACTCCCGACGCCGGGACGATCAAGGTGTTCGGCGGACCTCCCGGCACGCCTGCGGCCCGCCGCCGGACCGCCTTCCTGGGCCAGGACAAGCCGCTCTACCCCCGCCTGACCGTCGCCGAGACGCTGCGCACCGGCCACGAGCTCAACCCCGGCTGGGACCAGGACGCCGCCGAGCGGATCGTCCGGCACGGCAACCTCTCGATGTCCGCCCGGGTCGGCCGCCTGTCGGGCGGTCAGCGCACCAGGGTCGCCCTCGCACTGGCGCTCGGCAAACGGCCCGACCTGCTGCTGCTCGACGAGCCGCTCTCGGATGTCGACCCGGTCTCCCGCCAGGAGCTCACCGGCCTCGTGATGGCCGAGGCCGTCGAGAACGGCACCACCGTCCTGATCTCCTCCCACGTGCTGGCCGAGCTGGACGGTGTCTGCGACTACGTCCTGGTACTGGGCGACGGCCGGGTCCGGCTGGCCGGCGACGTGGACGAACTCCTGGCCTCCCACCGGCGGATCGTCGGCGCCCACGAAGGGGACGGCCCGGCACCCGAACTCGACGGCCACCACGTGGTCGAGGTCCGGCGGACGGGCCGTCAGGTGACCGCCATGATCCGACCGACGGCGGACCTCGACACCGACTGGGACGTGGCGGAACCGACCCTGGAGGAACTCCTGCTCTCCTACCTGCGCGCGCCGGACGCCCCGGCGCTGCTCACACCCGATGCCCGTCCCGCCGCCGGGGTGGGGGCCGCCCGATGACCGCCAACACCCTCACTTCGGCCCGGCCCCGCCGGGTGCTGCACGGCGTCGGCTGGGTCGGCTACCGCCAGGAACGGACCGCCCTCGCCGTCGCCGTCGCCGTGCTGGTCGCCGTCTGCGGCTGGCTGCTCTTCCTGGGCGGCACCATCAGCGACTACGTCGAGGCGCACCACCTCCAGGGCTGCAACGTCGTCTACTTCCCGCCCGAGTGCGAGGGGTTGCGCTCCGGCCTCGCGGAGACATTCGACGAGAAGTGGCAGATGATGGTGCTGGCCACCGGCTGGCTGCTGTTCGCACTGCCACCCGCCCTCGGCCTGTTCCTCGGGGCGCCGCTGCTGGCGCGGGAGTTGGAGACCGGCACCTACCGGCTGGCCTGGACCCAGTCGGTCTCCCGGCGGCGCTGGCTGGCCGCCCGGCTGGGCATACCGCTGGCAGTGACGCTGGCCGGCTCGACCGTGCTCGCCACCGTCTCCACCTGGTGGGTCCACGTGGTCGAGGGCCGCTTCGCGGTGCCCGGCTACTACCACTGGTTCACCTGGATGTCCCGGACGACCAGCGGCCCGGCCGTGGTCGGGTTCTGCGTCGTCTCGGTCGCGATCGGTGCGGCCGCCGGGCTGCTGCTCCGCCGGGTGGTGCCCGCGATGGCCGTCACCGCCGTCGTCACCGCGGCCCTTCGGCTGCTGGTGGACCACCTCCGGTTCGTCCTCCTGCCCGCGAAGCAGGCCGTGGTCGCCGCCCATGTGACCGTCCTCCAACCGAGCGGCAGGACGCCCCTGGTGGGCGTCGGCCATCTCGACACGGGTGCCCCGCTGGAGTCGTACACCCTGGGCAACGGCTACCTCACCGCCGACGGTCTGCGGATTCCGCTGGAGGGCGACTGGGTCGACAGGCTGCCCGACGGGACCGCCGTCTGCCCGTCCGAACCCGCCCAGTGCATCGCACACCACAGCGAGATCGTGCAGGCCTACGCCGACTACCAGCCGCCGAGCGCCGAGTGGCCGATGCTGTGGACCGAGGCCGGGATCTGCCTGGCCGTCGCCGCCGCCCTGACCGCCTTCTGCTTCCTGTGGATCCGCCGCCTGCGCTGACCCCGGCCCCGGCCGAAGCACCTCTACTACACCGGCCGACGCACTGCTGCGGACCGGGCGGAGCCCAGGGGCTCCGCCCGGTCCGCGATCACGATGCGCACGGGACTCGCTCCTCTTCCTCGCTCCGGGGTCACGGCGGTGGCGACCGCCACGCCGCTCCGGCACCATCGCTCCCACCCGATCCCTCGGCGACGACCCGGACCACCGGAGGCGAGGCGGTGTCGTCGCCGTCAGCCGTCGGCGTCGGAGCGCTGCCGCTCCAGGGTGAAGGTGTCCACCGGTGTCAGGTCGCCGTGCGGCCCGTCGAAGGTGTAGTAGGTGACCCTCATCCGGGTCCGGCCGCTCCTGCGGTCGCCGGGGTCCACGTCGAACGCGGCGAAACCATGGGTGTGTTGGCGGTCCTGGACCGAGGCCCAGGGGGCGTCCTCGGTGACCCAGACCGGATCCCGGTGGTGCGGCAGGACGTTTCCCACCTGGTTGCTGAGGGAGACGATGACCCGGCCGTACGGCTTGTCGAAGAGGTCGCCCTGGGAGGTGGCGAAGTTCCCGCCGCCGCCGATCACCATGTGGACGGTGCCCCGGCCGGTGTCGATCACGTCCTTCCGCGTCGAGACCGGCACCGGGGTGCGGGTCTCGTTGGGGAGCGAGCCGCGCACGGGGTGCGAGCGCTCGTAGTGGTGCTCGTGGCCGCTGACCACGAGATCGACTCCGTACGCGTCGAAGAGCGGGCCCCAGGAGGTGCGTACGCCCAGGTCGCTGCCGCTGCCCGACTTGGTGCTGGAGATCATCGGCTGGTGCATGCAGACCACGATCCAGTCGACCGACCTGTCGGCTCTCGCGAGCCTCAACTCCCGTTCGAGCCAGATCCGCTGGGCTCCCCCCGAGTAGCCGTGCACATAGCTGTCCCCGGCGTCCTGGAACGCGACGTCGTCGTTGGCGAGGCTGATGAACCGGACCGCGCCGACCGTGAACGCGTACCACATCCCCCGGGTCTCCTGGTCCGAGGAGGCGGACGACCGGGGCAGTTCGAAGTACGTCTGGTACCCCGAGGCGCCGATGGGGCCGTTGCCCTTCTCGTTCTCGTGGTTTCCCGCGCACGGCATCCACGGGCGCAGCCGGGCGGAGCGGCTGTTGCTGATGAACCAGTCCGCCCAGGTCGCCACCCGGCTCTGCCCGAAGAGGCTACTGGCCGCCGCGTAGCAGAGGTCGCCGTTGACGAGGTTGAAGAGCGGGCCGACCCGCTCCACCGCGGCCACGATGTCCGCGGAGGCGGCCGAGCCGACCTGGCTGCTGGTGTAGAGGGGGAAGCCTCCGGTCTGCGACGGGACACCCGGCGGAAGGGTGATCGTCCTGCGGAGGTTGGAGGTCCCCTGGTCGCCGAAGCTGGTGAAGGTGAAGGCCGCGCGGCCGCGCGGTGCGGTGGTGAACGAGCCCGTCTCGGGGACGGCGCCGTCGTGCACGGCCGCGTACAGGTAGGTGGTCGCCGGGCGGAGACCGGTGAGCCGGCAGTGGTGGACGTACACCTCCTCGCCCGAGAGGCCGTCGCGGTACGTCCTGGTCTCGGCGTCGAAGGCCCGGCCGAAGCCGCCCTCCGGCGAACCGAGCCGGACCTGCGGGCGCCCCACCGACTGCGGGGTGATCCATGAGACGGTCATCTCGGCGGACGGGTCGGTTCCGAACTGGAGATGGAGTCCGCTCACGCTGGGCGCCCCGAGCCGGTGCGGGCGCGACTGGAGTAACGGCCCGGTCGGGGAGGCCGGTTCGGCGGCGGACGCCTCCCTGGAGCCTCCCGCCGCCAGGGCGGCTCCGGCCACCGACGACCCCTTGAGTATCGACCTGCGCGCGATCGCCATGGAACATCCTTTCCCCGACGGGATGTTGGTGGCGAGCACAGTACCGGGAGAAGTGCGGCCGCAGTAGGTCCACGACCGACCATTGCCACCCCGGGCCGCCGGGACGGTCGCCACCCGAGGAGCCGGACGGGCCGGATGCCGTGGCGCGCTCCGGCGCTCCGGCAGGACCGGGGCGCGGAGGCGGTCCACGGGACGCCCCCGGAGACCGTGCACGCCGACGGTTCACGACGGCGGCCCATGACGGCGGTTCATGACGGCGGTTCATGACGGCGATCAATCTTGATGCATACATGGCGATCATTCGGATCTCCGACTCTCCGGATCAACGGGGATCACGCGTCGGCCAACCCCGGAAGGCCGGAGACCGCCCGACCGGGAGCCGGGTCGAAATCGGCGTTCCGGGAATTCACGCAATGCACTCCGACCACCCCGGACACATCCATCACCCTGTGACCTTTACCACACCTTGACCTGGCCTACACAAGGTCCTACACCATCGAAACCGCAGGTCATTGGCCGTGATCCCGGATTGCCGGGTAAAGCTTCGGTGATTCATCGGCGAGATCGCCGTGGCCGAATCAATACCTCCTGGCTTGAAGTCGCCCAAAGCGCCCGTCAGTCATGCAGATTCGGTGGCAATATGTGCGTAGCCGTACCACCTTCCGACCTGGTGCACACCCACCCGTGTGCACGACGAAGAATGGCCGAACCGTGCGCATTTCCCGTCCCGGTCGCAATGACGCGACCACCCGGCCTTCCGGCGCGGGCGACGAACTCACCCTCCCGGTGTTCTCCCAGCTCGCCGGTACCGTGGGGGGCTACCCCTACGTGAAAATCGTGATCGACCGCACCGAGTCGACGATCCACTTCATCGACAGCACCGACGGCATTCTCCATGTCCACTACATCGCACGCGACATACTCGGCATATCGATCGACGAGTTGGCCCTGGGACTCGATTCTTTCAACGACGACGTCTACCGGAATCCCGATCGCCGTTTCTACCTCGGAACGCTGGCCCTGCACACCCGGCAGGCTGCGGAGAGCGAGCGGCCGGAGAGCTTCCTGTCGCTGGAGACCGTCGACGTCGACACCATGTCCGAGGACATGCTGCGGTTCTTCTACCACTCCGTGCGCGACCACGTCGACCGGTCGCTGCGGCTGTTCCTCAAACCGGCCAACCACGTGCAGGAGGGTTACGTCGCGGACATCCCGGAGTCCGAGATACCCCGCATCCTCTCCCACGAGCTCTACGGCGCCGCGTCCTTCGTGTCCCTGAACCCCGGTTCGGCCCACGGCCGACTGCGGGTGTTCAGGTCCGAGGAGGAATACCGGGCCGATCCGGAACCCCTGAAATGGCACGACATCCTCGTGATGCCCCGGGTGCCCGAGGACATCCCCCGGGTGTCGGGCCTCATCAGCGCCGAGCACACCACCCCGCTGTCCCATGTCAACGTCATGGCCGCCGGGTGGCAGATCCCCAACGCCGTCCGGCTGGGCATCCTCGACCGGATCGACCGCACCGGCCTCGACGGCCAGTGGGTCGGCTACCGGGTCGACGCCGACGCCCACGACGTCCTCCTGGAACCCGCGGAACAGCTCTCCGACGACGACCGGCCCCGGCAGCGGGTGACTGGGCACATCGTGCTGGACCGGCCCGAGCTCGCACCGACCCCGATCACCTCCCTGTCCGAGCTGCGCGTGGGCGACCACTGCCGGTTCGGTACCAAGGCCGCCAACCTCGGGGAGATCTGCGATCTGCTGCAGCACGGCTCGCCGCGCTGGTTCGGCTTCTACCGCGTCCCCCGGCCGCCCCGGAAGAACCTGCTGCGCTACCTCGCCCGGCAACTCGGCGTCCCGGGCGCCGACGACGACGCCTTGACCGCCGGCGCCGGACTCCTGATGAAGGAGTACGCCGAGGTGCCCCGGGGCATCGTGCTGCCGTTCTCCCTCCAGCAGCGCTTCCTGGAGTCCTCACCGGAGATCCGACAGTCGCTCACCCGGCTGAAGAAGGAGCTGGAGCCGGGCACTCCGGAGACCGACGAGCTCTGCCTCGAACTGCAGCAGCTGATCCGCACCACCCCGGTCCCGGACGGCATCCGTACCGAGATCGACCGCGCGATCGTCCGGCACCTGTCCGGCGTCCCCCGCTTCGTGGCCCGCAGCTCCTCCAACGCCGAGGACCTGCCCGGGTTCTCCGCCGCCGGGCTCTACCACTCGGTGCCGGACCTCACCGGCACGGACGCGGTCCTCGACGGCATCAGGGAGGTCTGGGCCTCCCTGCTGTCCCCGCGCGCCGTCGCCCTGCAGCACGAGGCGGGCATCCCCCTGGACCGCTGCTACATGGGCGTGATCGTCCAGGAACAGGTCGGCGCGACGACCGGCGGTGTCCTGGTCACCTGGAACCCGCTGCACCCGCAGGACTTCCGCAACGTCTACCTCAACATCTCCCAGCACTCGGTGACCGAGGTCGTGTCCGGCGAAGGAGCCCCGCTCCAGTACCTGTGCAACACGGTCGAGGGGGGCAGCCGCACGGTGTCCCTCGGGTCCGCCTCCTCCGATCTGGACGCCGCGACCAAGGACGTCCTGTGCCGGCTGGCCCTGATGAGCAGGCTGCTGCAGTCGCACTTCGCACCCGACGACACCTTCGCCGCTCCGGTCGACATCGAGTGGGCGATCGACGGTGACCGGATCAGCCTGCTGCAGCTGCGCCCCTTCCAGACCGCGGCCTGATCCGCGACGCCGGCTACCGGCCCACCGGCCCCGCCCGTCCCACGGGCCCGGCCGTCCCGTCGGGCTGCCCTCGTCTCGACCGCCGCCCCCGCCACCCGGTGCGGCGGCACGTGAACCGTTCTCAGGAGAAAGCCAGTTGAACAAGATCCTCTACGTCTACGTCAAGGGCGGCGCACCGCTGGAGTACGCGTTCCCGCGGATGGCCGCCTGCGGAGAGCTGCACGTACTCGCGCTCGCATCGCTGCCCACGACCGGAGAGGACGTGTGGCGGCCCTGCTGCACCGGCATCGACCTGGTGACCGATCCGCCGCGCGGTGAGGCCCTGGTCGAGCTGATCGTGGAGCACGCGAAGGCCGTCGGCGCCGACGCCGTCCTGACCCTGTCGGAGTTCGCGGTGCTGGCCGTCGCGCACGCCGCGAGCCGGCTCGGTCTGGCCGGTGCCGGGCCGGGGATCCTCCGGGCCAGGGACAAGCGGCTGATGCGGGAGACCTGGGCCGCGGCCCAGGTGCCGATCCCCCGGTTCCGCCGGGTCGACAGCGTTCAGGACCTGCACACCGCCCTGGACGAGTTGACGCCCCCGCTGCTGCTCAAGCCGGCGTGGGGCGCCGGATCGGTCGCCCAGCTCGTGCTGACCTCGCCCGCGGACGCCGTCCCGGCCTGGGCGGAGATCGAACCGGCGCTCCACGCCGGCAGCCGGGTGGGCATGAACGAGCTGTACGCGGCGGACACCGACCGGCACCGGCTGGTCGAGGAGATCGCGCAGGGCTCCACCGAGGGCTGGTACGAGGAACCGGGCTACGGCGACTACGTGAGCGTGGAGGGCATCGTCGCGGACGGCGTCTACCACCCCCTGTCCATCACCGCCAAGCTGCCGACCGTACCGTCGTTCGTCGAGGTGGCCAGCACCGCGCCGTGCGTGCTGCCGGTGCCCCTGCAACGCCGGATCGAGGACGTCTCGCGGCAGGCCGTCGACGCGCTCGGACTGGAGACCTGCGGCACGCACACCGAACTCAAGCTGATGGCGGACGGGCAGCTGGTGGTCATCGAGACCGCGGCCCGGTTCGGCGGCCTCCTGACGACCCGGCAGGTGCACGAGGTGTTCGGGGTCGATCCCATCGGGATGCTGGTCCGTCAGCTCCTCGGGGAGCGAGTGGAGTACCCCGCGGCGATGCTGACCGACGGGGTCAGGGCGGCCGCGTCGGTGGCCGTCGTCCCCACCGACGCGGCCGGTGTGCCCTGGCGGACCGGTCCGGTCTGGAACCCGCAGGCGGTGGACTGGCAGAGCCTCCTGTCGCCGGGCAGCACCATCGAGCCCGTGCCCGCGTTCGCCATGCCGACGGGCCGGCCGACACCGGTCTTCGATCCGTCCGCGGGGTCGCGCAACTGGCTGGGGGTCTACCTGCTGAGCGCCGCCGACGCCGCGACGCTGCTCCGCGACTGCAACGCGGTACTGGACGGCCTCGAGGCCGCCCTGCACCGAGCCGCCGGCTGATCTCCGCCGTTCGCACCACCACTGTCTGGGGTCCTCAATGCGTGTCATGTTCGCCGGTGCACCCGGTGTCGGCCATCTCTTCCCGCTGGTCCCGCTGGCCAGGGCGCTGCGGGAGCTCGGCCACGAGGTCGCGGTGGCCTCGATGGACGGCGGGGAGGTGGTCGCCGGCTCGGGGCTGCCGTTCCTGCCCCTCGCCCCCGGTCTGGACTGGCGCCGGGAGATCCGCGAGGCCGGCCGCACCCGGCGGCCCGATCTGATGAAGCGTGTGGTCGAGACCAACGCGGCCGACCGGGAGGCGTTCGTCCCGCTGGCCGCGCACGTCAACGACGCGGTGGCCGACGCCACCGTCGAGCTCGCCGCACGGTGGCGGCCGGACCTGGTGGTGTACGAGTACCTCTTCCCGGCGGCCCTGCTCGCCGCCACGAGCCTGGGGGTGCCCGCGGTGCAGCACGACCTGGGGTTCGTACGCACCCCGGGACTGCGCGCGCTGATGCTCGCGGAGATGGCACCGGCCTTCGCCCGGCACGGGGTCCACCGGCTGCCGGAGCACGTCGAGACCATCGACCTGGCGCCCCCGAGCATGGCGGCGGGCGAGCGGTACGGCTGGTCGATGCGGCCGGTCTCCTACAACGGGGAGGGCTCGCTGCCCGAGCGCCTGGCCGGGCCCGCCCACCGCCCGCGGGTGGCGGTGACGCTCGGCACCGTTCCGCCCAAGACCGACGGGCTGACCAGGATCGAGCGGGTGATCGCGGCGGCGGCACACGTCGACGCGGACTTCGTACTCGCCACGGGCGACCTCGACCTCGGCGCGCTCGGCACGCTGCCGGACAACGTGCGGTCGTACGGCTGGGTGCCGTGGCGGGCGCTGCTCGGCACCTGCGGGGCCGCGGTCCATCACGGTGGCAGCGGTACCGCTCTCGCCGCGCTGGACGCCGGCATACCGCAGCTGGTGCTGCCCGACGGCTCCGACCGCTTCGTCACCGCGGACGCGGTGCACGAGCGGGGAGCCGGACTGAGCGCGACCGCCGAGGAGATCGACCCGGCCCTGCTGCAACGGCTGATCACCGACGACGCACTGGCCGGGGCGGCGCGCGAGGTCCGCGCCGAGATCGCGGCGATGCCGAGCCCGACGGCCCTGGCACCACGCCTCACCGCGCTCGTCACCGGCACGGATTGACAGGGCTTCAGCTGTTGCGGGTGGCCCCGGAGCCTGCCGCCGCCAGGGCCACCCGCAACAATTTTCCGAAATTCTCTGAAACTTCTTGCCGATGATCGGACGGCCTGTTTGACTCACCTCTCGGCAGTCACGGTTGACGACCGGTCGGGTCGGACGACGGCACGGGAGCAGCGATGAGCACGGAGACCGACGTCCTCGTCCTGGGCGGCGCCGGGGTCGACACGATCGTGTACGTCCCCCGGCTGCCGCTGCCCTTCTCCGACAGCTACCTGGTGCCCGGGATCGAGACGCGGGCGGGACAGACCGGGGACTTCGTCGCGCTGGGCGTGAGCGCACTGGGCCTGCGCACGCACCACATCGACATGATCGGCGACGATCACGCAGGTGACCTGGTCCGGGCGCTGCACCGCGACCGGGGCATCGCGCTCACCGAAGTCCCGCTCCCCGGCGGCACCAAGCGCGCGGTGAACCTCGTCGGCCCCGACGGGCGGCGACTGTCGCTGTACGACAACAGCCGCTCGCGGGAGGAGGACCGGCTGCCTCCCGCGACGGTCGCGGCCCTCGCCTCGGTGAGCCGCCACGCCCACGTCTCCATCACCCATCCGTGCGCCTTCGCCCTTCCCGTACTGCGGGAGGCCGGGGTGACCATCTCGACCGACCTGCACGACTGGGACGGCACCGAGCCCTACCACGAGCCGTTCGCCCACGAGGCCGACATCGTCTTCCTGTCCGCCACCGCCCTGGCCGACCCGGAGCGGACCATGCGGCGGATCGCCGAGCGGGGCCGCGCCCGGGCGGTCGTCGCCACTGCCGGCGCCGAGGGCGCGCAGCTGCTGCTCGGCGACGAGCTGACCCACCTTCCGGCCGTCCCGCCCCCCGGGCCGGTGGTGGACTCCAACGGCGCCGGCGACGCCTTCGCAGCGGGCTTCCTCTTCGGCTGGCTGAGTGGCGAGGCGCCGCTGCGCTGCGGTCTCTACGGTGCCGTCGCCGGAGCCCACGCCTGCACCGTGCCGTCGACGAGGACCGACTCCATCGGCCGGGACGATCTGCTCGCCCGGGCAGCGGAGTTGGAGTCCTGGCCGGCGGTCGCCGGACGGACGTCGGCACCGGGCTCAGGGGACGCCTGAGTCCACGTACCTGCCGTAGCCGTCGTGTCCGCCGTGTCCGCCGTGTCCGCCGTGTCCGCCGTGTCCGCCGTCGACCCTGATCGTCGCGGCCCCGGTGGTCGCGGCGGCCTACGGAGAACTCGCGTCCCGGGGCATGTCCGGATGTGACAGAAAGCCGACATTGCGGCCATCGGCGATCAGGACGACGATTGCTGCATGCCCACCACCCGCCGTGTCGTCATCGCGGTCTTCCCCGATGTCGACCTCCTCGACGTCACCGGCCCGGCCGAGGTCTTCGCGCTGGCCAACCGGGAGACCGGCGGCCGCGCGGGCTACCAGGTCCAGCTGGCGGGCCGTTCCCGTGGCGAGGTCACCACCTCGGCCGGCGTGCGGCTGGTCACCGACCTCTGCTTCGCCGAGGTCACCGAAGTCACCGGGGTACTGGACACGTTGCTCGTTCCGGGCGCGGTGGACCTGCACCCCGGTGGTCCGGTCGCCCGGATCGACCGGGACGTCGTGGCGTGGGTGAGGACGGCCGCGCCGCAAGCCCGCCGGGTGGCCTCGGTCTGCGCTGGTGCGCACCTGCTCGCGGCGGCCGGACTGCTGGACGGCCGGACGGCCACCACCCACTGGTCGACCGCCGCCCAACTGGCCGCCGACCACCCGGCGGTGACGGTGGACCCCGACCCGATCTTCATCCGGTCCGGACAGGTGTGGACCGGGGCCGGGATCAGCGCCTGCATGGACCTCACGCTGGCGCTGGTGGCCGACGACCTGGGCGAGGAGATCGCGCTGGCGGTCGCCCGGCAACTGGTGATGTACCTCAAACGGCAGGGCGGCCAGAGCCAGTTCTCGGTCCCGCTGAGCCGGCCCCCCGCCTCTCGCCGGGACATCGACGAGCTGCGGATGTTCATCGCCGACCACCTCGACGGCGACCTGTCCGCAGCCGCGCTGGCCGCTCGGATGTGCCTGAGCGAGCGCCACTTCGCCCGGGTCTTCCGCCAGGAGACCGGCACCAGCCCGGCCGCCTACGTCGAGGCCACCCGGGTGGAGGCGGCCCGTCGGCTCCTGGAGAGCACCGACCATCCCCTGGACCAGGTCGCCGCCGGCTGCGGACTCGGTTCCGTCGAGACCCTGCACCGCGCGCTGCGCAAGCAGATCGGCACCACCCCGGCGGCCTACCGCCGCCGCTTCCGCACCACCACCACCTGAACCGACAGCCGACCCACGGTTTTTCCCAGGTACGCGGCTACGCGGGTACGCGGCTACGCGGGTACACCGTGCGGCTTCGCCATGCCCTTGATCCCTCGTGCGGTGCCCCGCTCCGTTCGATCCCCCGTCTCGTTCGCCCTCCTCGTCGAGGGCCCTGCCGAAAGGAACACCTCCCATGACCGCCTCCACCGCCCTACGTGACGTGATCGGCCTCGACAACCGGCTGCCCCGTCTCGCCGACACCACCCTGATCATGATCGACTTCCAGAACACCTACCGCACCGGGGTCATGGCCCTCGAAGGCGCCGAGCAGGCCCTCGCGGCCGGCGGCCGCCTGCTGGCCGCCGCCCGCGCCGCCGGCACCCCGGTGATCCATATCGTCAACGACGGCGGCGAGAACACCCCTTACGACATCCGCGCCGAGATCGGCGCCATCAGTGACGAGGTCGCCCCCGTCGACGGAGAGCCCGTCGTGGTCAAGCAGTTCCCCAACGCCTTCCACGACACCGACCTGGAGAGGACCCTGCGCGGACTCGGGGGCGGTCCGGACCTGGTGATGGCCGGCTTCATGACCCACATGTGCGTCACCTTCACCGCCCAGGGCGCCTTCAACCTCGGCTACCGTCCCACTGTCGTCGCCGAAGCGACCGCCACCCGTCCACTGGCCGCCCCCGACGGCAGCACCCTCGCCGCGGCCACCCTCCAGACCGCGGCCCTGACCACCATCAGCGACCTGTTCGGCACCATCGCTCCCACCGTCGACCACCTCACCGCATAGGGCCGCAGGGCCGCATCGACGGCTCCGGTCGGATCGGCGCGCAACCTCGGGCAGCCGGCCTTGTGTGCCGGCGGATCATCGTCACACCGAGCCGCCCGATACCGGATCGCCCTCGTACCGGGCCGTACCCGGACGGTCCGCCGGTGCGTCCGTGTGGGGCGCCTGCCGGCCGAAGGACGGGGACGGATGCCCGGCGTCCCGCGCCCGGGGGATCCGCAGCAGCAACCCCGTCCGCACCAGCCGGCCCCGTACACCCGGGCCGGCCGGCTCGCCGGGCGCCGGTACCGCTGCCGATCCCCCGGCGCCGTCCCCACCGTGGAACGGGCGGAAGCCCGGCGCTCAACCGGCCCGGCCGACCGTGCACCGGTTCCCGTCGGGGGGCATCGCCGACACGCACACGAGTGCGAACCACGCTTCCCCGCAACCGAGTTCATCGATCAGGCACCAACCGGTCGAAGGCGGGCTAGCCTTGACCACGGAAAGCTCCGCAGCGACCTGCGGGTCCGTTTCGGTGGAGTGGCACAGCCCGATCGGGCCCCACGAAGCCGGGCCACGGCCCTGATCAGGAGAAGTCCTCACGCTGCCGTCCGATCGGAGGATCCAGCACTTGAATGCCTGGCACACGAGCGAGGTCCTGCTCCACCCGGCGGATCACGAACTGATCGGCAGAGCAGTCGACTTCATCCGCAGCAACGGCATCGAGTCGGTCCTCGCGGAGCTGCTGCCCGAGCTCACGCAGCAGGAGCGGCGGTCCCTGCGATCGCACTGCTCGCTGGCCCACGTGGCCGTCCTGGTGTTCCCGCCCTCGCTCGCCGAGCTCCGCGACCACCTCCGCACGCTCGGCCTGACGGCCGGCGAGCCGGTGCCGAGCACCGTGGTCCGCGACCGCCTGACCCGTCGTCACGGTCTGCCCGACGGCGCCCTGGACGTCGCCATCCTGCGCGCGCCGGTGACCGGGGCGGACGGCGACCGACCCGAGATCGAGGTGTTCGCCCTGGTCGTACCGCCGGGTTCGGAGCTCGGGGAGATCGCCGCCCGCGAGCGCGGCGGGCGCCATGAGTCCCACCTGGCGCTGGAGGTCGACACCCCGGACAGCGTGGTCCTGACCGGTCTGCGCTCCATGCTGACCGGCCGGGGCGGCATGACCGCCGACGGCGGGGGCCACAACCCCCACGACGACGGGACCGTCCTGTACTTCCGCAACACCGGCGGCAACCCGCCTGCCACGGACGGCACATCGGACCGCCACTGGCTCCGGCGCCTGGAACTCCACGCGGCAGGCCACCACCCCGCCGTACTCGCCGAGCACGGCGCACACCGGCCGCAGAACCAGTCGCAGGACTGGCCGCAGGTCCTGCCGAAGGACCAGCCGCAGGACCCGGCCAGGCACCTGCTGGAACTGATGACAGGGGCCTGGACCACCCAGGCGATCGCGGTGGCAGCGGAGTTGGAGCTGGCCGAGCACCTGCCGGCACCGGGGTGTGAACCCGTCGCCGTTCCCTCGGTCGAGGTACTGGCGGAGCGCACCGGGACGGATCCGCAGAGCCTGCGGCGCCTCCTGCGCTACCTGGAATCACTGGGCCTCCTCACCCGGGCCGAGGACTCCTTCGCGCTGACCGAACCGGGCCTGCTGCTGCGGCGCGACGTCCACCACTCGCTCCGCCCGCTGGCCCTGCTCTACGGAGGGCCGTTCTACCGGTCCTTCGGCGAGCTGGGCCACTCCGTGCGCACCGGGCAGGAGGCGTTCCGGCACCTCTTCGGGAAGGGCCACTTCGACCACTTCGCCGACCACCCCGAACTGGCGGAGCTCTTCGACCGTGCGATGGCCGCCGGCGCACCGATGTTCGAGCCGGTGGCCGAGTGCGCCGACTTCTCGACGGCCGAGCTGGTGGTGGACGTCGGCGGCGGCAACGGCGAACTGCTCGGCCGCATCCTGCGCCGGGTCCCGCACCTGCGCGGTGTGCTGTTCGAGCGCGCCCACGTGGTGGACGCCGCCCGCCGCAGGCTGGCCGAGGCCGGGTGCGCCGACCGGTGCGAGTTCGTGGTCGGGGACTTCACCCGCACCGTCCCCGGGGGCGGGGACGTCTACCTGCTCTCCCGGGTCCTGCACGACTGGGACGACGAACAGAGCCTGGCGATCCTGCGGCAGTGCGCGCGGGCCATGCCCGACCACGCCGGACTGCTGATCGTGGAACGCTTGTTGCCGGAGGACGGCGCTCCGTCGCTGGCCGTGGCCTGGGACCTCCACATGCTCTGCAACGTCGGGGGCAGGGAGCGGACCGCCGGGCACTACCGCAGGCTGCTGGCCGAGGCCGGTTTCGAACTGCTCACAATCTCTGACCTGCCGCTGGACGGCAACCTGCTCCGGGCCCGCAAGAGGACGTCCGACAGTGGACTCCCCCAGCAGTCCGGCTCGCCGTGTCGCGGCACCGACTCGGCTCCGTGATCTCGTGGCGGTCGGGTCCGTGTCAGCGGCATCGATCATCCGTGCCAGAACGACGGCGGTGCCCCTCGGACCTGATCACTCTCGCGAACTCCAACCACACCGTCCACACCGTCCGGACCCGCGCCCTGCACACCTGACTGCGCGGGCGCAACGCCAACGCCAACGCCCGCCACCCCGACGTCCTCACCGCTCAACGCAGGGAGCGCGCCCGAATCCGCAGCGAGAGACCTCCGCTGGGGCGGACGAGTGCCCCTCCCGGTGTTCTGACCAGCGGCGAAGGCGAGGGCGGCCCCAGGCGATCGAGCGATAGGGTCACCCGCGTGCGGTCCTGGCGGACGGACCGCCAGACGGTGTGGGAGGCCGGGTGACCAGATGGCGGCGGTTCGAGCGGCAAGAGGCCACGCTCGAATACTGGGAGGTCCGTCAGGAGGGGATCCGCTGCTTCCTCAGATGGGGCTCCGACCGAACACCGGGCAGAGCAAGCACATCGATGCTCGACGACGAGGAGCAAGCACGGCGCCACGCAGCCCGCAAGATCAACGACCGCCTTCGCAAGGGCTTCGTCGAGGTCGCCCCTCCCTGCGATCCGGCGGAAGCCGAACTCGAGGCGCCGGTCCTGGACGTCATCACCAGGGCCACCGGCCCCCATGCCCCCGCACACCAGTACCTGCCGGTCGACGGCTTCGACCAGGTCCACCGCCGCGCCCATGCGCCCGACCACCCGATGGGCTTCTACGAGTACTACGTGCTGCGCGACAACGGGCGCAGCACGGTCCGCTTCGCGGTTCGAGCGAGGACGCACCAGGCCGACACCGTTGCTCCCTTCCTGGAGTTCCTCTGCTCCAGGCGTGACCTGGCCTTCGACGGCAGGTCCCACCACAAGGTGCCTCTGCCAAGCCCGGTGGGGTCCTTCGACTTCGCACTGTTCTGCTCGCCGGCGTTGGGGCGAGCTTGCGCCGCCCACCCTGCAGCGGCGGCTCGGGTGGCAACGGCCTTCCCCGTCTTCAACTGCGAGATCGGGGACGAGGACCCGGAGGTGCTGGTCGACGCCCGCATCCACGGTCACGGCGCGCTGCCCTACAGCGACTGGGGCCGGCCGCCGCAGCCCGTGGTGGACCTGCGCTTCGACGTCCAGCCGTCGCCCTACCGGCGAACGCAGCCATTCAGGGTCCACCGATCGGCCGACCTCCAGAAGCTCATGGACATGCTGCCGCAGGCGTCACCGCAGAGCTGGTTGGAGGTGCGCTCGTTCCGAGGCGAAACCACACGCCTCGCCCCCGGCACCGTCCCGCCCTTCGCCGACATGCTGTCCTTCTTGACCGACTGAGGCACACGGCCCGGTCTCCGGCTGCCCCAGCCCTACGCCTGCCGAAGGCCGACCCGAGCCGGTGTACCTTCCCGGTCATAGCTCCGGTCCGCGGGACGCGTGCGGCGGCCGGCGGGTCGTTCCCGGGGCTCTTGCCGCCAGCGGCGATCGCGTCGCAGCTGCCGATGACGGCGAGGCGGATCTTCGCGCGCTTGGAGACTCCGGCCTTCGGCGGCGAGGGTGGTGTCGGCCGGGCCACTCGGGCGGCTGGTGGTTGGTCACGCGGCCAGGCTGGCAGCCGACGGCACTGCGCCGTGGAGTCGTTGCGGACTCGTTACGGGCCTTGGAGGGGCCTGTGCGGCGTTCTCGTTGCCGGGATGGAGTTGGGGCGGCGGGGTCCGAGCAAGCTGCTGACAACCCTTCAAATGGGATCGCCTGACGCCTGCTATCGTCCGCAATGTCCCACGCCCCAGACCCGGGGTGAGTCCAGACCGGGAGCTCTCCGTGCACAGTGACCCTCGCAACCGCCCCCTTGCCGAGCGCGCCTTCCGCCTGATCGTCACGGGTGGCGGCACTGGCGGCCACACCTACCCGGCGCTCACCGCGGTACGCACCCTGCAGGGCAGACTCGCAGCCGCAGGCAGGACGTTGGACGTGCTGTGGGTCGGGACAGCGACCGGCCTGGAGGCCAAGGTCACGACCGCCGAGCAGATCCCGTTCACCACGGTGGCCACGGGCAAGATCCGGCGCTCCAGCAACCCGCTCAAGCTCGCCTCGCCGGCCAACATCAAGGACATGGGGCGCGTGCCGCTCGGCATCGCCCAGGCCCGTTCAGTCGTTGCGGACTTCCACCCCGACGTGGTGCTCGCCACCGGAGGCTACGTCGCCGTACCCGTGGGACTGGCCGCCCGGATGTGCCGTCGCCCGCTCGTCGTTCACGAGCAGACGGTGCGCCTCGGCCTGGCCAACCGGGGTCTTGCCCGTGCCGCGACGTGCTTCGCGGTGTCGTCGGAGTCCACGCTGCAGTTCCTGCCGGAGTCAGCCCGCGGGTCGGCGGTCGTCACCGGCAATCCCGTGCGCCCCCAGGTGCTTGCCGGCCAGGCGGACAAGGCCGTCGCAGCCCTCGGCCTGTGGTCGTTCGACCGCACCCGCCCCACCGTGTACATCACGGGCGGCGCCCAGGGATCGGCCCAGATCAACGGGTTGGTGCGCGACATCCTGCCGTGGCTGCTGTCCTACGCCAACGTGATCCACCAGTGCGGGCCGGCTCATGAGGAGAGTCTGCGGCAGGCGGCTGCGGCCCTTCCCGGCGACCTGGCCAGCCGCTACCTGGTCACCGGATTCGTCGGTCCGGAACTGCCTGATGTTCTCGCCCTGGCGGACGTGGTGATCTCCCGCAGCGGTGCCGGCACGATCGCCGAGCTGACCGCCCTCGGCAAGGCGGCGGTCTTCATCCCGCTCGCGAGCTCCGCCGGCAACGAGCAGGCCCACAATGCCGGCCATCTGCAGGAGTTGGGCGCGGCAGTCGCGTTGCTCGGCGAGGTGTCCCCGGCCGGCCTGCAGGAGGCCGTGGCGCCCCTGCTCGCAGACCCGGGCCGTCGCGCCGACATGGCGCAGCGGGCCCGGTCGCAGGGACGGCCTGATGCTGCCGAGCGGCTGGTGGACGTTCTCCTGTCCGTCGCCGGCCGTTGAGGTTCCGGAACGTGTTGAAGCCCGAGGCCGCCTTGGCCTCGGGCTTCAACGGGTGTACGGCTCAGGCGTGATCGGCGGAGATCGTCCTGGTCCGGTCACCGCGGTTGCCGTGGGCTCACCTTGCCGCCGAGTCCGTGGCAGCTCTGCCTCCGGAGTTCCGCAGCCCGATTGTTCTCTACCGTGCTCGGGATCTTGCCGCTAGCGTTCCTGAGACCGACCGACGACTGCCGGAGGTGCGGGTACTGCAGGGGCTGCTTGCCCTGCCTCCGGGCGGATGAGAGGCACGCGAATGGCGCTGGACATCGTGTTCGCTACCGTTGCGGACGCCGAGACGATCGCAACGATCCTCGGTGAAGTCGAGGAGTACTACGGCGGTGCGAGTACGCCGCCGCCGCTCGACGATGTGACGGCCGCACTGTTCGGGCCCGCGCCAGCGGCGGTTGTCTTTCTCGCGAGGGACGGGCAGCAGGTGGCCGGGCTCGCCGCCGTCAGCCGCCTGTGGCCAGCCGCCGGTGCCGACGTTTCGCTGTATCTGAAGGAGCTCTACGTCCGGGCGCCGTACCGGCGTCGCGGTCTCGCCCGGATGCTCATGGCCGCCGTCCACGAGCATGCGCGGGAGCTCGGCTGTTCGAGGGTGGAATGGACGGCGGACCGCGACAATCCATCGGCCTTGGAGCTGTACGAGGCTCTTGGGATCGCGCCGCACGAGGGGAAGGTCTTCTATCGGTCGGGGGTCTGATCCGCCAGGGGCTGCGCCCCAGGATGCACGAAGCCGCCCCGCCGGCCGGAGCCGAGCGGGGCCAGTAGCCGTGCGGCCTGGGCGGACTCCAGTGCAGGGTCACACGTCGGCAACTTCACCGGCCCCACCCTGCGCCGTCCCCCCTGACCATCACCGTCCCCGGGGGGACCATGCGCACCCGCACCACCCTGCGCCTTGTCGGAACACGACGGTCGGTGCGGGCCGTGAACACGATTCGGCCCCGCACACGGGGGAGGTGCGGGACCGAATCGCTTGCTCGACGAGTCAGTCGTCAGGCGTGCTGGTCCAGTCGCCGTGGACGACGTCGTGGTGCTGGTTGCCGTCGTGGGGTGGCAGGTCGCAGATGACGGCGATGGACTCGCCGTTGAGGGTGATGGCGCCGGCGGCGGTGCAGCCGGTCATGCGGCGCATCATCTCGCAGGCGTCGCTGCTGCCGTCCTCAACGCGCGGTGACTGGTGGCACCTTCAGCAGGCGGCCAGGTGTCGGCGGCCGTACAGGGCCACCAGGCCAGCAGTGAGAACTGTGCACCGGTGAAGGTGCCGCGCCCCTCACCCGTGCACTCGTAAAGGTATTGCAAATGCATCACGTCGAGATAGCTTCCGGGCATCGAGGTAACTCCTCGGAGCGGCTTCACGGGTTGTGAGCCGGTGATGATCGATCACAGTCCGCCCGATTCGCTACCAGTCTTGAGGTGCACATGTCGTTCCGCCTTCGCGTCCCCGCTCCCCGCTCGCTCGCGGTGAGCCTCACAGCCTGCACCTTCCTGCTCGGATCCGCGATATCACCCGCGCACGCCGACACCTCCGACGGCGGAACGTACACCATCCGCAACATGAACAGTGGCAAGTGTCTTGAGGTCGCCGACTGGAGTCAGTCCTGGGGCGCCCAGGTCCGTCAGTGGGACTGCACGGGCGGAGCCAACCAGAAGTGGGTGAAGGTGTACGACACGTCCGGCGGCATGTACTACCGGAACGTCAACAGCGGTGCGTGCCTGGAGATCGCCGGTGCGCACAGCGACTACAACGGCGCCCCGGCGGACCAGTGGCAGTGCAACTACGGCTCCAACCAGCAGTGGTTGGACGCGAGCTCTGGCATTATCCCCTCCATGATCGGCTACAAGAAGTGCCTTGAAATCGGCGGCTGGAGCATGGACAACGGCGCTCCCGCTGACATCTGGGACTGTGGCAACAACCAGGCCAACCAGAGGTGGACGCTGCAGCGGGCCTAAGCTCGTCGTTTTAACACTCCGGCCGTAGATGTGACCTTGCTGTCGGGAGGCGACCACGGCCCTTGGTCGACACATACCGGCGACGGCCATCACCGAACTCGGCTCAGGTGGCATCTGCCGACGGCCGGTGCTCCCGCCACGCTCCGCCATCGCCGGCACGGTCAACACGGCTCTTGACCCTCACGTAGCGGAAGGCCCTACGGTCCCGAGTCATGAAGATCGTTGTTCACGACACGGCGTCCGCCATGACCGACCTCCTGCAACGCCCGGTGGAGGAACGGCCCGACGCCCTACGGGAGATCTACAGCCCGCTCCAGAGCGTGATGTCCAAGGTGATGGGGGATGTGGATCCGGTCCGGATGCACCAGCAGTTGGGCAGTGGTTTCCGGATCGACCGTGAGGATCCACGGTACCTGCCAGCCGTGCGTCAGATGCAGGACATCGGGGTGTGGAACCGGATCGAGGACTCCCTCGCCGCCGCGTGGGAGCGCATCAGCCGCGCGGTGCCCGGCGTGAAACACGCCGAGACCGTGCACGTCGTGGTGGTGCTCGGCAACCCCGACGATCACCACCTGACGGTCCGCAGTGCCGGCTATTTCGGTTCGGGCGGGTTCCCGGGCGCGATCCAGCTGACGATCTGGCCCACCGACACCAGCCTGACGAAGATCGACCACGCCGCCGCACACGAGCTCCATCACAACGTGCGCTACGCGAACGTGGTCTGGAACCCGATGGCCGTGACCGTCGGCGAGCAGGTCGTCGCCGAGGGACTGGCCGAGGCGTTCGTGCGGGAGCTGGCCGGCGAGCAGGCCATGGGCCCCTGGACGAAGGCGCTGACCGGCGCCGAACTGGACAACGCCTACGAGAAGATCACTGTCGGGATCGACGTGGCCGGGATGCAGAATCTGCCCGCCTACGTCTTCGGCGACGCCACCGCGCAGCGCATGGGGCAGCAGCCCGTGGGGCTGCCGGACTTCGCCGGGTACGCGGCCGGACTGCGGATCGTGGATGCCCACCTGGCGGCCTCCGGTCTGACCGCTGCCCAGAGCGTCGCCCTGTCGGCGCGCGAGATCCTCGTCAACGCGGGCGTGCCGACCGGCGCGTGACCGTCCCGTGGCAAACCGCGTCCGGAGGGGTGCGAACATCTTCGACCCGGATATCCGGAAGCCGGCTCTCGCTGCGGCGGGCATCATCCCGGCTCGGAGCGACGAGGCACGGGCAGAGAAGGGCGTGAGCGGTTGGGTGCCGTCTCGGGAGTGGGGCTTCCATGTCCTGAGGCACACCTGTGCAAGCGTGCAGTTGCACGCTGGAGAGTCGGTCGTGTCGCTGGCTCAATGGATGGAGCACGCCTCGCCGGTCATCGCTCTGAAGACCTACGCGCACTTCATGCCGGAGGCTGGGCAGCGGGGGCGGGTGGCCATCGACTCGTGGCTCAACGGCGATTTGCAATGGATCTCCCCACACACTCCCCCGGGTGCCAACGGGCTTGAGATACGGTCAAGAGGTCCAGGCCTTTCGGTCTGGACCTCTTGACTTCTTCGCCCCGCCATCCACCTGCCGGCGAGCAGCGCCAAGGATCGTCGATGTCGGAATACGGCCGGCTCAGGCGGTCACCCGGGCGGCGAGCCACTCCCGGTACCAGGCGATGGTGTCGTCGATGGTCTGCTCCAGCGGGATCGGGGCGAGGCCGAGGGTGCGCTGGATGTCGGCGCTGTCCATCACCTGGGACTCGGTGTACTGGTAGAACATCTCCTCGAACTCGCCCATGAAGACCTCGTCGAACGGGCCGAAGGGCCGGGCCTCGTCCAGGACGACCACCGAGAGCGGGGCACCGACCCGCTCGGCGATCATCGTGTGGACCTCCCGGGTGGTGCGGGCGGGCGCGGTGGGGAGGTGCCAGACCCGGCCGTCCGCCTCCGGGCGCTCGCCGAGCGTGGCGAGACCGGCGGCCACGTCGCGGACGTCGGTGTAGCTGTGCGGCAGGTCCAGGTCGCCCAGACCCAGCACCTCGCCACCGGTCAGTGCCCCGGGAAAGACCGCACCGCCCAGGGTGGAGTTGACCACGCCGGGGCCGACGAAGTCCGCCGAGCGCCCCAGGACCACCCTGACGCGGCCCGCGTGGTGCGCGTCGAGGTAGACCGCGTCCAGTTCCGCCCGCATCCGGCCCTTGCGACTGACGGCGTTCCAGGCGGTCCGCTCCGTCATCGGAACCCCGCCGGTCGGACCGTACGGGTAGAGGGTGTCGAGGACGACCAACCGGGCGCCGGTGGCCTCGACGGCCCCCAGGACGGCACGCTGGATCCTCGGCATCACCTCGACCTGCAGGTGGTAGGCGACGTTGACGCAGTGGTACACCACCGCAGCACCTTCGACGGCGGCGAGCGCCCCCTGGACGGTGCTCACGTCGGCCGCCCGGCGCTCCACCCCGCCGAACGCGGGCCCGTCGCCCGACCGGTCCACCAGGCGCACCGCGTGGCCGCGCCGCGCCAGCTCCCCGGCCAGGGTGCTTCCGGCCGGCCCGGCGCCCAGCACGACGTGCAGCTGCTGCTCGTGTCCGTTCATGTCCTTCTCCCGATCTTTCGTCCCGCACGGCCGTCCGGCCTGCGAGTGATGCCTGCTCGCTTGTGTTAGAGACTATAACTATCGCGATATGCCATCGCAAGAGGGAGATGGAGAAGCGAGCTGACTGGCCATCGGGCGGGGCGAGCGGCACGAAGGGCGGGACACTGCGGACGCCGCTCCCCCGACCAGCCCCCGCTCGCAGCACCGGGGCCAGACCCGCAGCAAGAGATCAGGCAGGCCACGCTGCGCCGGCTCGCCGACAAGCCCCGCCGCCGCGAGCACCCGCACTCCGGGGACGTACAGGGTGCGCGCACGGGGCGCAGCGGCTACCTCGTCACGCCCGAACACACCCGCAGCGCCCGGGAGTTCCTCGGCCCCGGCCCGCTGCCCGCGCCCGCGTAGGCCGTGGTGGTCGACACCGGCCCCGAGCGGGCGCGGGCCACCGCCCCCGCGTACGCGGCGGTCTACCTGCCCCTGCCGAACTACCTGACCTTGCCGAAATACCTGGGCAACCTACGCGAACTTGGCTTCTCCGACTCCGACTTCGAGAATCGGGTTCACCAGCGGCTCCTCGGGGCATTTCCAGCTGTGCCGATGCGATTCTGCTTGCGCGGAACCTGATTCCCGTTCACTCCTCCGGGTGACTATTCGTGTCCATTTGATCCGATCCATCCGGCTCGCCATATTCTTCCGCTGACGAGCTTCCCACCGGTGTCCACACCGCATGTCCTCGGAGGAGTCGAATCACATGCTGGACGAAATCGTCCGTGCCGCAATCCACCCCGCAATCGGGATCGCCCGGATCGGAAACTCGCCCGAAGAATATTTCTTCGCGCCGGAGGTACCCGATCCCGAGCCACGGGATCCCGGCTTCTACAAGGACTCCGCCGGCGCGGTCAAGCGAGAGGTGGCACGCTTCCGGGTCTACGGCTACAACGCGCAGGGCAAGGTGGTCGCCGAGCTGACGGCGGAGAACGCCGACCTCCGGTGGAACGCCCACCTGGCGAACAAGAAGTCCGCCTGGTACCAGTTCCAGCTCGCGCTGGACATTCCCGACTCCGCCCTCGCCAAGCCCTCCGAACTGCGGAACAAGGACATCGTCGGTGACCGCCGCAAGGAATTGATCATCGATGCCGGGGAGATCTCCATCTCCGGGCGGAACGTCTCCGGTCCTGATTTCCATTTCCGCCGTGGCACCTTCATGGGGAAGGAGGTCTATCTCGGCGAGTTGCGCACCGACGAGGCCGGGAATCTGCTGGTCTTCGGCGGATTCGGCCAGTCGGCCTCCTACGACGGCAGGCCGGCGACCACCTTCGCCAACAACGAGGGCTGGCACGACGACGTCGCCGACGGACCGGTCACGGCGAGCGTCACCGTCGGTGGCCGCGAGCTTCCGGTCGACCCGGCCTGGGTGGTGGTCGGCCCGCCGAACTACGCACCCGCGCTGAAGGGCATCCGCACCCTGTACGACCTGCTGTACGACGTGTTCGTCGGCAACGGTTCGCTGCCGTTCCCGGAGAAGGTCTCCTTCGCCCGGCACATCGCACCGGTCCTGCAGCGCTTCTGTGACCACCAATGGGTCAACCAGGGCTTCGCCGGGTACTACGGGTTCAACGGCCTCGGCCACTTCGCGACCCCGGAGATGCTCGGCCGGCTCAGCAGCACCGCCGGCACCCGCCGGGCACTGCGCCGTCAGGTCTTCAACGCCCTGCGCGACTTCGGACGGGACGGCGGCTCGCCCGTGCCGTCGCCCTGGCTGTACGGCGACGGCATGGCCATCCCGCCCCGCACCCCGCTCCAGCACATGGCGCTCTCCCCGACCCAGTACCGGATGTTCCAGTACTGGGCCGACGGGGACTTCACGGACGACTGGGCCGAGTCCCGCGCCGTCCCGGTGCCCCGGGACCTCGACGCCGTGCCGCTCGGCGGACGGCCGGACGCGCTGGACCGCGCCGCACTGGACTTCTGCCTGGCCGACGCCTTCCACCCGGGCTGCGAGGTCACCTGGCCGATCCGCCACCCGTCGATGTACCAGGCGCCGTTCCGGATCCGCCACCGCCCGTCCGACCAGCCCGAGCCGTCGTACGGGCCCCAGCTCACCCCCGAGACGGCGCTGTCCGTCAACGGCCCGCTGTACGCCCAGGGCCCTGGCGACCTCAGCCGCTGGATGGCGGTGCCCTGGCAGACCGACACCGCCAGCTGCCGCTCCGGCTACGAACTCGCGCTCAGCCCGCGCTACGACCCCTACCTGCCGAGTTTCTGGCCCGCCCGGGTGCCCAACCACGTGCTCACCGAGGACGACTACCGCGTGGTCGTGGACGAGAGCCGGCCGCTGGCGGAGCGCACCGAGGCCTTCGAGCGGCGCGCCGTCTGGCTGCGCGGGCTCCGGGGGCAGAACACCGAACAGCTCAACCAGATGATCGACGACTGGTTCCGGCTCGGCATCGTCGAAGTACGCGACGGTGCCAAGGACTTCCCCGACCGGATCCAGGTGGAGTCGGAGCCGTCGATCGACCTGAGGGGCGTGCCGCTCACGCAGAACCTGGTGACCCTGCACGTGCCACAGGCCGCCGCCGCCGACCCCGCGGTCGCCGCCGCGGCCGTCGACCAGGCCATCGCCGTCAGCGGCTACACCGCCGAAGAGGTGACGGCCGGCTTCATCGACAAGGTCTCGCCGTTCCGCGACAACGTCTGATGGCCGCGCGACCGGCCGGCCGCCGTACCGACGAGGGCGGGAGCTTCGACGTACTCGTGGTGGGCGGCGGGCCGGCCGGGGCGGCGGCCGCGCTGGCCCTGGCCCGTGCCGGTCGCTCCGTCCTGCTCGCCGACGCCGGCACCGGTCCGCCGAAGACCGGCGAGTCACTGCCTTCGGCGGCCCGCGTCCTGCTGCACGACCTCGGCGCCGGCGACCGGCCGCTGAGCGACGGGCATCTGCCCTGCTACGCCAACCTGTCGGCCTGGGGCTCGCCCGCGCTGGACCGGATCGACTTCATCCGTGATCCCAACGGTCCCGGCTGGCACCTGGACCGGCGCAGGTTCGACCGGGCGCTGCGCGCGGAGGCCCGCGCGGCCGGGGCCGAGGTGGCCGAGCGCACCTCCGTCCGCCGGGTGGCCCGCCGCCCGGACGGCGGCTGGACGGTCGCCCTGCGGGGCGCGCCACCGGTGCGGGGCCGGGTACCGGAGCCGGTGGCGGGGCCGGGCCCGGAGGTGGGGCCGCCGGCGGAGCGGGTGGTGCGGTGCGCCTGGCTGGTGGACGCCAGCGGACGCGGCCGGGCGGTGGCCGCCCCACACCGGGCCGGCCACCGGCGGACCGACCGGCTGGTCGCCAGCTGCCTGGAACTGGCACCCGCCGCCACCGGCCGGCCGGGCGAGCAGTCGTCACTGGTCGAGGCCGCCGAGGACGGCTGGTGGTACACCACCCTGCTGCCCGGGGGCCGACGCCTGGTGGCCTACTTCACCGACGCCGACCTCGCTCCGCCGACGCCGCGCGACGCCGCCGATCTCGCCCGGCTGCTGGCCCGGACCAGCCACGTCGCACCCCGGGCCGCAGCCCATCCGCTGCCCGCACAGGCCCGGCCCCGCCGGGCCCCGGCGCACTCGGCGCACCTCGACTCACCCGTCGGCGAGGGCTGGATCGCCGTCGGGGACGCCGCCACCGCGTTCGACCCGATCTCCTCGCAGGGCGTCCTCACGGCCCTCCACACCGGCATGGCGGGCGCCCGCGCCCTCCACCGGCACCTGGCCGGCGACGACGACGCCCTGTCCTCCTACCGCACCGACGTGACGGCACTGCTCGCGGCGTACCGGCGCAACCACCTCGCGGTGTACGCGCTGGAGCAGCGCTGGTACGACCACCCCTTCTGGCAGCGCCGCCACCCCACCCTCACCACCGAGCAGTGAAAGGCACCGCAATGACTCCCCGTCACGACCACGAGCACGAGGACCCGTCGGTCCACTCCTTCATCCTGGCCGGCCGCGAAACGGTGTTCGGCTACCACCTGGCGATGTTCGGCATGGCCGAGCACCGCTACCAGGTCCTGCTGGAGTACGCCCTGCCCACCGACATCGTCGACATCTACCTCAAGGACCAGGCCGATCACCCGGCCAGCTGGCACGCCGTCCGCAACACCACGGACATGGTGCTCCCGCCGATCGGGGACGGCTCCGTCACCTCCTACCCCGCCCGGCTCGACCGGGTCACCCAGACCGGCAACGGCGAGGACCGGGTCTGGGAGCCGATCTCGGGGGGCTTCACCGCGCGCATCGCACGGGTGCTGAACTTCCGCCGGTTCAGCGAGGAGAACTTCCCCGAGCACCTCACCTACCTGCTCTACGGCCGGGGCGAGGAGGCCCACATCGCGCACCGGCTGGTCAAGCGCCCGCACTACGAGCAGATCGTCTCGCTGCGCGGGGTACCGGCCGGCGTCACCCAGGACGATCTCGGCAAGGCCCTTGAGCTGACCATCCCGGCGGTCCCCGACGGCGGGCACGGCGGCCAGCCGTGGACCACCCGGCCGCTGCCCGATCCGAGCTACGCGGCCGTGCTCGACCGCGGCGCGGACGGCAGGCTGCCGATCACCCTCAGCATGGGCGACGAACGCTGGTGGAACATCACCACACTCAACGCCTGACCCACCCCGGACGGCCGGGGGCGACGCCCGCCCCCGGCCGTCCGGCCGCGTCCGGCACCCGGCACCCGGCACCCGGCACCCGGGGACGTTCGACGCCACCTGCGACCAGCCGGAGCTCCCCGTGCGCGTGCTGCCGACCAGGAGCGGAGCGGCACCGGCCGGCCCGGTGTCCCGCAGCCCGGCGGCCCGGCCCTCGCCGGCGCGGATCACCGTACGACGACGGCCCCGCAGGTGCCGGGCCGGACCACGCGGTGTCCGCTCCCCGTACTCAGGCCCGCGTACTCAGGCCCGCGCGGTACTCAGGCCTGCGCGACCGCGCACTGAGGGTGTCCCCAGCTCTGGCCGACCTTCGTGATCGTGTCGCCCTTGGCGTACGGACGGGTGCACGGGCAGGTTCCGGGGAACCGTGCCGGCAGCGTCCGCGAGCCGCCCGAGGAACTCCGCTTCCGCGCGGGAGCGGCCGAGGGGCGGGCGCCCCGCGACGGGGAGGCCCGGACCGGGTCCGGTACGGGCAGATCGGCCGCGGTTCCGCCGGCGGCCTGCTGGGTGCGGGCGGCGTCGCTGGCAGCCTTGTCGGCGATCGCGTTCAGCGGGTCGCCGTCCACCTGGTGGGCTGGGACGTACACGAAGGTGACGTCCCGCCCCTCCAGGAGGGCGTCGATGCGCTGGATCAGCTCGCGGTTGGCCACCGGCTTGCCGCCGGCCGTCTTCCAGCCGTTGCGCTTCCACCCCTTCAGCCACTTCGTCACCGCGTCGCGCGTGTAGGTGCTGTCGAGGCGGACCTCCAGCGCGGTGGTGCGGTCCGTCGAGGCCAGCAGCTGCTCCAGCGCGGTCAGCTCGCCGACGTTGTTGGTGCTGTGCCCGAGCGGACCGGCCTGCCAGCGCTGCGGGGCCCCGGTGCTGTCCGCGACCACGAAGGCCCAGGCCGCCGGCCCGGGATTCCCTTTTGCTGCTCCGTCACACGCCGCGACGATTCTCTCGACCATGCCCTCGATGATGCCAGGCCGGCACCCGTGCCGGGTGCGGCAGGTCGTCCGCTCACGGAAGGACGGAGTGGCCGGCACCACCGTGTCACCGCCGGGTGGCCGGTCGGCCGGGCGTACAAGGACGGGGCGGGCGGCACCGCCGTGTCACCGCCGTGTCACCGCCGGTCGGCCGGGCGTACTCCGGCGGCGAGCGCCGCAACGCGATTCCCCACAGCACCCCGCCGCTGCCGGGTGGACTCCTCCGTACCGGAAGCAGGCCGTACCTGCGCCGCGCCGGGTGCCTCCGGGCAGCGGGAGTGGACCGGGCAGGCCGTGGCGGGCCGGACTGCGTCGGCATTTCCCAAGATCGAACCGGTCTAAGCTGGTGGGCTGTCGTGTCCGCCGTGGAGGGGGAGCTTGGTGGCCAATGCGGGGCTGACGCATCAACTCCGGTTGTTGTATGCGCAGATGGGGGATCCGTGGCTGCTGGTCGGGGAGTTCCGGTCGAGTGTGCTTCTGGTGCCGCGGACTTCGGAGGGTCTGCTGTGGACCGGTGACGAGGGCGGGCTGCGGTGGATCTTCGCGTTCAGCAGTGAGGCCGAGCTGACGGCTTTCGCGAGGGCGCGGCAGTTCGGGGGCGACCGGCTGGACTACCTGACGGTGTACGGCTCGCGGTTGCTGGACGTGGCGGTGCCGGCCCTGGGCGTCCCGGGCGGAGTGGCGGTTGACGTGGCGGGGAAGCAGCCGATGCTGTTCCCGCCGATGCGCGGGATCGTGCCGGACGCGGTCGCGCTGGATGCGGGCGCGGGCGCGGGAGCGGGCGCGCCGAACGGGAGCAGAGGCTGATGGCCGAGTGGTACAAGGTCGATCCGGAGGCGTTGAAGCAGACGGCGGCCGGGATCAACGACGCGATCGGTGAGTTGAAGTCGATCGGGATCGTCGAGGGTGCCGAGGTCGGCCGTGGTTTCACCAATCTCGAGCTGACGGGCATGCAGATCGGCCATCCGGAGCTGAAGAGCGTCTTCGACGAGTTCTGCGAGCGCTGGTCGTGGGGTGTCCGCGGGCTGGTGCAGACCGGTACCGACATCGCCGAGAAGCTGCACCTGTCGGCGGGGCTCTACCACGACCAGGAGCAGTACGTGTCGGGCGTGGTGAAGGACGTGGTCAACGCGGCGATGGGCAATCCGAACCTGACGCGGGAGCAGGTGGAGGGCCAGTCCTGGGGGAAGACGGTCTCGGACAACCCGTTCACCCAGGTCCGGGACGCCGACTACTCGGCCAAGTCCTACCAGGATGCGGCCGTCCACACGGCGGCCACCTGGAAGAACGAGGAGGCCGACCTGCTGGCCAACCCGCACCTTGAGGTCGCGGCCTCGCTGACCGGAAACCTGGACGGCCTGATGACCGAGCAGGCCAAGGCCAAGGCGGCGGCGAAGAACCTCGACCAGCAGTACGCGCAGCTGACCGACGAGGGGGGCTGATGGGCGTCCTCGACTCGATCAAGAGCGGCTTCGGCGAGTTCGTCGACGTGCACGCGCACATCGTGGGTGACGGCCTGGACCTGGTCGGCCTGCACGACGCGGCGCACGCGGTGGACAAGTACGGCGACCGGATCGCGGACGATCTCGGTGCGGCGGTCGGTGAGTTGAACCTCGGGGAGAGCGACGACCCGAAGGAGCTGGTGCACGGTGACGCCAAGGCGGTCGGGGAGAGTGCTCAGCACCTGCAGAAGTTCGCCCAGGCTTTCGAGGAGACCGGTGCGGGGCTGACCCGGCTGGACTCCGAGCACTGGCAGGGCGAGGCGGCGGAGGCGTTCCGCAAGAAGTTCTCCCCGCAGCCCGCGGCGTGGATGGTCACCGGTGACGCGTGCGCGGCCGCCGGGAAGGCCCTGGAGACGTACCAGAGCACGATCACCTGGGCGCAGGACCAGGCGCAGCAGGCGATCGATGCCTTCAAGGCGGCGAAGAAGGCGTCCGAGGACGCTCGTGACGCCTACAACCGGCAGGTCAACCAGTACAACAGCGCGCTCGACGACTACAAGCGGGCGGCCTCGGCCGGACAGAGCGCCACCCCGCCCACCGCGCTGGGGGAGTTCCACGATCCGGGCGAGGCGGGCCTCAGGCAGGCCCAGGAGCTGCTGCGGTCCGCGCGTCAGCAGCGCGACAGTGCGGCCCGGACGGCCGCGCAGGCGATCACGGCCGCGACCAGCAGGGCACCGAAGGAGCCCGGTCTGCTAAACCAAATCGGCCTGGACATCGCCGACTTCACCACGGGTGCGACGGTCGGCGTGGTCCACTTCGAGGGCGGCATCGTCAAGGGCGCCACCGACCTGGTGAAGTTCGGGCGCGGCCTGAACCCGCAGGACCCGTACAACCTGACGCATCCCGCGCTCTACCTCGACCACGTGAACTCGGTGGCCGCGGGCCTGGTCCACACCGCCAACCACCCGACCGAGCTGGTGTCGGCGATCGTCGGCTCGGGCTGGGGCAAGGACCCGGCCGAGGCCGGCGGCACGACGGTGTTCAACCTGCTCTCCGGCCTCGCCACCGGCGGCAGCAGCGAAGCCGGTGTCGCGGGCGCGCGGGTGGCCATGGACGCGGCGGCGGCCGCGGGCGAACGCGGCGGAGTCCGGGCGGTGGAGAACGCCGGCCAGAACGCCGCCGAACGCGCCGCGGCCGACAGCGCCGAGCGGGCCACCGCCGACGCCGCCGAACGGGCCGGCACCGCGGCGCCGAACCACCCCGCCGCGCCCGCTTTCGACGTGAGTGCCTTCCCCGAGCACGTGCGGCCCACCGAACCCGCCGCCGTCCACCCGGCCGCCCCCGAGCCGGCTCCCGTCCACGCACCGGAGCCCGCCCCCGTCCACGGCCCGGCCACCGAGCCGACCGCCGTCCACTCCCCTGCCCCGGAGGCAGCCCCGGCCCACGCCCCCGAGCCGGCCCACGCCCCCGAGCCGGCCCCGCCCCACGAGCCGGCTCCGGAGCACGCCCCCGAGCACACGCCCGAGCACAGCCCCGAGCCGGAGCACGCCCCCGAGCACACACCTGAGCACGAGCCGGCCCCCGAGCACGAGCCTGCCTCAGGCCACGAGCCGGCGACCGGGCACGACCCTTCCCCGGGCCACGAGACCGCCCCTGCGCACGCCCCCGAACCCGCGCACGACATACCGGACTGGCTCAGGAACCGGGAATCGCCCGATGTCGTGGCACAGCGCAGCCAGGCCCTGGAGGACATGAAGGCCGCCCAGGCCGAAATATCCAAGGGCACCCGCAGGATGATGGACGACTACGACATCGAGGACTTCGGCAAATCGTGGAACGACGACGTCAGCAGACTTCCCGAGTCGCAGAAGGACGCCGTAAGGGCATACACGGAGGGCAGTGGGCAGTTCAACGATCCTCTCCGCGACCAGGGAAACCCGACGGGGGAACCGGCGCGCCGGATCGCCGAACTCGACAAGGCGATCGCGGTCCATCCCGTCCCGGAGGACGTCGTGGTCAGCCGGGGCATCGACCTCGACTTCATCGACAAGCCCCCGAAGGAGATGGAAGGGGAGACCTTCACCGAGAAGGGCTACATGTCCACCTCGCCCGGTGACGATGTGCCTGCCGCGTTCCGGGGCAAGCAGGCGATGCTGCACCTCAGGGTCCCCGAAGGGACGCCGGGGCTCTGGGTCGAGGACGCGGGCCGATTCGGCGCCAGCGAGCGAGAGCTGCTCCTCGGCCGAGGACTGCAGTGGCGTGTCGACAAGGTGGTCGAGCTGAACGGCAAGTTCCACGTCTACGGCGTGATCCTGTGATGACGAAGAAGGATGACCGGTGAACACGAGCGACTGGACCAGCGATCGTCTCAACGAGCCGCTGATGATCAGGGCGGTCGGCGAGGGGCCTCCTCGGTACGCGAGCACCACCGAGAAGCCGGTCGAGTTCTTCTCGGTGGTCGACGACTACGGCGACGTGACCGGTTATCTCTGGATCTGTGACGCCGACGACGCTGCCGACTTCGAACGGCGACTCGTGAACCGCGGCCTGAACTCCGACATTTTCTGGGCCGGGAAGTTGCGCGGCACCAAGGCCAGGGGCCTCTCCCCGGCGCAGGCCGTCCAGGAGCTCGCCGCGGAGCCGGGCCGCCCGTTCGACGGGCACATCGTCCTCGAGTCCAAGACCGTGGCGGCCACCGTGGCGGCGGTCCGGGAACTGGCCGCCGAGGGCTGGAAGCCCCCGAAGCAGCCGGTGCCACCGCTCGGCTACCGCCCCGACCCGCCGATCACCGACGAGCAGCGCGAGGCGGCCACGGCCGGAACAGGATGGCTGTACAAGGTCGACGAGGGCTACGACCCGTCGACTCGGGTCCCGTCGCGCGCGGTCGAGGGCGCCTGGCAGGTCGTCAATCCGCGGGCCGCCCTCGTGCGCTTCTGGCACAACCCGGCCTACGGCTCGGCCCCCGCGACCGCGACCGCGACCGGCGAGGCGCACCCCCTGCCGCCGCTGCGGGCGGGCCGCCGCCCGGCCGGCCGGGCGCTGCTGGACTGGCTGGAGGACCCACAGGCACCCCGGCTCTGCCGGGTCGCGGGTTCCTCCGGCAGCGGCCGCACCCACCTGCTCTCCTGGCTGGCCGCCGCCTGCCCGGCGGACAACCCCCGGACCGGCCGCCGGGTCCACGCCTCGCTCTGCGCCGATGGTCTGACGGTCCGTAGTGCCACCTGGCTGCTGGCCACCCGGCTCGGGGTCATCGCCAGGACTCCCACCGACCTGATGGAGGCCCTGCAGGACGGCATACCCCGGGTGCTGGTGATCACCGACCTGGACCGGGCCGGCGGTGACCTGCTGCCCGGCATGCCGGAGCGGATCGCAGTGGAGCTGCTGACCCCGCTGCTCCAAGTCCCCTGGCTGCGGCTGCTCGTGGAGACGGCCGAGGGCACGCCGGCCGCTGCCGCCCTGCACGCCGCCGCACCCGGAGCGGCCGTCCTGGACCTGGACGATCCCCGCTGGACCGACCGGGAGCGCTTCACCACCTGGTGCACGGGTCTGGGCGGTTACCCGGTGGCGGCCGCGCAGGTCTATCCGAGTCCGGGCCTGGCCCAGCTCGCCGCCCGCACCTCGGCCGGGGCCGGCCTCGACCCACAGGCCCCGCCCGCCGACCGGGCGTCCGCGCTGGCCGGCGCCTGGTGGACCGCGCTGCCCGACGAACTGCGTCCCGCCGTACGCACGTTGGCCACCGCCGGAGAGCCGGTCACCCTCGCGACGTGGGCCGCCCTCCCGGACACCGGCGGCGCCGAGGCCGTCCACCGGGCGGCCGGATACCTGCCCCCGCCGGCCGACGGCCGGACCTGGCGGCTGCGGCCCGACCAGCTCGCACCGCAGGTCGCCGCCGGAGCTCCGCCGGTCGATCACGCCGCCCTGGTGGGGCGGATCACCGCCGGGCTCCCGCGGACCGACCAGGGACGACCGGACCCGGCCGGCACCGCACCGGACTGGCTGGGGCTGCTGTTGCGGCACGCCGTACGGGCGGGCGCGGCCGAACAGTTCCTGACCGATCCCGAGTTCCTCGTCCACGCGGACGCGCCCGCCGTGACCGCCGCCCTCGACCACGCCGAGGCCGCCGCCGGCCAGCAGGGCGAGCTCGCCGAGGCCTGGCACCTCGCCGGGCCGGTGATCGCCGGCACCGCCGAGCCGGCGGCACGCGCCGCCGCCCTGCACGCCTGGCTGGCAGGGCGCGACCAGGAGAGCGCCGACCGGCTCGCCGCGAGGTCGGGCCAGGACTGGCGGGCGCGATGGTCGTACCCGGCGGAGGACGAGCGGGTGCACCGGGCGGCTCCGGGCGCGGGCCCGTTCGCCGGTCTGCTCGCCGTGGCCCTCGGGCGCGCCGTCGGGTTCATCGAGATCGAGACCGGCCAGAACTCCCGGAAGACCGGCCCGTTCCGGCCCCGCGACCGCTGGATGGCCGACCTGGCCTGCGGCGACGACGGCGGGGTGTACGTACTGGACCGCAAGGGCGTCGTCACCTCCGTGCCCCTCGGCGGCGATCCCGGTCCGCCCACGGACGCGGCCGAGGGGGTGCCCAAGGACGTCGACAACGGGGTCTCCGCCATGGCCACCCTCGGCGGGGACGAGGGCCGGCTGCTGGCCGTCGGGGACGGCGGCGGCGGGGTGCTCTACGCCCAGGTCGACGTCGGGAGGATCCTGAAGCCCGACCAGCCGCTCCACCAGGGCCGGGTCAACAGTCTCGACCTGACCCGGACGGACGGCGGCGTGCTGGTGGTGAGCGGCGGCGCGGACGGCAGGGTGTGGAGCTGGATGCACGGGCGCCCGCCGATGCAGGACCCGATCGACGCGCGCGACTGCCCGGTCACCGCCGTGGCCGTCGCCGGTACACCCGAGGGTCTGCTGATCGGCTCGGCCTGGGCCGACGGCCTGGTCCGCCTCCGCCGCTGGGGTGCCGCCCCGACCGTGGTCGACCTCCGCCTCGGCCTGCCCGCCGGCAGCCTCGTGATCGACCCGGGCGGCCTGGTCTGCCTCGCCCTCCCCGAGGGCGTCCTCGGCCTGACCCTCGGCTGACCCGCGACCGACCGCCGGACGGCACCCGGCGGTCGTGGGTCGTGGGGCCGGCTGGCCCGGCGGCGGACGCCACGGGTGACCGGCGGTGTCGCGGCAGTCTCCGGGCCGGGCCCACCTGCTCCCACCGGCCGGCCCGGCCGCCGCGACGGTGCGCTACGGGCGGCGCGCTACGGGCGCTGTTCGCCCGGGCAGACCTCGGCGGCGAAGTCGTCCGCGAGCATGGCGATCTGGGCCCGGCCCTCGATCCGGGCCAGCCACTGCTGCGGCAGCAGCCCGTCGCCGAAGTGGGCGCCCAGCAGGTTGCCGCAGATCGCGCCGGTGGAGTCGCTGTCGCCGGAGTGGTTGACGGAGAGCAGGAGAGCGGACTCGATCGGGGTGCGGTCCTTCCAGTACGTGGTGCGGACCAGCGCCGCGTAGACGGCGATGGCCAGCGCCTCCTCCGCGATCCAGCCGCCGCCGAGGCTCTCCACCCGCTCCGGGGTCCCGGGTCCGGCCGCGGCGAGGTCAACCGCCTTGCGCAGGGCGGCGGTTGTCTCCTCGTGCCCGGGGTAGCGGGCCAGCAGCTCCATAGCGAGCCGGACCGCGCCCGCCAGCGACTGGCCGGTCACCAGGTGGCTGATCATGGCGGCGAAGGCCCCGGAGGCGTAGTAGCTGGTCGGGTGACCGTGGGTGATCTGCGCACAGCGGGCCGCGAGTTCGAAGGAGTACTGGGCGCTCCCGTCGGTGAAACCGAACGGCGCGGAGCGCATCACCGAGCCGCATCCCTTCGCATCGGGGTTGACCGGGCCCGGGGTTCCGTCGATCGCGCCGCGCGGGTCCGGGACGTGGTTCTTCGGGATGCCGAACTCACAGGCGCGGCCCGGGGCGCGGCGCGCGTACAGCCAGGGCTCCTTGCGCAGCCAGCCGGTCCGGTGCGGGCTGCTGAGCTCGGGCTGCGGTGCGTCGTGCTGCTGGGTGTCCAGCCACCGCAGGTACGCCTCCTGCACCAGGGCGGTCTCCGCGCCGCCGGTGCCGTCCGCCATGATGCGGGTGTAGCCGCGCAGCCAGCCCTCGGCCGTGAAGAGGGTCATCTGGGTGTCGTCGGTGATCCTTCCGACCACACCGTGGCGGTCCGGAACCAGCCCGGTGACGCCGGTCTCCCCGTACTGGGCCTCGATCGTGACCATGGACTTCATCTCGATCGGATTGCCCAGCGAGTCACCGATCGCCCCACCGAGCAGACAGCCACGCACCCTCGCGCGGTAGGCGGCCAACTCGTCCCACGACACGTACCTCACCCGCAGCCCCCTTCTGTGCTGATCAACAGCCACGCATGCTATCCCCCGGCCGTTCGCGCGCACCCGGAGCGCTCCTGCGGGCGGCCGGGAAGAGGGCGAGCGTCGCCGCCCGGACCCTCTCCGCGCCGAGGACGAGACGCTCTCCGGAGCGGCCGTGGTCGTGCCCGTGGCCGCCGCCCGTGCTCTGCGCAGGGCGTTCACCCGGGGCCAGAGCCAGGGCTGTCGACGGCTCACGGGGTTCCGTCCCGACGGCCGGGGATCCGCTCTCCTGCCCACCGGGTCGTACGCACCGCCGGACGACGCGCCACGCGCCGGTCCGCGGGGCGGCCGACCGCGCAGCCGCGTCGGTGGACGGGGACGTTCCTGGTCACGGTGACTCCTTTCGCCGAGCGGGTCCCGGTCAGGTCCGGAAGAGTGCGACCTTGAGCGCGCCGTTCTGCCCGGCGTCGGCGAAGACGTCGTAGGCGTCCTGCATCTCGTCGAGCCCGAAGCGGTGGGTGACCAGCCCCCCGACGTCCAGGCGGCCTCCGACGAGCATGTCGAGGAGCAGCGGCGTGCTGCCGGTGTCGACGAGTCCGGTGGTGATGGTGACGTTCCTGCTCCAGAGGTCTTCGAGGTGGAGCGTGGCCGGTCTCCCGTGGACGCCCACATTGGCCACCCTTCCACCGGGGCGCACCACCCGGGTGCACAGTTCGAAGGTCTCGGGCACTCCGACGGCCTCGACGGCGACGTCCGCACCGAGGCCGTCGGGGGTGAGGGCGCGGACCGTCCGGTCGTCGGCCTTCGCGGCGTCCACCGTCGCATCGGCGCCGGCCCGCCTGGCCGCTTCGAGCCGGCTCGCGGCCAGGTCGATCGCGATGAGCCGGGCCGGGCTGTAGAGACGGGCCGTGGTGATCGTGGCGAGGCCGATCGGCCCGGCTCCGACGACCACCACCGTGTCGCCGGGCTCGACGCGGCCGTTGCGGACGCCGACCTCGTACGCGGTGGGCAGGATGTCGGCCAGCAGCAGTGCGCTCTCGTCGGTGACCCCGTCGGGGAGCCGGTGCAGCGAGTGGTCGGCGAACGGGGTGCGGACGTACTCGGCCTGGGTCCCGTCGACGAGGTGGCCGAGGATCCAGCCTCCGCCGCCGGTGCACTGGCCGTACACGGCTCGACGGCAGTACGCGCACCGGCCGCAGGCGGAGATGCAGGAGACCAGGACACGGTCCCCGACGGACACCGTCCGCACGCCCCGGCCGGTCTCGACGACGGTGCCGACCGCTTCGTGGCCGAGGATCCGGCCGTCCGTCACCTCGGGGACGTCGCCCTTGAGGATGTGCAGGTCGGTGCCGCAGATGGTGACCGCGTCCACCCGGACCACGGCGTCCTCGCCGTCCCGGATCACCGGCTCGGGCACGTCGCCCCAGGTGCGGCGCCCCGGGCCGTGGTAGCTGAGTGCCTTCATGTCCCGTTCCTCCCGTCGGCCGTCGAGCGGGCGGCGCGGTGCACCGTCCCCCTCGGTTCCAGGGTTCTCCGGGACGGCGAGGTCTGCCATGGGCCGGTCGGCCCCGGCCGTGGACCGGTGGACCCAACGGGCCCCGGTCGGGCGTGTCCGGTGCGGTGGAGAGCGCGACGTGCGGTGCGTAGCGTGCAGAGAGAGCCCCTCGCAGCGGCAGTGGCCACAGCACCCGGTGGAGGAGTCATGACAGCCACCAGCGAACGCCGTCCGATCGTCCTCGGCATCGACGCCATGGACCGGGGGCCGCTGTCGGCGGCCTGGGCAGCCGACGAGGCCGCCCGCCGGGACCTGCCGCTCCGGCTGATCCACGTCATCCCGCCGCGGTTCCGGGACCCGCGCGGCTACGACGAGTCGTTCCACGCGGAACTCTGGCGCACCGGCCGCCGGCTGGTCGAGAAGGCCGCCTTCCTCGCCCGCGGGAGACACCCGGATCTGGAGGTCTCCAGCGACGTCGTGGACGGTCACGCGAGTCACGTGCTGATCGAGGAGTCGAAGCACGCCGAGCTGGTCGTCCTCGGCTCGCGCGGCCTGTCCCGGCTGGAGGAGGTGCTCAGCGCGCACTCGGTCACCGCCCCCGTCAGCTCCCGCGCGGCGTGCCCCGTGGTCGTGGTCCGCGAGCCGGAGCACGTCACCCAGGACCCGCCCTACGTGGTGGTCGGGGTGGACGGCAGCCGGTCGTCCGCCACCGCCGTGGACTGCGCCTTCGACCTCGCCTCGTGGCGCGGCGCCGGACTGCGGGCCCTGTGGGTGTGGCAGCCGCTGCCGTTCCTCCCCGTCGACGAGGACGCCGCGTTCCAGCGACTGCGCGGGGAGCTGTACGAGGCCACCGTCGGGCGGGCCGACCGGTACCCGGAGGTCGAGCTGACCCATGAGGTGGTCCGCGGCCACCCCGTGGAGGAACTGGCGAAGGCCTCCGCCCACGCCCTCGCCGTCGTGGTCGGACGACGCGGACACGGCGGGTTCACCGGCATGTGGCTCGGCTCGGTCCCGCACGGGCTGTTGCACCGCACCCATTGTCCGGCCGTCATCGTGCCCCCCGACATCCGGTGATCGCCGGCCGGTGGTGATCGCCGGCCTGGGTGGTGGGCGGCCTGTGGTGGTGGGCGGCCTGTGGTGATGGGCGGCGGGCCGCGGTGGAGTCGTCACATGTCGAGCTCGGATTCGATGCGGCGGGCGTGGTGGCGGGCCATCGCGAGGTTGGCGCGGTTGCGGTCGAGGACGAGGTAGAGGAAGAGCCCCTGTCCGCCGGGGCGGGTGAGGGGGCGGATGAGGTGGTACTGGCTGGTCAGGGTGGTGAGGGTGTCTTCGAGGACCTGGCGCTGGAGGCCGAGGACGTCGAGGCAGCGCCGGGTGGCGCGGACGAGGTCGGTGCTGCCGGCGGCGGCGAGCGACAGATCCAGGCCGGGCATCGTGGCCAGCGTGCCCAGCGCCATGCCGCTCTCGGCGTCGACGATGGCCGCGCCGAGGGCACCTTCGATGGTCAGGGCGTCCTTGAGGGCGGTTTCGATGCTGGACATGCACTCCTCCGTAACCGTCAGCGCTGCTGGTCGGCCGCCGGGGCAGCAGCACCCGGCGACCGTGTGTGATCTTGAGGGTACGTATGCGATCGGCATCAGTCAGCCGGATGACAGCTACCGACCGGAACCGACCGTTTCACCGTTCGAGATCGACTTGCAATGACCACAACTTGAAGAATTCTTCATGTTCCTAGATGCTATTTCCCGTATTCGGGCCAGCGGTGGCGGCCGGGCCGGGGAGACTTCGGTCCGGAAGGACGGCTTTCAGTCGGGCGTTCGGCCGGCAGCCGCGTGTGCGACTCGCCACGGCCTGCCGGGAGTTCGCACGGGCGGGGCCGCCGGTGGCGCGGGCTGCGGACGGACGGACGGCGGGCAGGCGTACGGCGGGCAGGCGTACGGCGGCCGGGTTGCCGAGCCGGGGCGCACGGCCGCCCACCACGGGATCGGGCTGCCGCACGCGGCCGCCGAAGAGGAGGACGCGAGCTGATGGCCATCCCGCTGTACCAGGCGAAGGCGGAGTTCTTCCGCACGCTGGGCCACCCGGCCAGGATCCGGGTCCTGGAGCTGCTGCAGGACGGTCCGCGCCCGGTACGCGACCTGCTGGCCGCGATGGAGATCGAGCCGTCCAGCCTCTCCCAACAGCTCGCCGTCCTGCGCCGCACCCAGCTGGTCACCGCGACCCGTGAGGGCAACACCGTGGTGTACGCCTTGAGCACGCCCGACGTGGCCGAGCTGCTGCGGGCCGCGCGCCGGATCCTGACCGAGATGATCGCGGACCAGGGCGAGCTGCTCGCTCAACTGCGGGAGCCCGCAGCTTCGGAGCCGGCGGTGTGAGTGCCACCTGCGCGCCGACCGGGGAGCGCCCGTGTGATCGGCTGCGCACGGTGCCGCCGAACCTGCGGATCCCGGCCCCGTAGTCCCCGGCCGGCCGGGGGCCCGCGCTCCTCGGGACCGCCCCCGACGAAGCCCGCGGCCCGACGCCCGCGGCCCGACGCCCCGAGGGCGCGCCCCTCACGGTCGACCCGGCCACCACCCGCACGCCTCCCCCGCCCCGCCCGGGCCACCCTTCCACACGAACCGAGGAACACCGCCCATGAGCAACGCCGCCCGCGACGAGAAGACCAAGCGCAAAGCCATGATCATCCGCGCCTCGATCTACATCTTCGGCCTCCACCTGTTCGCCGGCTTCATCGGCCTGCTGTTCCTCCTCGGCAGCCGGCACCACTGACGGCACCACTGACTCCCGGCGCCGGCCGACCGTCCACCCCGCCGCGCACCCGCCCCCGTAGTGGGCCTCCGGCGGGTGGCGCCCGGTCTCCGGCGTAGGGTGGCCCGGCCGGTCCGAGGCCGTGCGTCACGCCTCCGCGACGGCTTCCAGCGGGCTCAGGGCGGCTGCCCGGCGGGCCGGGACGGCTGCCGCGACCGCGCCGATGGCGAGGGACACCAGGCACACCAGGAGCAGCGTCCCCCAGGGCAGCGCCAGGGAGTACCGCGTCATCGCGCCGTTGGCCAGTGCACCGACCCTCCAGGCCCCGAACAGCCCGCCTACCAGGCCCAGGAGCGTGCCGAAGGCGGCGACGGTCACCGACTCCAGGCGGATCATCCGCCGGATGGCGGCGCGTTCCATGCCGATGGCGCGCAGTACGCCGATCTCGCGGGTGCGTTCCGAGACCGACATGGCCAGGGTGTTCACGATGCCGAGCGAGGAGATCACGGCACCGATGGCGAGCAGCCCGTACATCAGGGTCAGCAGGTCGCCCAGCGGGCCGGCGGCCTCGTGGACGAGCTCCTCCCGGTTCTTCACCTGCAGCAGCGGGCTGTTGCCCACGGCGGTGCGCAGTCGGGCCTCGGTGTTCCTCGAGACCGCGCTGCTGTCGGTGCGGACGAGGATCCGCTGGACGGAGCCGGGCTTGAAGCTGTTCTGCTGCACCTCGATGCGGGCGCCCAGCGCGTCGTGGGCGACGGGGTTGTCCTGGTAGACGCCGACGACGGTGTACTGCCTGACGTCCTGGCTGCGGCCCAGGCCGGCGTCGAGCCGGCTGCCCGTACTCACGCCCTGTTCCCGGGCGGTGGTGCTGGAGACGGCGATCCGGCCCGGTCCGAGGTCCTTCAGGGAGCCGCTGACCAGGTCGAGCTTCATGACGGCCGCCACGGTGTCGGGGTCGACCCCGGAGATCTCCCGGACCTTGCCGCCGGTGAACAGGACGGAGTCCGTGACGGCGGTCGCCGTCCGTACCCCGGCGGTGTCGGCCACCCGCTGCACGGCGGCCGGGTCGATGCCGGTCGTGGTGGTGCGGGTGCTGATCACGTAGTCGGCGCTGAGGCCGTCCGCGGCCTGGCGGTCGAGGGCCTGCCCGGTGGAGTTGCCGATGACGGCGAGCCCGACGACCAGTGCCGTGCTGATCATCAGGGCGGAGGCGGTGGCCGCGGTGCGCCGCGGGTCACGCAGCGCGTTCTCGGACGCGAGGCGGCCGGTGATCCCGAAGCGGCCGGTCAGTCGTCCGCTCAGCCGGATCACGGGGACGGCGAGCAGCGGTGCCAGCACGATCATGGCGACGACGAGGACGGCGCAGCCGAGCATCGCGCTCTGCAGGTTCTGCACCGAGGCGTCCTTCGCGCCCGTGAGCGACACCAGCAGCCCGGCGCCGAGGACGAGCAGGGCCAGTCCCGCCGCGCCTCGGACCCGGGAGCTGGTGGCGGAGGGCGGCTGCCCCGCCGAGCGCATCGCCTCGACGGGCGCGACCTTGGCCGCCCTGCGGGACGGCAGCCACGCGGCGAGCACGGTGATTCCCACACCCACGCCGAACGCCGCCACGACCGGGCGCGGGCCGATCACCAGGGGGCCGTGGGGCAGTGTGTCCCGGGTGGTGCTCAGGATGTCGGGCAGGACGGAGGCGATGCCGAGGCCGAGCAGGAAACCGGCCGCCGACGCGACGAGCCCGATCAGGACGGCCTCCCAGAGGACGGAGCGGACCACCTGGCGGCGCGAGGCGCCGATCGCCCGCAGCAGCGCGATCTCACGGGTACGCCGGGCGACGAGCACGGTGAAGGTGTTGACGATGAGGAACGACCCGATGAACAGCGAGACTCCGGCGAAGACCATCGGCAGCTTCTGGTAACCCCGGGTCAGCGTGTCGACGTAGGTGGCCTGCTGGGCGGCCTGGGCGGCGCCGCTCACGGCCTCGGCCCGGTCGGCCGGGAGCACCGCGGTGACCCGGTCGGCGAGCTCCGACCGGTCGGTGCCGGGCGTGGCGGACAGATCGATCGCGTTGTAGTGGCCCGGGGACGCGAACAGCCGCTGGGCGGTCGCCTCGTCGAACAGGGCGAGCGTGCCGCCGGCGGTCACCCGGGTGTCCCGGGTAGTGACGATGCCCACGAGCCGCTTCGTCAGGACCGGGCCGTCAGTGGCCAGCGTGACCTGGTCGCCGATGCCGAATCCGCCGGCGGCTGCGGTGCCGCTGTCCACGGCGAGTTCATCGCCGTTCCGGGGGGCGTGGCCCTTGACCAGCGGATAGCGGCCGTCCTTGCCGTCCTTGTCCGGTACGTAGGCGGCGGCCAGGTTCGCCCACGCCTTGCCGGCCCGCAGCGGAGTGCCGTCCGCGGCGTTCAGGACTGCCGAGCCGTCGACCGACGGCCGTACGGCGGCGACACCGGGCACGTCGGCCAGTCTCCGTACGAGCGCGTCGTCGAGCACGGTGGGGTGTTGGTCCGCGGCGGCCCCGGACGGCGAGTCCTTCGGGGTCACGGTGAGCGCGGTGTCCGCGAAGTTCTTCGACGCGGCGGCGCGGGCGGCCGCGGCGGAGGAGTCCGCGAAGACGAGGGTGCCGCAGATGAACGCGACACCCAGGCAGACCGCGAGGACGGTCATGACCAGGCGGCCCTTGTGGGCCAGGACGTTGCGCAGGGCTGTTCTCAGCATGGGTGGCTTTCGGGGAGGTGGGGATACGACGCGGGGACGCGGGCGCGTGCGACACAGGTGCGTGGAGCCCGGGGCGGCGGTCTCGACGGAGACGGGCCCGGCGGAGACCTTCGGGTGGCGGTGCCGGGGCCCTGGGCCGGGGTGAAGGCGGCTCAGCTGGTGCGGGCGCGGGTGTCGAGGGCCTTCATCCGGTCCAGGACCCGCTCCGGGGTCGGGTGGGCCATCTCGTCGACCAGGCGGCCGTCGGAGAGGAAGACCACGCGGTCGGCGTAGCCGGCGGCGGCCGGGTCGTGGGTGACCATGACCACGGTCTGGCCGAGCTCGCGCACCGAGTCGCGAAGGAAGCCGAGGACCTCGGCCCCGGCGCGGGAGTCGAGGTTGCCGGTGGGCTCGTCGCCGAAGACGATCGCGGGGCGGGAGACCAGCGCGCGGGCCACCGCGACGCGCTGCTGCTGCCCGCCGGACAGCTGTCCGGGCCGGTGCCCGAGGCGCTCGGAGAGGCCGACCATGGAGACCACGCGGTCCAGCCACGGCCGGTCGGGGCGGCGTCCGGCGATGGTCAGCGGCAGCGTGATGTTCTCCAGCGCGGTCAGCGTCGGCAGCAGGTTGAACGCCTGGAAGACGAAGCCGATCCGGTCGCGGCGCAGCTCGGTGAGCTGCCGGTCGTCGAGCGTGCCCAGTTCGGTGGTGCCGATGCGCACGGAGCCTGAGCTGGCCGGGTCGAGCCCGGCGGCGCAGTGCATCAGGGTGGACTTGCCGCAGCCGGAGGGGCCCATGATCGCGGTGAACTCACCCTCCCGGAAGGCGATGCTGACCCGGTCCAGGGCGACCACACGGGTGTCACCGCTGCCGTGGACCTTCGACAGGTCGGTGGTGGCGGCCGCGATTCCGGCGGTCGGGTGCAGCGCGAGTGCGGCGAGGGGTTCGGCGGTCACGGCGGGACTCCACTTCGGGTGCGGGAAGGTGCACTTCGAAGGGTGTCCGGGGAACGTATCGGGGCCTGGGCAGCCGTGTATCGGCGTGCGCTCTGGTCTGTGGCAGTTCCGGCAGTTCCGGCAGTTCCGGCAGTTCCGGCTGCTCCGTCGCGGTTCCGTAGCGGCCGGACGGCCGGGCCGGCAGGTGGTCAGGCCGGCAGGTGGTCAGGCCGGCAGGTGGTCAGGCCGGCAGGAGCAGGGTGGCGACGGCGCCACCGTCCGGGGCGTTGTCCAGGCGCAGTTCGGCGCCGAGGAGCCGGGCCTGGCCCAGCGCGATGGTCAGGCCCAGGCCGTGGCCCGATCCGCGCTCGGCCGTGCCCGTGTGGAAGCGGCGCGGACCGTCGAGCAGCAGGTCCGGCGGGAAGCCGGGGCCGTGGTCGCGCACGACGACCGTACGGCCCTCGACGGTGACCTCGACCGGGGTGTGCCCGTGCCGGTGGGCGTTGATGACGAGGTTGCCGACGATCCGTTCGAGGCGGCGCGGGTCGGTCTCCACGGTCGTGCCGGCCACCGCGTGCCGTGCGTCGGCGACGGTGACGTCCGTGTCGAATCCGGTGCGCGCCACGGCCTCGCGGACGACCGCGCCGAGCGGCACGTGGGCCCGGACCGGCTGTTCGGCGCCGGCGTCCAGCCGGGAGATCTCCAGCAGGTCCTCGATCAGGCCGCGCAGGTCCCGCACCCGCGCCCGGAGCAGGTCCTCCGTCTCACCGGGCGGCAGAAGGTCGGCGGCGGCCAGCAGGCCGCCGACGGGGGTGCGCAGTTCGTGGGCCACGTCCGCGGTGAACCGGCGTTCGGTGCGCAGCAGTCGGCCGAGGCTGTCGGCCATGAGGTCGACGGTGGCGGCGATGTCGGCCACCTCGTCGCGGCCCTTGGTGGGCCCGGTCCGGGCGTCGAGGTCCCCGGCGGAGATCCGGCCCGCGGTCTCGGAGACCCGCAGCAGTCGGCGGCTGATCAGCCCGGCCCCGTAGACCGCCAGGGGCACGGCCGCCGCGAGCGAGACCAGTGAGGCCACCGCCACGCTCACGTCCAGCCGGTGCAGCCCGTGGAGCTCCGGGCTCATGTTGACCTGGACGGCCAGCACCCGGCTGCCCGGGCCGCCGACCCGCTGGGCGGCCCAGACGCTCGGCCCCAGATTGCCGTCGACGCGCCCGTCGTAGGCCGTGTGCCGGTCGCCGTCGGCCGGGTACCGCAGCGCGGCGGGCAACGCGGCGGGGTCGAGCTCGGCACCGTCCGCCAGCGTTCCGGTGCGCCGGTAGGTGTCCATGGCCGAGTACACGGTGTTGAACGCCCGCATGTCGGCCTGCTGGCGGATGTCGCGCGCGGTCCACAGGTGGACCAGCACGCCCACCGCCACCGCCACCAGGCACGCGGTGGCCGCGGCCAGCGCGGCGATCTTCCAGCGCAGCGGCACGCGGGCGGAGCGCGGCCGCTGGAACGGGCGCACCGGCCTCAGCGCCTGAGCTTGTAGCCGAAGCCGCGGACCGTCTCGATCCGGTCCCGGCCGAGCTTCCTGCGCAACCGCTGCACACACAGGTCCACGACCCGGCTGTCGCCGTCCCAGCCGTACTCCCAGACGTTGCGCAGCAGGGTGTACCGTTCCAGCACGACGCCCGGGTGAGCGGCGAACTCCAGTAGCAGCTTCAGCTCGGTCGGGGTCAGCGCCACCGGGCTCCCGGAGACGGACACCTCCAGACCGCCGGTGTCGATGCTCAGGTCCCCGAAGACCAGCAGGTCCTTCCCGGACGGGGCCGGCTCCTCGCCCGTGGCGCGCCCGGCTCCCGGGGCGGGCGCGTAGGTCGCCCGTCGCAGCAGCGAGCGGATGCGTGCCACGAGGACGTAGGTGTCCACGGGTTTGACCACGTAGTCGTCCGCCCCGGCCTCCAGACCGGCGACGACATCGAGCCCGTCGCCGCGAGCGGACATCATCAGAATCGGCACCAGGCTGGTCTCCCGGACTCTGCGGCACAGGCCGATCCCGTCCAGACCGGGCAGCATCACGTCCAGGACCAGCAGGTCGAAGCTGTCGTCGCGGAAGAGCTCCAGCCCCGCGAGGCCGTCGGCCGCGGCCGTCATCCGGTAGCCGTAGCGTTCGAGGGCGACGGTGAAGGACCGGCGCATCAGGTCGTCGTCCTCCACCAGCAACACGCGAACGGGGCGTGGATCGGCCGGGGCCGGGGCGGGCGAGGACACGGGGACGACTCCTGTTCGGACGGGGCGGGTTTGGGACGGGCCGGGTGAGGCCTCGGTCCCGAGTGCGCTCACGCACAGCCGACGGCTCGAGAGGAACGATACGGCAGGCAGCGGGTGCGGCGACCACGTCGGACGACGCACCCGCAGCACCCGCTCGGGAGCCTCCCCGATCCGAGAACATGCAGGTCGGAGTGGGTGGAGCGGCTCGGGCAGCGGCCGGATCCAGGGCTGTTCGGCGCGCTGCGGGCCGTTCGTCGCCGTGGGGCGGCGCACCGGTTCGACGGACAACCAAGCGCTCCCTGATACCCGACGGATACAAAACCGCTCCCCTGTCGAGCGGCCGGGCGGGCAGGCGGGCAGGCGGGCTGCCCGGGTGCGCTACTTGCCGCCGAGGTTCCGGAGCTGGGCCCGCGCCTGGTCCAGGGTGGGCTGCGGAACACCGATCAGCACCTGCGGGGAACCGCTCTCCTTGGCCGGGCAGTAGCGCGCGTCCTTGACGGGAACGCTCACGGACAGCACCCCCTCGTTGCGGACCAGGACGAGAAGGGATCCGGTCGTGCAGCTCGCGTTGGGCGCGACCGGCGGCGAGGACAGCCAGGTGACGGGCTGGAACACCGCCCCACCCGCCCGCAGCACCGTCCCGTGCGCCCGGTCGGCGGCGAACGACCCGCCACCCAGGACACCGGTGGTCAGCCTGGTGAACTCGCCGGACGTGTGGTCGGTCCGCGCATCGGCGGCCCCGTACACCACGCAGTCGTGCCCCGACACGTTGGTCAGCTTGACGACACCGGTCCACCGGGGGTCGGCACTCCCGCTCAGGCCGACCATCTCGGCCGCCACATCGCTCTCCTTCTCCGAGCTGCCGCACAGCGGGACCTCCGCACCCCCCGACTTCGCCACCACCCCAACGGACTTGGCACCGGACTTGCCACCGGACTGCCCCACACCCGCAGGCGCTCCCGACGCGGCAGCCGGTGCCCCCGACCCCTGCGCGACGGCCGACGAACCGGACTGCGCACCGGACGCCGCCGGCCCGGCGGCAGTCGCGGCACCGCCCCCGCAGGCCGTGAGCGAGAGAACGGCGGTCGCGGCAACAGCCGCAGCGGCGAACAGACGACCGTGAGCCGACATGATGAACCCCCTGATACTGCCCGGCCCGTCGGACACCCGCGGCCGGAGCTTCAATTGCTGACACATCCCTACACGCCGACCCCACCCGCCAGGTGACGCCTGTTACCGTCCTGCGACGAACGACCTCGTCTGCGGCACCACACCGTCCCCCGCACACCGACGGGCGGCCTGCGCCGCAGAACCCGCAGCGGCCCGACCGCACAGGTCCGGGCTGGCGGCGGCCCAACCGGTCCGTGCACGCACCGACTGCGCGCCGCATGCCTGGGACCCGGTTCCGCCGATCCGACGGGAGGCGGCTGGAACCGACGGCTGACGCCCCCTCTAGACTGGAGCCGCCCCGGGGTCGGCGGCCGCACGGTTGAGACCGGCACGAGGAACCCCGCTCGGGCTGATGGGCCGTCTCCGGATGCGCTCGCCCCGTCCCGTTGAGGAGCAGTCACGTGTCCGCAGACCGACCAGGTGCCGTCGTGCCCCCGAGCTTCCAGGCGCTGTCCGCGGACGACCCCGACGTGGTCGCCGGATACCGCCTGTCCGCCCGTCTCGGCGCCGGCGGCATGGGCCGGGTGTACCTGTCCCACACGCCGGGCGGCCGGCCGGTGGCGCTCAAGGTGGTGCGGCCCGACCTCGCCGAGGACCCCGAGTTCCGGCAGCGGTTCGCCCAGGAGGTGGCCAACGCCCGGCGGATCCACGGGCTGTACACCGCCCAGGTGGTCGACGCGGGTGTGGACGCCGCCGTTCCGTGGCTGGCCACCGCCTACGTACCGGGCCCCTCGCTGCAGCAGGTGGTGCAGCGGTACGGACCACTCCCGGAGCGGACCGTGCTCCTGCTGGTGGCCGGCATCGCCGAGGCGTTGCAGGCCGTCCACGGCAGCGGGGTGGTCCACCGTGACCTCAAGCCCGCCAACGTCCTGATAGCCGCCGACGGCCCGCGGGTCATCGACTTCGGCATCGCCCGTGCCGCCGACGCCAGCGCGCTGACCGCCACCGGTCTGCGCATCGGCTCGCCCGCTTTCATGGCACCCGAACAGGCCCTGGGCATGACCGCGACACCCGCCACCGACGTGTTCGCCCTCGGCGCCCTGGCCGTCTACGTCGCGGGGGGCACACCGCCCTTCGGCGACGGACCGGAGTCGGTCGCGCTGTACCGGGCCGTCCACGAGGAACCGGACCTCACCCGCGTCCCGGGCGGACTGCACGAGCTCCTCCGGCACTGCCTGGCCAAGCAGCCCGAGCACCGTCCGACCACCGCTCAGGTGATCGAGGCCGCCCGGCTCCACCCGGCGGTGGGCGGGGACCTCAGGTTCGCCGACGACTGGCTGCCGCACCAGGTCAGCTCGGAGCTCGCAGAACGGGCCGACCTGCCCCAGGCACCGCCCCCGCCGCCCACCGCCCTGGCAACCCTGCCGGACGTCCCCCGGCCCGGAGCGCCCGCCGTCCCCTCGCCGGTACCACCGCAGGAACCGGAAGCGAGCGAACCGGAAGCACACCGACGCACCCGGTCGGGATCCACCCGGCGACGTTCGCTGCGGAGAACGGCGCTGACGGCCACCGTGGCCCTGCTCATCGGCGCGGCCGGGGCGTTCGCCCTGTTCGACCACCTCGGTCAGGACGACACCTCGGCCGCCGACAGCGACTCGTCCTCGGGCCGGCCGGCCTCGCCCGCGGCATCGGACCCGGATTCGGCAGCGTCCTCGGACCCGGCCGAAGCGGCCCCCGGCTACACCGCCGTCTACACCGGTGCCGAGCTCACCTCACCGGACCACACCTACGAGTTCGACATCAAGACCGGCAAGGTGGCCCCCGAGGGATCCGCGACCTGGTACGTCGGCCGCACCGCCGACGAGTTCTACGTTCCCGACAGCAGTGACGCCTACATCGGCCAGGACGACCAACTCGGAACCGCCGAATGCCTCAAGGGCGTCGACAGCCAACCGGTCACCCGGCTGCAGTTCGGCGTTCTGCAGGCCGGCCACACCTTCTGTGTCCGCGCGCAGGGCAACCAGGACATCGCCATCGTCCAGGTGCTCTCGGCCGCTTCGGGCGACGGACCGGTCAAGATCTCCCTGGACTACTACCGCTACGACGGCTGAACGAGCCGGAAGCGGTCGACCGCGCGCCCGGTCTCAGCGCCCGTGCCCCGGCCGACCGAGGCTCCGACCGGCCCGCTGCCGGGCGGTCCGGGGGCCGGGGGCCGGGGCCGGGGGCCGCAGCTGGAACTGCGCGGCAGCGCCGGAGAGTTACGGTCGCTTCCGCGTCCCGCCGAGCCGTCCCCCGGGGCCGGTCAGCGCAGCCGGTCTGCGCGGCCGGTCAGCAGGACTTGGCGGTGGCCCGGACGCCGAAGTGGACGTAGCGGCTGCCGTCCGCCAGCGCGTAGAACACCACCGGTATCCAGGCGTCCTTGTCGTTGCGGCGGCCGGCGAACACCGTCTTCGACGGGGTGTCCGAGACCGGGGTCAGGTGCCAGACCAGCGGCTCGAAGGTGCCCGCCAGACCTCCGATTCCCTCGTACCTCAGGTCCAGCACACCCTCGCCCGAGGCGGCGGCGGAGATGGTCATGAGGAAGCCCTCACGCCTGTACTCGCCGATGAACGGCTCGGTGTGCACGGCCGGGTGATCCTCGGCCGGCTGGTTCCCGGCCGGTCCGAACCGGGGCATCGTCACCCCGGCGAACGTGGCGCTCAGTTCGCGGCAGAGTGCCTCGTGGACCTTGGGCGCGGCGCCCCCGCCGTTGGTCAGCAGCGCGACGGCGAAGCCCTTCTCCGGGATGGCGCGCAGGTAGGCGAGCTGTCCGAAGGTGCTGCCGTCGTGCCCGAACCCGCGCACGCCGTCCCACTCGAACAGGCCCCAGCCCAGGCCCCAGTGGGCGCCGAGGAACCACTGGTCGGGCATCTCGACCTCGCGGGTCAGCATCGCCTCGACCGCCGCCGCGGAGAGCACCCGGGTGCCGTCCGGCGCCGCGCCGCCGTCGATGAACAGCCGGGCGAACCGCACCACGTCGGCGGCGGTGGCGCTGATCCCGCCGTACGGACCGGCGGAGCGGGGCAGCATGTTCCACAGCGGGGTGGGCTCCGGGTCCTCCCCGGGCTCGCCCATGTGCCCCATCGCGGCGCGGAAGCGCAGCACCTCCTCGGGCAGCGTCATCGTGTGTTCGAGGCCCAGCGGGTCGCAGACCAGCTCCTTGAGCGCCTCGTCCCAGGTCCCGCCGGTCACCACCTCGACGATCCGGCCGAGGACGTTGTAGGCGGTGCTGGAGTACGACATGGTGGCGCCGGGCGGGTTGGTGAGGCCCACGTTCCGCGCGCCGTCGACGTAGCGGGCCAGGCAGTCGTCGCCGCGGCCCGTGTCGTTCACGTGGTCGCCCTCGATGCCGCTGGTGTGGTTGAGCAGCTGCCGCACGGTGATCGTCCGGCCGGCCTGCGGGTCGGCGACGGTGAAGTCCGGCAGGACGTCCACGACGGGCGCGTCCAGATCCAGCTTCCCGGCGTCGACGAGGATCATCACCAGCGCGGCCGTGTAGCCCTTGCTGACCGAACCGATCTGGAACACCGAGTCGGTGGTGACCCCGACGCCCGTCCGGGTGTGCAGGATGCCGCTCGCCAGTTCGTGGATCTCCCCGTCGGCGAGGACGGCCAGGGTCGCCCCGGGGATGCGGTGGGTGGCGATGAGTTCGTCGAGCCGGTCCTGCCAGTGGGCGTGGTCGAAGGCCCCGGCGCCGCCGCCCTTGCCCAGTGCCCGGTTCACGGCCTGCGCCGCCTCCCGGTTGGTCCGGTCCACGAGCTTGGCGACCTCCTGCTCCACCCGCTTCGAGAACTCCTGGTACCCGTGCTTCGACATGAACATCCTCCCCTGGGACAGGTGACGCGATGGTGTGGCCCGCGGTGGTGCCCGGACTCCTACGGGCCACCGCGCAGCATGGAACTCGGGCGCGGCGCCCGAGCCTTGGAGCCGTCCGGCGCCAGGCCCTCGCCGACCGGGCCTGCGGGGTAGCGGTTCTGCAGGGGCGTCGACGCCCGTGCGGGATCGACCGGCCGGACCCTAGTCGGCCTGCCGGGGCCGCCTGCCGACGACGGAGGCCAGCGCGGCCATCGTCATGCGCGGCGGCCGCCTGAGGTCCCGGTCGGGACGGATGACCGGGCCGGCCAGGAGCCGGACCAGGGCGCCGAGCGCGAACCCGTAGGCCACCACCAGCCCGTGCCCGTTGGACTGGGCGAACCACAGGACCAGGCCGACGGCCGGCACGGCGAGCGCGAGCAGCCGCTCCGTCCGGACGGCCCCGTCGGCCTTGGCACGCAGCAGGAGGGCAGCGGCCAGGGTCGCGGCGAGGAAGTAGGTGGCGCCGGAACTCCCGGCGAAGTTGCGGGGATCGGTCTCGGTACGGTCGGACCAGCCGAAGAGGGCGTCGATGTGCTGCGGCAGGAGGATGCCCGCGGCGAACAGGCCCAGCATCAGGGGGCCGCCCCAGAACCACTCCGCCAGGGCGGCCATGACGGCGAGGGTGGCGATGTTCCAGGCCGCCCCGCCGAGGCCGCCGTTCTGCATGAAGACCGAGGTGACGACCCGCCACCAGCCGGACCTGGCGGGGTCGCTGTCGAAGGCGTCCATCGCCCCGGACCAGCACAGCTGGGTCAGCACGCCGCCGAGCGCGACCACCGTCACCCCGATCGCGGCCCACGGGAGACGACGCCGGCCCACCGTGTCCTCGCCGATCAGCGCCAGCCCCGCCTTGAACATCAGCACCATCAGCCCTGCCGTGGTCACGTTGAACAGCACCGCGCCCATCGTCACCACCCCCCTTCGAACACCGTTCGGAACGATCCGAGGGCGACACTAGCGTCGGCCACGACAAGATTCAAACAGTGTTAGAAAAGAGGGTCGGGCCGGACCGTGGATCCGGCCGCGAGCTCCGCAGGGTTCTTGAGCGACCGTCAGGGCGGCGGACCCCCGCCTCCGGACAGTCGGCTCCGGACCGGAGCCGGCTGCCGCAGATCCACGCGACCACCGCGACGAGAACCGCGGCGAGCCCGCCCGGCACCATGCCGGCGAAGCACCGTGCCCGCGGAGCACCGTGCCCGCGGATGTCGAGGCCCCGTCCACGACGGCTCCGCCCGCCAGGGCCCCGGGGCCGGCTTCAGACTCCCGTCCGCCGGGCGGCGGCACGGCGATGGGGCACGGGCCCCGCCGGCCCGGCGGAGGGCGCCACCGACAGGCGCAGCACCTCTGCCGCGGGGCTGTCCGGCGCACAGACGTCGACCTCCACCTGCCCGCCTCCCACGCCTCCGGACGGGAACGCGCCGCCGGACGACCACGGGGGAAGCATCGCGACGCCGTCCGGACCGGTCCGGACGTCGGCCTGCGGACAGGGCCCCGTGGTCAGCGCGAAGACCGCACGGGATGACTCGGCCAGGGTGAACCGCAGGCGGACTCCTGCAACTCCCCGGCCACCCCGAAGTGCCCGGATCCGCACCGACCCCGACCCGTTGTGCGACCCGCCCTGGGACCCGTCGTGCGACCGGTCGACGCCGTCGACGAGCGCGAGGGCGTCGACCTTCGGTTCGGCTCCGGGGCCGGCCGTGACCGTCCCGGCCAGGGGCACCGGACCGTTGCGGCCGATGATCACCACGCCGTCCGTCCGGGTGCCGGCCTCGGCGTCGTCGGCGGCCTTGACCGGGATCACGTACATGAGCGGGCCGCAGTCGTCGCCCGTGGTGTTCAGGTGCGGGTTGCCGATCACCGTGAGCGTCCGGCCCGAGTCCTCGATCCGGCAGCCGTCCAGGAATCCGGCGTGGGAGCTGCCGTAGTGGTACGTCGGCACTCCGGTGAAGACGAAGCCGCCGGGGGCCGTGAACCGCTGCAGCACTCCCCCCGGCTGCACCCGTCGCCCGGCGCAGGCTTCGAGCGCCACGGTCAGGACGGCCGACTGGCCGGGTGCCGCCTCTGGCACGCTGTCCTGACGTACCGTCAGTGCCGACTCGTCCAGTTCCGGGGTCGGGGCGACGACGGCCACGGTCAGCAGGACGGTGTGCTCCTGGAGGTGGTCCCCCGTCTCGTGCCTGACCGTCAGCTCCGCCGTGTAGGGTCCGGGCCGGACGGTCTCGGCGGCCCGGACCCGGAACACCCCGTCCAGCGAGCCGTCATCGATCCGCAGCCGCGCCCCGGGGAAGCTCCGTTCCCACTGCCCGGCCGGGCCACCGCGGCCGGAGAGCGCGGTCAGGCCCTCGGGCAGGGCCAGGACCACCGTGACGTCCTCGCCGCGGGCGGTGACCGGCCCCCGGTTCCGGAGCCTGGTCCCGAGGTCGAAGGGCATCCCCCGCTGCACCACGCCGGGGCCCACCGGTTCGCTGACGAGCTCCGCGGTCCCCGGCCGCTCGGGGGTCCTGGCGGCCGACGGCATCCGGCGCACGCGGTGACCGGCCCAGTCCGCGACGTGGAGGGCTGCGGACGGGTCCAGCGCGAGCCCGGCGGGGTAGTAGAGCCGGGCGGACGCGGCGGGGCCGCCGTCCCCGGTGCTGCCGCTGCGGCCCGTCCCGGCCACGGTGGAGATCCCGCCGTCCGGTGTGACCCGGCGGACGCGGTGGTTGCCCCAGTCCGCGACGTACAGGTTCCCGGAGCCGTCCAGCACCAGTCCGAGCGGCTTGTCGAGCCGCGCCGCGACCGCGGGGCCGCCGTCGCCGCTGTCCCCCTCGGTGCCCGTGCCCGCCACCGGCAGCAGCAGCCCGTCGGGAGTGACCTTCAGGACCCGGTGGTTGTGGGTGTCGGTGAAGTAGAGCGTTCCGGAGCGGCACAGCGCGAGGCCCGAGGGGTAGTACAGCTCGGCGGCGGTGGCCGGTCCGCCCTCGGCGGCCGCCCCGCGCGCGGTGCCTCCGCCGGCCACCGTCGTGATGCGGCCGTCCGGTGCGATCCGCCGGACCCGGTGGTTGCTGTGATCGGCCAGGTAGAGGTGCCCGAAGGCGTCCAGCACCAGCCCGATCGGCTGGTTCAGCACGGCCTCGGCCGCCGGCCCGCCGTCACCGCCGAAGCCCCGGACCCCGGTGCCGGCGAGCGTACTCATCCGGCCGTCCGGCGAGACGGCCCGGATCCGGTGGTTCTGCGTGTCGGCGATCAGCAGGTTCCCCCGATCGTCGAGGAGCATCCCCGACGGGTGGTTCAACAGGGCGTCCACCGCCGGCCCGCCGTCACCGCCGAAGCCCCGGACCCCGGTACCGGCGAGCGTACTCATCCGGCCGTCCGGCGAGACGGCCCGGATCCGGTGGTTGTGCGTGTCGGCGATCAGCAGGTTCCCCCGGTCGTCGAACACGATCCCCGACGGGTGGTTCAACAGGGCGTCCACCGCCGGACCACCGTCACCGCCGAAGCCCCGGACCCCGCTCCCCGCCAACGCGGTGATCGTGCCGGGTACTGCCAACTGCTCGGTCCTGGAGCTGTCGAGAACGGAAGTCACGGTGCGGTCTCCTCCGAGTTCTGGCCGGGACGGCCGGTGCGGGCGGCTCGGGCCGCCGCTACCCGTATGCGGACGTTCGTCGGGGCTTGCGCTCCGACTGGATGTGGAACCGGTACGCCGGCCGGCCGCGGCGGAGATCGACCGGCAGCCGGCCTCGACCGAAGCTAGCGGTGGCCCGTGTCCGGCTTCCTTCGCATGCGACTGACAGGCGAGGGAATCACCTGATCAGGTGAACCGTCGACCCGGCCTACCCCGGCCCGAACCGCGTCGGGGGCCGACCTGAACCAGTCGACGGTCAGTCTGAGGCCTTCCGGCAGCGGCACCGGGGCCACGTCCGGGAAGAGGGCGCGCAGCCTGGTGTTGTCGGCCTGCGAGTTCCTGACGTCGCCGACCCGGGCAGCCGTGTACCGGACCTCGGCGCGCAGCCCGGTTGCCGATTCCAACTCGGCGATCAGGGCGCGCAGTGAGGTGCGGGTGCCGAAGGCGAGGTTCACCGGGTCGGGGTGGACGACCCGGCCCACTGCCGCCGCGCCCAGCACCTGGCAGACCGTCTCGACGTAGGTGAAGTCCCGGCTCTGGTTCCCGTCGCCGTGGACGACCAGCGGCTGCCCGGTGAGCAGTGCGCCGATCCAGGTCGGGACGACCGCGGCGTACGCGTGCCCGGCGGGCTGCCGGGGGCCGTACACGTTGAAGAACCGGAACGGGAGCACGGGCAGCCCGTAGCAGTGGTGGTAGGCGGTCAGGTACGCCTCCGAGGCGAGCTTGCCGACGGCGTACGGGCTCCTGGGGGCGGCCCGCAGCTCCTCGTGCTTGGGCAGGTGCGGGTTCAGTCCGTAGACCGAGGACGAGGACGCCGCGATCACCTGGGGGCCACCCGCCCGGCGCGCGGCCTCCAGGACCTGCAAGGTGCCGGTGGCGTTGGCGTGGTGGCTGGCCAGTGGATCCCGGACGGAACGCGGCACGGACGGCAGGGCGGCGAGGTGGACGACGCTGTCGACGCCGCGGAACACCCGGTCGAGCAGGCCCGGGTCAAGGACGCTGCCTTCGAAGAACTCCACCGCGGCGCCCTCCAGGTTCGCCCGGCTGCCGGTGGAGAGGTCGTCGACCACCCGGATGTGGGAGATCTCGGACCTGCTGGCAAGCGCGTGGGCGAGGTTGCCGCCGATGAATCCGGCGCCTCCCGTGATCGCGATCCGCACGACGGGTCCTCCTGGTCACAGGGCTTCGGTGCGGTCGCCGCCGACGCGGTGTCGGCAGTCCAGCACGTAGGCGGAGTGGGTTTCGATGGCGTCGTAGTCGAACTCGTCGTGGTCGGCGAGCAGCACGACCGCGTCGGCGGCCCGCAGTTCGTCGGGCGTGGCGCAGACCCGCCGCGCGTCGAGGAGCTCCTGGCTCCCGGTGTGCAGCGCGTCGATCACGTGCGGGTCCGCCACCCGGACCTCCGCGCCCAGCCGGCCCAGCAGTTGGATGATCCGGGCGGCCGGAGTCTCCCTGGCGTCACCGGTGTTGGCCTTGTACGCGAGGCCCAGCAGCAGGATCCGGGCACCGTTGACGGCCCGTTCGCGCCGGTTGAGCGCCTCGATCAGCCGGCTGACCACGTAGTCGGGCATGTGGCTGTTGATGTCGTTGGCGAGCTCCACGAAGCGGAACCGCTGCCCGAGGGTCCGCTCCACCCGCCAGGACAGGTACGAGGGGTCGATCGGCAGGCAGTGCCCACCGACCCCCGGGCCGGGCACGAACCGCAGATAGCCGTACGGCTTGGTGGCGGCGGCCTCGATCGCCGCCCAGACGTCGATGCCCAGGTCGTGGGCGAACATGGCGAGTTCGTTCACCAGTGCGATGTTGACGTGCCGGAAGGTGTTCTCCAGCAGCTTGCTGAGCTCGGCCGTCCGGCAGTCGGCGACCGGGACGACGGTGTCCACCAAAGTCGCGTAGAAGGCCCGGACGCGCTCCAGCGAGGCCCGGTCGATCCCGGAGACGATCTTGGGGGTGTTCACCAGGTTCCAGTGCCGGTTGCCCGGGTCTATGCGCTCGGGGCTGTAACCGAGGTGGAAGTCACGGCCCGCGACCAGTCCTGACGCGGCCTCCAGGATCGGCTGGACCACCTCGTCCGTGGTGCCGGGGTAGGTGGTCGACTCCAGGACCACGGTCGCCCCGCGGCGCAGGCGGCCGCCGATGGTCCGGGCGGCCTCCCGGACGTGGGAGAGGTCCGGTGTGCCGTCCCGCAGCGGCGTGGGGACGGTGATCACCGCGATGTCGAAGCCGGCGCAGCCGGTCAGGTCGAGGCCGGCCCGGTAGGCGCCGGACGCCAGCAGCGGGTGCAGCCGCTCCGAGGCCACGTCCGCCACGTAGGACCGGCCGAGGACGAGCCGTTTGACCCGGTGCTCGTCCACGTCGTAGCCGAGGACCCGGTGGCCCGCCTCGGCCGCCCGGACGGCCAGTGGGAGGCCGACGTAGCCCTGGCCCGCCACCACCACGCGCGCGTTCCTCATTCCGCCCCCGAACTCCGTTGTGCTCACCATGGTTTGAGGTCCAGTCGCCGGGCCAGGTCGGACTGGATGAGACCCTTCGGGTCGTATCTCTCGACGATCCCGCGCCACCGGTCGATCTCCGGATACATCCGCTCCAGCTGGTTCTTCGTCACACAGGAGTCCTTGGCCAGGTAGACCCGTCCGCCCAGGTCGATCACGATCTCGGTGAAGGACCGGAGCACGCCGAGCACGCCCGGCCCGTCGGGGATCTGGGTGCTCAGCGTGCAGCCCTCCCGGGGGAAGGAGAGCAGGCCCGGGGGGCGCTGGCCGCCGAGCCGCTTGGCGACGGTGAAGTAGCTGTGCAGGCCGGCCCCGGCGAGCATGCCGCCGAGCGTGCGCACGGCCTCGTCGAAGACCTCGGCGGCCACGGTGAACTGGTACTCGTGGAAGCCCCGGCGGCCGAACAGGTTGCTGCGGAACTCGAAGCGGTCGCCCCAGTAGTTGAGGTCGATCACGTGCATCGTCCGGTCCAGCCGTCGGTGCGCGAGGTGGCGCAGCCGGTCGAGGCTGCCGAGCACCACCGGGGTGGCGAGGTTGACCCGCAGCGCGCCCCGGCGGCGCGGATCCCGGTCGCGGGGCCGGTCCACCGCAACGTGCTCCGCGCGGTAGTGCAGCCCGCACGCCTGCTGGCAGGGGTGCCGAAGCCAACCGAACTGGTAGCCGCAGTCGGTCTGTTCGAGCAACCGCCCGAGGCCGGCGGTGCGGGTGAAGGGGACGGCCCGCACCCGTACCGTGTCCGAGACGGCGGGCACCAGCCGCAGCCGGGCCGAGGTGATCAGGCCGGTCAGCCCGATCCCGCCGACGGTCGCGGCGAACAGGTCGGGGTGGCTGTCGGGCGAGGCCGTGACCAGGCTGCCGTCCACCGTGAGCAGGGTGAGGCCGAGGACGTGATTGCCGAAACTGCCGCGGCGGGCGTGGTTCTTGCCGTGGATGTCGTTGCCGATCGCACCGCCGACGGTCGCCCAGCGGGTGCCGCCGTAGACCGGCACGGCCCAGCCGCTGCCGCTGACCGCGAGGTGCAGCGCCAGCAGCGAGGTCCCGCTGGCGCACTCGATGACGCCGGCGCTCCGGTCGAAGTCGAGGATGCCGTGCAGTTCCCCGGAGGTGATGGTGGTGCCGTTCGAGACGTAGGCGCAGTCGCCGAAGCTGCGGCCGGCGCCGCGGAAGATGACCGGGCCGGCCAGCTGGTCGAGGGCGGCCGTCATCGCCCGGTTGTAGGGCACCAGCCGGGTGCGGGTGGGCAGCAGGTGGGACCAGCTCGCGATCGGGACCTGGATGTCAGCCACGGCCGCCTCCCTGACGGACCGCCAGAGAGGTGGAGGCCGGCGCGGGCTGCGTGAAGAAGTCCCGGACGGCGTCGGCTATCCGGTCGATCTGGCGCTCCCCCAGCGTCGGGTGGCTGGGCAGCCTGAGCAGCCGGGAGTCGGCCCGGCGGGCGTTGGCGCAGTCGGCGGTGGCGGCGGCGAACTGCGGCAGCCGCGAGCAGTCGCGGAAGTCGCCGGCGGTGGCCGTCACCCCGCGTCCGGCCAGGAAGGCGGCGAGGCCGGGCGGATCGGGGACGTGGATCCCGAAGTACGCGGCGTTGGAGAGCCCGTGGCGGTCCTCCGCCAGCCAGCCGATCTCCGGAACGCCGGTGAGGCGCTCCCTGATCCGCTGCCGCACTTCCCGCCTGGCCCGGACGTTCGCGTCGAGCCGCCCGAGCTGGGCGGCGAGCATGGGCCGCATGAAGTCGCGGTAGGGCGACCGGCCGTCGGGGTCGAAGCGGTAGGCGGGGTCGTTGCGCGCGGGCTCCAGGATCCGGCTCAGACCCCCGTGGCCGCGCCGGGCCAGCGCCCGTGACAGGCGCAGCACGGGCTGGACGGACCAGTCGGCCACCGGTGTCTGGGTGACGGCCGAGCCTGCGGCACGGGACCAGACCGAGACGAAGGCCTCGACGGGTGAGGGGTGGTGGCCGGGCAGCGGGCCGGCCGCCGCGAGCTCCTCGGGTACGGCCAGCATGCCGCCGCCGAAGGTGTTGACGATCTTCTGGATGCCGAAGCTGAACAGTGCGCCGTCCGAGTCCGCACCGACCTGCGCGCCGTCCGCCGCGCGGGTGCCGACCGCGTGCGCGCAGTCCTCGAACAGCAGCAGCCCGAACCGGCGGCACACCGCGCGGATGCCGGCCAGGTCGGCGGGGTGACCGAACATGTGCGTGACCACGACCAGGCGGGTCCGTTCGGTGACCAGGGGAGCTATCCGCTGCGGATCGAGGCAGAGGGTGTCCGGCTCGATGTCGGCGAACACCGGCACCAGGCCCCACTGCCGGAGCACGGCGGCGACCACGTAGAAGTTGAACCCGGCCAGGACGACCTCGTCACCGGGTGCCACCCGGCCGCGGCACAGCGCGAGGAAGGCCCACAGGGCGTGGCGGCCGGTGGGCATCGGCAGCAGGCGCCGGCCGGTGAGCCGGCCCGCCCAGACCGATTCCAGCGACAGCTGCCGGTGGGCCCGCCCGCGTCCGGGCGCGGCCAGCAGGGGCAGGTAGTCGGTGGTCCGCAGACAGGAACTGTGGCAGGGAATCACTCGGTGCATGGCCGGCCTCCCCCGGTCGGACGTCAGTTGTCCCAGTGGTAGCCGTCGAGGAAGGCGAACGCCTTCGCCTCCCGGGCCACCCGCGCGATCAGGTGCGGCGGCCACTGCTGCGCGTGGCGGCTGCGGTGCGGCGTCGGGTAGAGCAGTCCGACGGCCTGGTCGAGGTGCTCGCGGTCGGCCTGGAGTCCGACGAACTCGCACAGCTCGGCGGTGAGTTCACGGGGCCGCGCGAGGAACTCCTCGTGCCGCACGTGCAGCACCCCCGCGCCGCCGCGGCGTTCGGCGATCGAGGCGACCTCGCGGCAGATCGCGAAGTACGCCGCCGTGGTCGACTCCAGGTCCGACATCCGCCGCAGCGCCCAGGTGGTGATGTTGTCGTAGGGGTTGCGGGTGACGTGCACCAGCCTGACCGGTACGCCCCAGCGCCGCTCGAAGGCGTCCAGCGCGGCCGGGTTGCGGGCCAGGCGCAGCGCGGTCAGCCGGCCCTCCTGGTCGCCGATCACCCGCAGGTTCCGGGTCCGCCCCTGCCAGGAGCCGGGCATCGCGTAGCTGTAGCCGGTCAGCCGGCGGCCGCCGCGGGTGAAGCGGCGGACATTGCCGGTGATCATGCCGGTGAGCATCGCCGGCGAGTAGCCGCGCTCGATGTAGCGCATCGCGTCGAGCCGGTGGGCCACCAGCGCGTCGGGGTGGGCGTCCAGGACCGAGCCCACGGCGCTGTGGCCGCTGCGCGGATGGCCGATGAACAGGCAGCAGGCGGCGAGGTCGGCGCGCTCGTACCGGCGCGCCCGGGCGTGCACCGCCAGCGAGTCCCAGCGGGTCGCCCAGGACTCGCGCAGTTGCAGCCATGCACCGTTGTCGAGCGCGGAGGGACGGATCCGCAGGCTCATCCGCACGCCCCTCCCCCGGCCGTGGCGGCCGAGGGGTGCCTCCGCCGTCCGGCGCGTGCTTCGCACACCGCGTTCCTCCCGTCGGTCCGCTCTCCCCGGGCCCGGGGGTGCCGCCGCCCGCTCATGCGGCACCGCCGCGCACGTCCCGGTGCCACAGCGGCGCGCAGCTCCACCGCGCGGCGCCCTCCACGAAGGCCCCGCTCGCCAGGGACACCAGCGGCGTCCATCCGGCGCTCAGCACGGCCAGCCACAGGAACACGAACCAGTGGTGGACGTACGGGTAGTACCCGGCGGACCGCAGCGTGCGGCCGACCCGCCACAGTCCCAGGCCCAGCACCGCACTGCCGACGGCGATCCACCGGCCCGCCGGCTGGGACAGCAGCCGGGCCGTCAGGCCCGCGGCCACTGCCGCCAGTAGCAGCAGCCGCAGCAGCATCCACCACCGCTCGGCGGTCCGCGAGCCGCGCCAGCTGGCCGAGTTGATCGACTGCACGGCGGCCCGCGGCAGCTTCTCCGTGTACGAGAAGTGCGCCCCGACCGCGAGCGGCAGCGCGAGCAGGAGCGCGTTGCCCCCCACCGTCGTCGGCACGGACACCGCGGGGAACAGCGCCGGCGCCGCGACCAGCACGGCCGCCGCGTCCCGGTGACCGCCGTGGCGCCCCCGTAGCGGCCAGCCCCGGCGCCCGGTGGTCACCTTGGCCACGTAGCCGAAGACCACGGCCAGGCAGAGGGTCCAGCCCAGGCAGCGCACCAGCGGTGCCGCCCCGCCCTGGCCGGCGAACCGGCCGGCCAGGACCGGGGCGAGCAGCAGGGTCGCGGCCAGCAACGGCACCCCGAACAGCAGCGCCGGCGTCCGGGGCCGCCAGTCGGTCCTGGCGATGTTGCCGCGGGTGCGCTCCGGCTGCGGCCGGGTGTGCAGCTCCCACCACCGCGCGCACAGGCGCACCGCGAGCCCCGGCCCGGTGCGCAGCGCCGGCGGCTCAGCCCTCGCGCCGGAAGGCGGCGTCGACGTACTTGACTTCGTCGGACCGGGCATCCCGCACCACCTCCAGCACATCGCACAGGACGAAGCCGAGACGGTCCGCCTCGGCGGTGAAGTCGGCGAACCGGTAGCCGCCCGTGAAGCGCCGGGCGACCGACACCTCGGCGATCAGCAGCCCGGTGTCCCGCAGGAACTCCCCCGCCCCCGCGAGCACTTCCAGTTCGAAGCCCTCGGTGTCGAGCTTCAGCAGGTACGGCGGCCGCAGCCGGCCGGCCGTCCGCAGCGCGTCGAGCGTGGTCACCGGTACCGCGCGGGCCTCCAGCGGGTCCCCGGTCGCGGTGAGCGCGGTGCGTTCGAGGAAGGAGCTGCGGCCCGCCCGGCGCGGCTCCAGGCGCAGTTCCCGGACCTCCTCCCGGCGCCCGGCCGCGCACAGGTGGTACTCGCCCCGCACGCCGCGCAGGATCTCGCGCAGCCGTGGCTCGCACTCCGCCCGGGGCTCGACCAGGACGTGGTAGGCGTCCGGGAACGCCTCGTACAGCACCGGCGTGCCCTGGGACACCCCGACGTCGACCACGGTCCGCGGGCGGCCGGCCAGCGCGCGCAGGCGCTGCGCCGGCCAGCCGGGCCCCGTCGCGGGGCTTGGCCGTGTCATGGCGTCTCCATCCGGTAGGTGGTGATCAGGGGCTTGTGGTCGGACGGGGAGAGCCCGTCGACGAAGAAGTCCACCGCCTCGGTGGTCATCGGCGCGATCGGTCCCCGGTGCAGCATCCAGTCGGCGACGCTGGGGATCCCGCCGGTGGTCGGCACCGAGGGGATGGTGGGCCGCGGCGTGCGCCCGAGGGCCGAGAAGGAGTCGTCGAGTCCGGCCTCGCGCAGCACCCGCAGCGGATGGAAGAAGTCGTTGAGGTCGCCGGTGAAGACCACCGCCTCCCGCGCCGGGGCGATCCGGGCGAGCGCCGCCGCGGTCGCCCTGGCCTGGGCCGGGCGGGGGCTGACGCCGGTGCGCAGCTCACCCGGGTGGCCGGGCCAGGTGTAGTGGGCGGTGGCGACCACCAGGGTCGTCGCCGGCTCGTCGCACCGGCGCAGGCGGACCCAGTACAGCCCCCGCTCCGCCTCCGGCTGTCCGATGTCCTCGCGCCCGTGCGCCACCGGCTCGAACAGGCCGCGGTGCCAGTAGATGTTGCTCTCCCGGCTCCAGCCGGGGAAAGCGTCCGCCACCCGGTCGTGGCCGTCGAGCGACGTGTCGATCGCCGTACGGACCTCGGGCGTCAGCTCCTGGACGGCCAGGACGTCCGGCCGGTGGCCGCGCAGGAACGCGTCGAGCGGGCGTGCCCGGTCCGGCCAGCGCCGGGTCCGCCAGAGGTTCAGCGAGCAGACCACGAACCTCGGCTGCGCGGTGCTCACCGTGCCGCCCGCCGGGTCGCGTGCCCGGCCGCTCGTCTGGCCGCTCGTCTGGCCGTGACGACCTCCTCGACCAGCTCCGCCCACCGGCCCGCGGCCGTCTCGGGGGCGAGCAGCTCCTCGGCCAGCCGCCGCCCGGCCCGGCCCATGGCGGCCCGCTCCTCGGCGGAGAGCTTCGCGAAGCGCCGGACGGCTCCGGCGACACCGTGCGGCTCACGCGGGTCGAAGAGGAACCCGTTCTCCCCCTCGCGCACCAGGCGGTGGTTGTCGCTGACCGCGCTCGCCAGGACGGGCAGGCCGCAGGCCAGCGCCTCGCACACCACGTTGGGCAGGCTCTCGTACCGGGAGGGCAGGCAGAGCACGTCGGCCCGCTGGTAGAGCGGGACGACGTCGGTGACCGGAGGGTGCACCCGGAAGACCTCCTCCAGCCCGGACCGGCGCAGGACGTCGAGCAGTTCCAGGTACGGGCGCGAGCGCCGGGAGGGCGTCTGCCCGCGGAAGAAGTTGTTGCCGTACCAGTCGACGGTGACGTCGAGCGCCGGGTCGGTGGTGCGCAGCAGCCGCAGCGCGGCGGCCAGCGCGAGGAAGTTCTTCTCCGGGCGGAAGCGGCCGACCGCCAGCACCCGCAGCGTGCCGTGCGGGGGCGGCGGGCTGTCGGCCGGCCGGAAGTGCTCCAGGTCGACGCTGTTGGTGATCTGCCGCAGCCGGGGTCCCAGCCACGGCGCCGCACCGCGGACGTACTCCTCCAGGTGCACGGAGTTCGCCACCACCGCGTCGGCCAGGCGGTGGAACTGGAAGCGCGTCAGATCCCGCACGTTGCGCCCGCCCTCCTTCCCGGTGCGCTCGGAGACGATCAGTGCGAACCGCCGCGCGGGCAGACCGGTCAGCTCCGCCAGCAGGCCGGGCCGCCGCAGGAAGGCGATCACCACGTCCGGTTCGGCGGCCCGCACGATCCGCCGCAGCGCACCGAGCCGCCGCCAGGGCGCCATCACCGGGACCTCCGTCACCGGGACGCCCGCGCGCTCGAACTGGCCCCGGAAGTGGTCGCGGTGGTTGTAGTCGACCAGGTGGTAGGCCACCAGCGACACCTGGTGGCCCAGCCCTCCGAGCTGCACGGCCAGGTTGTAGAGCTGACGCTGCGCGCCACCGGTGGTGAGCGCCTCGATCAGGAACAGGACGCGGCGCCCGCCCGTGCCGCTCACGCGGGACGTCCCCAGGTCACCCGGCCGAGCACGGTGAAGCTCAGCACCCCGTCCCGGGCGTACGGCCGCAGCAGCCTGCGGAAGCCCTCGCGGAACGCGCGGGCGCGTTCGAGGCCGAGATCCTCCACCCGGAACGCCTCCCTGGAGTGGAACGAGGTGATGTAGTCCTCGATCGGCTGACGGACCGTCAGTCTGGGTGTGGTCCGCTCGCCCTGCCGCTGGAACAGCCCCCGCCGCTCCAGCTCGGCGGTGACGTCCCGGCGCGGGCGGGAGGTCGCCCAGCCGGCCAGGAACCGCTCCTCGGCGGCCCGCCACGGCACCTCGCGGGTGCTTCTGGGCACCGCCAGCACACCGGCGTCGGTGAGCAGGCGGCGGCAGTGCGGCAGGACGGTCTCGCAGCGCATCCAGTGCAGACTGCGCCCGGCCGTGATCAGGCCGTACCGCTCGTCGGTGTCGAACTCCTCGGCCGTGGCGCAGATCCACCGGATGGCGGGGTGATCGCCGCCCGGCAGCCGGCGCCCTTCGGCGATCATCTCCGGTGCGGCGTCCAGCGCGTCGACCCGCCGGACGTGCGGGGCGAGCCGGCGGGCCAGCGTGCCGGGGCCGCAGCCCAGGTCCAGCACGATCCGCGGCTGCGAACCGAGCAGGCCGAGCAGGATCTCGTCGACCTCGGGAGGGTACGGCGCGCGCCGGCTGTACGCCCGGGCGACCCCCGCGCTGCGGTAGCGCCCGGCCAGTGCCGCACGGTCCGGGTCGGCACCGCCCGGCGGCCTGGCCCGCCCGTCACCTGGCCCCATCGTCACTCGCTCCTCTCGTCCGGGGTGCCCCGAGCCCCCGCTGCCAGGACAGGTACCGCGCGGTGGCCGCCGCCGCCTCGCCCAGGCGCGACGGGAGCCGGCCGGGCTCGGCCGGGGCGAAGACCCTCGGCAGCAGGTTCGGGGCCGCCCCGGCGGTGAGCAGGCCGCGCACCGCGGCGAAGCCCAGCCGGTACCCGCTGGCCGGCACCTGGCGCGCGGCGTACGGCCCGACGTCGGCCGTGCCGCCGTTGGGGTAGGCGAAGTACCGGCACGGCCCGCACCTCGCCTCGATCTGCCGCCTGCTGTCGACGAGTTGGCGGCGCACCTCGGCCGGGCTCTCGCGCTCGTGCAGGATCGCGTGGTCGTGGCCGTGCGAGCCGATCTCGGCTCCCGCCCGGGCCAGCGCGCGCACCCCGGCCCAGTCCAGCACCGCGTCGGCCGCGAACCGTCTCTCGACCTCCGGCCAGTCGCCGGCCGGCAGCAGGCCCCTGAGCTCCCCGACCAGGCGGCGCACCACCCGCAGGTCGGCCGCCTTCAGCACGGGCAGCAGGTCGGCCACGGCCCGTTGCCGCGACGTGCGGTCGCCGAGCCGGTACGTCCGGGCCGCGCTCGGCAGCCGCACCTCGCCCGGCGGCGCCGTGTGCAGTGCCGCACGCAGCACGTGGGTGGGGAACCGCTCCCCGGTGGTGATGTGACGGGTGCTCACGAACACCGCGAACGGGATCCGCCGCTCGCGCAGCAGCGGCTCGGCGACGTCGAGGACGTTGCGGTACCCGTCGTCGAAGGTGATCACCGCCTTGGGGGCGCCCAGCGGCCGGCCGCCCAGCAGGTGGTCGGCGAGCACGCCGAGCGGGACGAGTTCGTGGCTGCGGGCGAGCTGGTCGAGCTGCTCGCGGAACGTCTCGGCGGGCACCTGGACGGTCTGCACGTCCGGGTCGACGGCGTCCGCGGACACCCCGTGGTAGCAGAGGACGGCGGCGGTGTCGGGCGGGGGCGGGAGGATGTCGGTCACAGTCCGGTGTCACCCAGGCTCTCGGAGACGTACAGGCTCGGGGGGTCGGGCAGCAGGCCGGCCGGGGCGCGCAGCCGTCCGGTCGGCGGCGGCGCCGCCCCCTGCCACGCCCCGAGCCGGCGCAGCCGCCGGGAGACGCGCGGCTCCAGCGGCGGGACGTGCACCAGGGCGCAGCCGGCGCGCCCGGCCTCGGCGACCGCGCCCAGGCACAGGGTGTCGATGGCGGCGGTGTCCGAGAAGTCGGCCCACAGGTCGCGCAGCCGCAGCACGGGCACCCGGTCGGTCTCCACGCGCTGTGCGACGGCGAAGCCGCACAGCGCGCCGTCCCGCAGGGCGGCCAGCAGGATCTTGCGGTGGTGGGCGCCGGCGAAGCAGTACCAGCGGACGGTGGCGGCGGACCGGAGCGCCGCCCCGGCGAACTGACGGCCGGTCCGCTCCCACAGGGCGTCGAAGCGCTCGTCGGTGTCGGGCAGCACGACGGCCTCGCAGCCGGGCGGTGTGCGGCGTTCGCCCCGGCTGCCGGGCCGCGGGGTGATGCCGAGCCGGGCGGCGTAGGCGCGTTCGGCCGGCCCGGTGCGGCCGAGCGGGCCGGCCGGCAGCAGGCTCACGGTCGAGTCGCCGCCGGACAGCGGCGAGAAGCCCAGCCGGTCCATGATCAGCCGCGCCCGGGCGTTCGGGGTGGAGTACACGGCCACGCCGCCCCGGGCGGCCGTGGCGTGCGCGAACAGCAGCGCGAGGCTCTCGCCCCGGAACTCCTCCCGCACCCGCCAGGTCGTGGCGTTCCAGACGTCCACCGGCCTGCCGTCCAGTTGCAGCTCGGACGGCACGTTTCCGAGGAAGCCCACGACCGCGCCGGACCGGTGCAGCAGCCAGCCGCGCGGCTGTGTGCCGGTGAAGGCGGGGTTGCGGTGCCACCACAGGGCGAGCCGGTCCCGCCAGAACGCCGGGCCGCGCCGTTCGCCGGGGAAGCCGCCGAGGAAGTCGACCAGGGCCTGCTCGTCGTCCGCCGTCACGACGCGGACCGGGCTCATCGGCTCGCCTCCGCGGCCGGCGGCACGTACCGCAGCTTCTTGCCCCGGGTGGTCGGCAGCCCGGCGCTGCCGACCAGCACCTTGACCGGCACCTTGTGCCGGGGCAGCCGGGCCCGGCAGTGGCGCTTCACCTCGGCGGCCCCGTGGCGCGGATCCGCCGGGGCGTCGACCCGGACCCGGGCGCAGACCACCGCGCCCATCAGGGCGTTGGGCTCACCGTGGACGCGGACGTCCCGGACCCACTCCAGTTCCTGGATCACCGCCTCGACCTCCTGCGGGAACACCTTGTCGCCGCCGACACTGATCACCTCCGACGCCCGGCCGAGGATCCGCAGGTACTCGCCGTCGCACTCCACCAGGTCGCCGGTGACGAACCAGCCGTCCGCGGTGAACGGGCTCGGCGCGTTGAGGTAGCCGAGCATCGCGGCCGGGGTCCTGAGCTGCAACACGCCGTCCACCACCCGGTGTTCGACGTCGAGCTTCAGCCACAGCGACTCGCGGGCCCGGGAGTGCGACGGGAACGCCCCGACCTCGATCAGCCCGTAGGTCTGCTTGATCCGGGTACCGGGCAGGGCGGCGTTGAGGCGGTCCAGGGTGGCCTGTGGCATGGCCTCGGAGCCGTAGGTGATCAGGCTCAGGGAGCCGAGGTCGTGGCGTTCGTGGGCACGGCTGAGCAGCATCAGCTGCAGGAAGGTGGGCGAGGTCGGCAGCACCTCGATGCGGTGGCGCGCGACGGCCGCGCACACCGTGTCCGGCCGGCGGTCCGGCAGCGCGTACAGCGTGCCTCCGGTGGCCAGCGTGTGGAAGAGCGTGTTCAGGCCGCCCAGGTGTTCGAAGACCAGCATGGCGGGCATTCGCAGCGGCGGCCGCGGCTGCCTGAAGCGGGCGAGCAGGGCGTCGGCATCGTGCAGCACCGCCTTCGGGCGCCCGGACGAGCCGGAGGTGAGCAGGAGCAGGCCGGGCCGGCCGCGCCCGCGCAGTCGCGCGATCAGCGGGTGCACCGGGGGCCGGGGCGCGGTGCCCGAGGGCCCGGACGGCCCGGACGGCCCTGAGGACCCCGCCGAGATGGTCCAGCGGTCGGCCGCGTCGATGCCGACGCTGCCCCAGACCGGGGCGACGGCAGCGATCTCGGCGGCCGTCGCCGCCGGCCCGTCACGGTTGACCGGGGCGACGATCGCATCCCGCTCCAGCAGCGCGAGCAGCAGGGCCGTGGTGTTCGGCGTGTAGTCCGACTCCACCGTCACGACCGCGCCCGCGGGAAGCGAAAGGCGGTCGAAGCGGGAGTGCCACTCGGCGATGGCGCCGATCAGCCGGCGGTACGAGTAACCTCGGCCGCGCCAGCTCATGAAGTCGTTCTCCCGACTTCCCGGCCGACCGCCGATCAGAAATCCTGTGTCCATCGATTCTCCGACGATCGGGGTTCAGACACCGCCGTAGTAGAGCGTCTGGCCGGTCATCATTCCGGCGCGTTCGCTGAGGAAGAAGTCCACCGCGTGGGTGATTTCCGCCAGTTCTCCGAACCGGGGAAAGGCGAGCCGGTCCAGGACGCGCTCCGCGAGGTTCTGCGGTGGAATGCCGCGGACCAGATCCGTGTCGATCGGCGGGGGACCTATCGTGTTCACGGTGACGCCGTAGGCCGCGTATTCCTTGGCCAGTACCGACGTCATCGCCTCGACCGCCGCCTTGGACGCCACATATGCGCTCTCCCCCTCCAGCTTGAGCGGGACGGCGATGGTGGAGAAGTTGACGATACGTCCGTTACGTTGACGGCGCATCAGTTTCGCCGCTTCGCGGGAGAAGAGGAACGTACCGACCACATTGGTGCGCAGCACCCGTTCGAGAGTGGCCACGGGCGTGGTCATCGCCAGGTTCATGGACGCGATGCCGGCGTTGTTCACCAGGGCGTCCAGCCGGCCGTGCCGGGCGCGGACCGTACGGAACAGCCGGGCGACCGCGGGCTCGTCGGCCACGTCCAGGCAGGCGTGGGTGTAGCGCTCGTCGTCCAGGTCACTGGGCTGCCGGCTGCAGCCGTAGGTGTGCCAGCCGCGCCGGGCGAAGGTCTCGGCCAGGTGCCGGCCGATTCCCTTGCGCGAACCCGTGATGACGATGACCCGGTCACGGTCACTCACCCGCCTCACTCCCGGAGAGCTCCGAACCGAGCACCGCCGCCGCGTAGTTCGCCAGCGAAGCGACCGACCGGAACGGGCTGTTCCGCTGCGAGAGCGCCCTGTCGTCGACGAGCGAGACCGAAACCGAGAACTCGTCCTGGAGCCTGAGTTCGGTCTCGGCCAGCAACTCCACCAGTCCCAGCGAGTCGAGCCGGCCCTCCGCGCCGAACAGGGCGAGTTCCGGAGCCTTTTCCAGGGTCGCGCCGGGCGGCAGCCCTTCGTTCACGACATCGATGGCTTCGTAGATGAGACGGAGAATGACCGTTTCGCGCGTCATGTGCCGGAAGAACCCTTCTCACGGACAACGCTATGAGACGAAGTGGGTCGGCAAAACAACAAGAACAGTCGGAGACAGTGGGTGTACGCTACGCTGTTGAATGCGGCCCGTCAATGCCACCGTCACCGTCCGACCGACCGTCAATGGTTCTCGAGAGGGCATCACATGACGACCTCGAACCGCATCCGCACACCGGCCGACAGCCGTCCCCCGGCCTCCGTCGAGGCCCCCCGCGTGCTCTCGCACCTCGACGCCCTGGAAGCCGAGTCGGTGCACGTCTTCCGCGAGGTGGCGGGCGAGTTCGAGCGCCCGGTGATCCTGTTCTCCGGCG